>PXBF01000173.1 GCA_003567005.1 PVC group bacterium
ACCATTGGATCCCTTGTCTCGCACCTTGTCTCGCACTTCGTCGATTTGGACAAGGTGCGAGACAAAGTGCGAGACAAGGTTAGTCCCACACTCCCACACCCACTTACCCACCCAAGTTTCTCTCCCGCATCATCTTGGCCACCCAAGTGCCCTTACTAACACCCAGCATAAAAAGCACGAGCACTATACATAAATCAGGGACAACACTTGATTTCTCATATTTGCGTATGTGATAGTATTTTTGCATATATGATATTTTCCACATAATTATACCCCGCTTCCAAAACAAAATAATATTTATTTAGAGAACCATGATAATCGCAACCTATTGTTATATAACAATATATACGTTTTCTCATTTATTAGCATTTGACATTGGCATGCTATGTGCGTAGTTATATTTCGTGTTTACAATAAGAAACGTAAGCATGCGTCAAGAGACAAGACAATGTTTGTCGCGTACAGACTTGGCGGTAGGCAAAAACCTCAAGCAGGAGAAGAACATGAAGAAAAAAGCTGGTTTCACACTCGTTGAAATCATGATCGTCGTAGCGATCATTGGTCTCTTGGCCGCAATCGCAATCCCCTCTTTCGTACAAGCGCGTAACACATCACGCCAAAATGCTTGCATCAATAACTTGCGCCAGATCGAATCGGCTAAAGAACAGCTCGCCATGGCTGAGAATTTGCCATCCGATGCCGCATACGAGACTGATTTTGACGATGAGGATCTTGATCCTTATATCCGTGGCGGTGTGGCTGCAGCCACAGATTGCCCAGCCGGCGGAACGGTTACAATTGGCGACTTGGAAGAATATCCTGATTGCACCGAGGATGGTCACACAATCGACCCAGATGCTGAGGAATAAGAATATGTCGCTATGAATGATAAGGGAGGTTTGAACTAGCTTCAGACCTCTTAATAAGATCAAAAAGAAGAGCCCTTACGTAAGGGCTCTTCTTTTTTTGATTTAGGATTGCAACGCAATAACACGCACCATAATAATGTTGCATGACTATAAGAAAATCATTTTGGTTGCCCTTAACGCTATTACCGGCGCATGAGATCTTGCGTGCACCGATTACCGTATTGTTGACTGCTTCCGCTGCTGCAACCACTTTGCTTATTCCCTTGGTTATTGCATTCCAGTTCGGGGATACCGGACGCCGCCTCGTGCGCGATGGCGGGTTGGGTCTTCTGCTTACGGTCGGCACGATTCTGGCCGCAGCTAGCGCTTGCAATATCTTTCGCCGTGAACGTGAATCCGGTATTGCTGCCATGCTACTGACAAAACCCGTATCACGACCCTGGTATTTTTTGTCACGCTTTTTGGGCGTCGGTTTGATCGTAATGCTCTTCGCGGCCGTGATGACCCCCGCAACCATGCTCGCACATCGCGCGGCCGAAGCTTATCATCCCGATACCGGCTTCAAATCCGATTATATCGCAGCTCTCTCCGGATTATTCTGCATTCCCCTTGCTTGCCTGACTGGCGGCTGGTGGAATTGGAAAAAACACGTTGCTTTCCATGCCGTAACCCTGCTTTCCTTACCCATCTACCTCTGGAGCGCCTGTTTGATGGCTGGCTGGTATACGCGCGCGGGAACCTTCACCTTGTCCTATAGCCCTGATCTGGATCCCACCATTATCCTTGCAACCTGCTCGCTCGTACTTGTTCTCTTGATTTTTGCTGCCCTAGCGCTGGCGCTGAGTATGTACTTGCCCCCTGTCAGCACTGCAGCCGTATGCCTGCTTGCATTGTTTGCCGGATTTTCAACGCCGGCATGGATGCTCAATAGTACTAGGCTGCGGCCCATAGTCGCATTCCTGCCGAATTGGAATTGGTTTTGGCTTACCGAAACAATCGATACGGCCCCGCATCTATTGGGCGGCCGCTTTCTTTTGGCTTTTGTCTATGGATTGTTATTCTTAACCGCAACCGTCATATGGGGTATGACGTTAATGAAACGCGTGGAGGTCCCTTCGTGACACTGGCAATTGAAGCAAAACACCTTAAAAAAACGTTTCGTGATTTTTGGCACCGCCCCAATGTGACCGCTGTAAAAGATGTTTCATTGTCTGTAAGACGCGGAAACATATTTGGATTGCTCGGACCAAATGGCTCAGGCAAAAGCACAACGCTTAAAATGCTCCTCGGGTTGCTACATCCAACCCACGGAACCATTCAAATACTGGGGGGCAAACCGAATGATCATAGCATTCAACAACAGGTAGGTTACCTTCCGGAAGTCTCCACGATGTATCGCTACCTCACGGCTACCGAAACACTCGACTTCTATGGTTCGCTGTTTGACCTACCAACCCATTCCCGTAAACAACGCACACAAGCATTGCTGCAACTCGTGGGCTTGTCTGCCGCCGGCAACAGACCGGTTGGTGAGTTTTCGCGCGGCATGAATCGCCGCCTCGGGTTGGCACAGGCTTTGATCAATGCACCCGATTTGCTCATTCTAGACGAACCTACGGCTGGTCTCGATCCAATCGGATGCCACCATGTGAAACAAATATTGCGCGATCTCGCGGCAGCGGGCAAAACGGTTCTCATTGCCTCTCATCTGCTTGCTGATATTGAAGATATCTGTCATGACATTACCATTCTGCATCATGGCAGTGTCATTGCCGAAGGCCAGATTGAGGCATTATTGACACAAGACCAAACGGTAACCTGGCGTTGTAAAGCCGGCTCGGAACAACAACGCGAAAAGATCACAAAAGCGTTTCGCAACATCACGGGTTACGAACCCACTGTTGCAGCGACTCGCACCAACCTGGAGTCTTTTTTTGTAAAGGCTGTACTCGATGCGGGACAACCCGAGCAAGCCGCTTCTACAACGGATCAAGCAGAGGTGCAGCTACCGGATTTCCTGCATCCCCAAAGGTAAACCGCAATGAGAACATTTTTAAATAGAACATACCACATGGATGCTATGCGATTTTCGGGCCCCTTTCCCCATGCAGTCCCACATAGGGTGAGAAGAAGAGACATGCAGCTAGGACGGGTTGCATGTCCTGAAATTGCTTCAATCTCCGACCGCAGGAGAATAGCTTTATGATACGCGCCATTGCTGCATTCATATATGCATCTCTCAAGCATGCCTGGTCAACCCGGGCTATAGCGTGGCTTATGGTCTGGGCTGCTATTCCAGCAATGGTATTGCCAATGACCCTTCGAGCAGATGGCACGACCGCAGGGGCGTTGACGATGATACTCACCTATACCCCCATCGCCATTTTTGCCGTGGTGATTACCGGCTCTATCTGGCTCGGAGGATATACATTGGCTGCCGAGCGTATCCACCAACAGTTTGCCATGCTCCGGACAAAACCCGTAGCGGGATTCGCCATCTGGTTTGGAAAATGGTTTGCCGTGCAACTCGCAGTTGGTGCGATTCTTGCCATAGCATTGCTCCTGTTCTTTGGCACCATGACAATACGCTTCCAGGGAAAAGCCATCCCCACGCATCCAGTATGGACGGCCTATCGACCAGACGAATCTTCCCTATGGGAACAGGCGCGTAAACAACAGCAGCACATGATCCAGCATGCTGACGGGCACGAAGCCCAACACCTCCCCACCTTACAGCAAATTGCAAACCGTCTGCGGCAACAGCAATACCGTGTTGCTGCCGGAAACACGACAAGCTGGAACATTTTACTGGACGCCCAAGTGAGCACCGCGCAACCGTGGGAACTCCATTTTCAATGGCGCTTAGAGCCCATGCGGAGAGCCGCTGTCAGTGGGCAGTGGACCCTTACGCTTCCAGATGATCCGACTCCCTTAGAGACGCGCTCCATTGAATCGGTGCTCGATGGCAATCATGTACTCCGTATCCCCGCATTGGATCTACCCAGTGGCACAGAATCTGTCATCTTGTCCTTTACATCCGATGCCGACAATGAACCCCACATCTTTTTTGATAATCAAGCACCCGTTTCCCTCAATCAACAAACCGGCGTCTTGCCGGGTAACCTTATACGTGCTGCAATCCTGATGGCTATCGTTTGTGCTGCCGCTGCGGCCATGGCCCTGACCGTTAGTGCTTTCCTCTCTTTCCCCACAACCATTTTTGCTACCTATGGCATCTTACTTGCATTCCTGATTGCAACCATTGCAGGACGCGATACTCCGCAAATACGGCATGCGCAGAGCCAGCACCATGGCCACATGGAAAACTGGCTGCTGACACAAACAGAATATTTTCTCGATTTCATCTATCGCGGATCCAGCTACCTACGTACCGCACTGCCTTTTCGGCATCTGTCAGAAAATATCCAGGTCACGCTGCATGACCACATTCTGACGATTGTTTTATTGCTTGTGGCACTGCCCGTACTCGGAGCCACGCTTGCCCATCTTAAATTGATGCGGGAAGAGGTGGTGCAATGAAACGTTTGATTAAACCCTGGCATTTCATGCTTCTGTTACTCTTGCTGGCTGGCTCGATCAACTACCATGCTTTTGAGCGCATCGAAATGCGTACCCAAATCGACAGTCGCGCAGAGACGCGCGCAACCCCAACGATCAATCTCTTGCTCGGAGGCTTTCGGGGCGTTGTTGCGGACTGGCTATGGTTGCGGGCCATGATGCTACAGGAACAGGGCCGCTTTGTGGAAATCATCCAGCTCGCCGAGTGGATTACGGCCCTCCAACCCCAATTCCCGGATATTTGGGCATTACATGCCTGGAATCTCGCCTACAATATTACCGTCCTACTACCGGATGGCGACGAACGTTGGCGATGGGTCCAACATGGATATGAGATTTTGCGGGATCAAGCCATTCCCGCTACGCGCTTTCACCCGCGTACCTGCACAGAACTTGCCTGGCTCCTCATGCATAAGATAGGTGGAACAACGGATGATTTTGCCGATACCCTCTTTTTCCGATGGTATCAGAAATATGCTCCATACCTTGCGCCGGACGGAACCCTCCCCTCTGATCCAGTCCAAGTCGAATCTTTCAGGCGCAAGGCAGGCTTCCCGGCATGTAGATTCGCGTCTTTTGAAGATCAATACGGCCCACATGATTGGCGCCACCCCTTAACCCATGCCGCAGCATGGGCTTATGTTGGTTTCAAACAAGATGGTGACCAAGCTGGCACGATACCCGCTGAACGATTCCTGCTACAAGCCTATCGACAATTACTGTTCAACGGTACCATTCGCCAAGATGAGCAAGTGCTCGTGCTAGAGCCCGACTTACATCGTGCACAGGCAGTCTTGACACTATTCAGTGACGCATACCAACGCGGGCGGTTGCATGAAATAGATGAAATGTACCTGATGACAATGGAACGCGTTATTCAATTGCTTGCCGCTAAAAACCAAATAACAGAAGCGGAAGAAATCTACGCCCAACTGGTGGAACAATTCCCCGCCTCTTTATCTGCGGAACGTGGCTTGGAAGCACTGACGGCTCTCCCCTTCCAACCCGAAACACGCAAGATCCCTATCCTGGAGGAATCCCCGTGAAACTTGTATATCGAGCCATTGTCCTACTATGCATCATCCTATTTTTCTGGTACCTGCTGCAACGAACGCCTCGAAAAATCACTGCACCGCGTGAAGAAATATGGATTGTGATGGGTACCGTCGCGTCCCTGCGAACCCCGGCTTCTGAGCGTGAACATTTTCCTGTAATGCTGCAAATCGCAAAGGACACTTTCGATGCAGTCAATCGTAAGCTTAGCGTTTATGACCCCGACAGCGAATTGTCTGTCTTGCATCGTGAGGGTGCATTGAGCCCCATTTCGCCCCTCACAAAATCATTCCTAACCACGACGATCGAAATGACCGAGAAAGCCAATGACTTCTTCGATCCATCGCTGTTGCCTGTGATACAACTATGGGGTTTTAGCGGTGGGGTCACGCCAACCAACCTGCCCACCGCTGACCAGATCGCCGATGCCTTGGATAGCCCGCGCATTGCAGATCTATCGATTGACCAAACAGGTGCAAGATATGCAGGCAAACCCGCCCATATTGACCCCGGGGGTATAGCCAAGGGCTTTGCACTGGATCTCGCCTTCGAAAAAATCGAACAACAATTTCCCGATGCTCACTTTTTGCTGAATCTAGGGGGCGAAATGCGGGCTAAAGGCAAAGCAGAAGCGGATCGACCTTGGCAGATCGGCATTCAGCACCCCTTTGAAAAACAAGCCGCCATCGGTATCATTCGTGTACCCAGCCGTTTTGCCGTGGCTACCTCCGGACACTATGAACGCTATACCGAAATAGAGGGTGAGCGCTACGCCCACATTATTGACCCTCAAACAGGTTGGCCGGTAAGCGGTATGGCTGGCGTGACCGTATTATCCCCCAATTCTACCGAAGCAGATGTATTGTCTACTGCGCTATTTGTTGCTGGCGAACAGCAGGCAAATCCATTACGCAAGCGCTTCCCGGAATCGGAAGCTATACTGATACCGGACCGCGAACCCATCGAAATCTATATGACGCCCGGAATGCAAGCATGGTTCGAACCCTACCCAGCATTCCGCGATAACATCCAACCATGGGAAAAACTTGGCACACAAACGGAGTGATGTACCCCTGACCGTCGCATTGCTCGCTCCCCTATACCTCGTGTTCCCTTTAGCCAAATCACGCGCTCTTGATCGCAGTTCCCGGCAGAACCGCCTCCGGCATGATTTGCCAAGCAGGATGTGTACAATAAAACGGTCGACAGCACCAACGTTCGCGCCCAGCCCATCTTCTTTTCTGAACGGAATGTGGATTTGACAACCCCGCACATTTCCTGCAATTTATGTAGTATGAGAAAGGGCAAAACCATCCTTAAAGTGTTGCGTGTTATAGCGGTGCTTCTTGGGCTCGTTCTCCTTGTGGGCGTGATAGCGATTACTACTACATCTCTCTGGGTCGCTAGAGTCGCCAACCCGATCCTCACTCGTCGGCTGGGTACCCCAGTGCAGGTTGAAAAAGTGCGCGTACGACCGCTTCGTGGATACGCCGAAATACAAAAAATGCAGATTGCCCAACCCGAAGGGTTTAATCCCCATGTGCCTTTGCTGACCATTTCTCAACCAGGCATTACCATCCGCTTATCCGAGCTATTGAAGAAACACCTGAATATTCACGAGATAAAAGTGGACAAGGTCGAGTTACACGTGATACGCAACGTTGACGGTAGCTTGAATCTTGAAGAACTTATCGCCGGCATGCCGGAGAGGCCCCCTAGAGAGCCAAAGCCACCGCGCGAAACCTATCCGACCCTAACCCTCTCGCATATGACTGTACCGGATGCTCTCATCACCTATTCCGATTTCACCGTTACCCCCCCCATCATGCTTGCCCTGACAAATATACAAGTACATGCAAATACGCTTCTCTTCGATACGGTTAAAGCGCGCACAAGCACAAATATGCCAGGAACGATGCGGGTGAAAGCCGAAATCCTGCAGCCTGACTATGAAAACGGCTATATCGGATTCATTTCTACCATTGGCATTACCAGCACGAATATCCCAGCGATGAATGCTGCAGGCCGTATGATCGGATTTGATATCCGTTCGATTCGCGGCCTACTCCCTCCAGGTATCTCTACTGCCATTGGTGGCTCGAATATGGATGTACTGGTAGATGCCGCAGTAGCAGAAGAGTACCTACGCGTCCAAAATCGCCTACAAACATCGGGAAATACCTACCGACTCGGAATCAGTGGAACACCAAGGGAACCTATTATCGACCGAAGCACTGCACTATTTAACTTGATCACCCGCCCTGGTGCATTCATCACTGCGACGCTGGGAGGCGTTGCTGATGCAGGTATGGCAGCAGGCCGCACCGTTGTGTCGACGGCCGAACGGGCCGGAAGCGGCATTTTCAGGGGTATACGAAATATAGGACGCGGCGCAGCACAAACGGCAACGAGTGCGGCACGGGGTGATATACGTGGCATCGGCGACGGTATGCGCGATTTGACCTATGGAACCGTTACCGGCGCTGTAGATACCGTAACCTCAACCGCACGAGGCGTAGGAGATGGTATCGGAGAAACCTTCTCTGCTGCTGCGGGACGCACGCAAACGCGGAACTGGGAATCCACGAACCGTAACCGCTGGGAGCAACGCTGGGAAGAAGCAGAATCCTTTGTGCGATCTGCCCCTTTTCCTGGAACCGCCCCCGTACCCGAACTGATACCCGATCCCAAAGAAAAAGAAACGACCGCAGAAGAAGACTGAACGCCTAAACAGCAAGACAGGAGGGATTAGGCGTTAGGCATTCGGGCCACAGGCCGCCCGACACTCGTCACCTCTGCCAACCGCCAACCGCCAACCTCCCCTTTTACCCTCTCACGGCGATCCACTGCGTGGTCGCCGTACCCCCCCCCGCAAACGTGCTTTTTGCATTTTCATTTCGGCATGCACCTGCTATGGTTCGACGGCAATCTGATCGGTAACGCAACAGAATGACGATATCCAACTAAATCTATAGTATAATTTTATACGACCGAGGAGAATGCCATGGCCCTAAGCAAGAATATAGACGACTTTATGCAAACCTTTCCCTATGATGGGCTCACATTCGATGACGTCTCGCTCGTTACCCGCTATGCTGATTTTTTACCCCACGAAACCACCGTGCAAACGCGCTTAACAAGCCGCATACAACTCAATATCCCGTATATCAGTGCCGCCATGGATACCGTGACCGAAACGGAAATGGCAATTGCTATGGCCCTATTGGGAGGCATCGGCATCATCCACAAAAACCTGACACCCGAACAACAAGCACGCCAAATCGGTAATGTGAAGCATCACTTGCATGGACTCATCCGCGACCCCATCATATTCCGTGACACCGACACGATCTCCCACGTCATTGAACGTCGCAAGGAAAAAGGATTTTCGTTCAGTGGCTTTCCGATTCTCAATACAGAAGATAAAGTTGTCGGTATTCTTTCCTCAACAGATGTCCGCTATGCGGAAGATATCCATGCCAAAGTTGCCGAGATCATGACGCGCCATGTGATAACGGCCCCCCCCGAAACCGACTTGCAGCAGGCATATGATATCATGATGAAACATAAAATCGGGAAACTGCCCCTTGTGGATTCCCAAGGCCAACTCACCGGACTGTATAGTTTCACCGACGTCAGCACGCTGGTTCGTAATGTCGAACCACTTTATAATCGCGACTCTCGCTATCGCTTGCGCGTTGGTGCTGCCGTCAGCCCCGCAGATGAAGAGCGTGTCGATGCTCTCGCCGCTGAAAACGTCGATGTTATCGTCGTCGACAGTGCCCATGGTCACTCGGAGGGCGTGATTGCCATGACACGCTGGATTACGTCCCATTACCCTGATATTGATGTCATCGCCGGTAATATCGCCACAGCCGAAGCTGCCAAAGCACTGCGCCATGCCGGCGCACATGCAGTCAAAGTAGGAATTGGCCCCGGCTCTATCTGCACAACGCGCGTGGTCTGTGGTGTAGGCGTACCCCAAATCACAGCAATTCACGCCGTTTCGCGTGAGCTGAAAGGCGAAATTCCCGTCATCGCGGATGGCGGCATTCGTCTTTCTGGCGATGTGCCGAAAGCCATTGCGGCAGGAGCCGATGCAGTGATGCTAGGCTCTATTCTCGCGGGTACCGCCGAAAGCCCTGGGGAAAAAATCATTCATCAGGGACGCCAATATGTCGCCTACCGTGGTATGGGGAGCCTTGCAGCCATGCAACAAGGCAAAGGCAGCAGGGAGCGCTATGGACAAGCGGATGTGGATGCATCCGATCTCGTGCCACAAGGAATCGAAGGCATTATCCCCTACGCAGGAACCGTCAAGAGCGTTATGACGCAATTCACCGGCGGATTGCGCGCGGCATTGGGATATTGCGGCAGCAAGGATTTGACGCAATTACAGGAAACCGCTCAATTCACGAAAGTGTCGGCGGCCAGCATACGCGAAGCACACCCCCATGATGTAAAAATCATGAAAGATGCCCCCAACTATCGTACCTAGAAGAGCATGGGAAGTTGGATCCGACGGATCAGGAATACAACCGCTTCCACATAATCAAAACCAAGGGAAAGCAACATGCTACTAGAAATGGACCGCACGGCATTGGTTCTCGTCGATGTACAAGAAAAACTTACCGCCGTTATGCACAACCAGGATACCCTGTTGAAAGGACTGCATAAAATCGTTGCCGGCGCCAAAGCCCTTGAAATCCCCATCATCTGGAATGAACAGAATCCCGAACGCATGGGGCCCACGGTGGCATCCTTGCGCGAAATATTGCACCCCTTGCAACCCATCCCAAAAATGCATTTCGATTGCTGTGGATCCGAATCATTCCGATCCGCTTTGAAAGCCACGGGTAGAGATCAACTGCTCATTGCCGGCATCGAGGCACACGTATGTATCGCACAGACAGCCATTTCCCTCATGGATGCTAACTATCATGTCCAAGTGGTCGCAGATGCCGTCAGTTCTAGAAACCCGCTCGATCAAAAGATTGCATGGAAAAAAATCGAATTTGCAGCCCGAGAGAATGATGCACAACTCTCCCCCCTAACCACCGCAGAATCCGCCCTATTCGAAATGATGCAAACCGCCGGACATCCGCGTTTCAAGGACATCCTCAAAATCATCCGCTAAGCAAACAGGCATTAGGAATTAGGCATTAGGCGTTAGTGTCCACTGTCCACTCTCCACGCCCCACCCTCCACGTCCCACTCTCCACGTCCCACTCTCCACTCCCCACTCTCCACTCCCCACTCTCCACTCCCCACTCTCCACTCCCCACTCTCCACTCCCC
>PXBF01000133.1 GCA_003567005.1 PVC group bacterium
AACACGAAGAACTTTATGCCTCTTCGAAACATAAAGATCGTATTGATAATGCCTTACGAAAGATATAGCATATTTAGTGTAACAACCTTGTTGGATATTGGACATTCAATTCTCAAGTTTCTCCTTTGCATCATCCGAGCGCGCTCGGAGCCGGGGCCAGGTTGTAACCTCACTGTTTTAAAAAGATATTGTGAGTCTGCCAAAGCCGATTTCAATAACCAATATGCAGGAAGTCGATCTCCGCTAACAGGACCACCCGCTGCATATATCGCTTTACTTCAAACGTCGGCCTATCCTTGGGCACCACGTGCCACCACGGCCAACACGCAGTTTCGCAACCATTCGAGCGTATCTTTCGGCAAGCCACTCCCAATCGCATGTGGCAAATCATCCTTCCCTACCAGCAGCGCCACAGACCCCTGATTTTGCACGCGCCTGCCAACGCGTATATTCTGAATCGCATCAGCATCCATGTGCATTCCTTTGGTTTCGCCCCAAGGGGTCACATACGCGACATGCAAATGATCAGGTGCAACCGTAATCACCCGGTGGGTAATGTAGGACCATATGGTGCCCCCTATCGTAGCAAGCACAATACCAACCCCCACGATACCAAATAACAACGGACCGTCAGGAACGACAAACCCAATAATGGCAAAGACCCCGCCGATCAATAAACCAAGCCCCACCCCTACCCATAGGTCTGACGATTTTGGTAAGGTAATGCGCAGCTTGTCTTCCTCCACCGCAAGCTCGATCCCCGCAGGAGGCGATTGGGTGGGATCGAAATCCACCTCGATACGTCCTTCACGCGCCAGTTCTCCTACCGACTTCCCCAAATCTTCTACTTCGCGCACCGTCAAGCTCGCCTCATCGTCTCCCTCCAATGCTGGCAGCTGTAGTTTCCGGCAATAGTTCTGCTGGCGTGCGCGTAGCCCTTCCGGCGAACGCGATTCATACAAACGAATGCGCTTCTTGCGATCTGGATGCAACAACTCCAGCTTGTAGGCCGTATAACCAGAGCTATTCTTTCCCCCCGAATAGTACACCGAGTGACTCCAGATTCCCTTGAAATTTGTGACTAACTCTTTCCAGGACTTCGTACCAAAAATGGACCGCTGCGTGAAATGAACGGTATCTTCGGAAATTTCGATTACACGACGGGTCGTTACCAATTTCAGACCAAACATAAAAAGCGCCAAGCCGATAATACTGAATAGCAGAATAAACAACATCCCGGGTTCGAAATCTCCCGACAAGAGGGTACGGATCAACAACAACGTAGGTACACCGCCCCATAACAGCGCAAACACCATCAAGAAGATCCCAACTCCGACCGACCGCTTATCTTGATGTTTCACCGGCAAGGCACTGATATCCACCTCATATACCCCCAACCCCATACGTCTCATCGATTTCCCAAATGACATTACGCCTCCTCTCACTTCATCATGGCTACCTCATATGCCCCCAACTATGCATCCATTTACCACAAACAGCAAATCTTGATCTCGGGTTTTCATTGAGGATGCAGAGATGTAACGTGGTGTGTCGCTATGGCTTGATCTCGGTTGACGATGACGCCCCTCTTTAAGATTGCACGCGACCGAAAATCAAATCATGATGCTGTGAAATATACAACGGGAGAGGTATGACCGAATTTCTTTTTGTGGCTTTGATTTTTCTAGCGCTCGTGGCAGGACTGATTGCAGCACCGATTGTTTCCATGATCCTCTGTGTGCGAATACGGCGTCAACAATCCGAGATCACCGCAACACTATCCTCGATCCGCGAACAACTGCATTCGTTCCAAAAGCACCCCGCAGAAAAGCCGTCTCAAAGCCCAACACAAGAAAAGGTCCCTGACGCCTACCACGTATGCAAAACACAACCAGCCGATTCAGGTGCCGTCGCAGCACAAAAAGCTGCGGATGCACCCGTTCCTCCTCCACCGAAACCAGCCTCCGCATTACCTCCTGCAAAAGAGTCCGCCAAGGCCAAAGCAACACCAACGCCCCCACCCCCCCCTGCAGAGCCAGGGCGCTTCGAGGCTGCTGCAAAACGCATCCTGACAAAGATCTGGAATTGGATTATCGTTGGCGAAGAATACCGACGTCCCGGCGTCAGCACGGAATACGCTGTTGCCACCAACTGGCTGGTACGTATTGGTGTCATCATTGTCGTGATCGGCGTCCTCTTCTTTTTGGATTACACCTCTACGCGCGGCTGGCTCGGCCCCATGGGTAAAGTCGCCATCGCGCTTCTCACTGGTTCTGCATTGCTGGCCACCGGCATACGCCTGCTCGGTAAACGCTACCATCTGATTGGACAAGGCCTGCTAGGGGCGGGGTTAGCAGTCTGGTATGCAGCGCTCTTTGCCGCAGCGAACCTCTACAACCTGATCGGAACCGGTTCGGCCTTTGCCCTGATGATAGGCGTAACAATCGGTGCCGGCTTTATGGCTGTACGCTTCGATTCCCTCCTCATTGCCATTCTCGGCCTGATTGGCGGATTTGGTACCCCCCTGATGCTATCCACGGAAACCGTCAATTTCCCCGGCTTTTTCGGCTATATGTTCGTGCTCGGCTGCGGGGTCTTCGGCATCGCCCACAAGCGCAACTGGCACCTCCTCAATACGCTTGCATTCGCAGCCACCTATATCCTCGCCAGTGTCTCTCTCTACGATGCCTATGAACCCGCTCTCTTCTGGCAGGTTGCTCCCTTCCTAACAGCATTCTTCGTGCTCTTCTCAACCACCATCTTTATCTACCAATTGCGCCATGGCAAACCCTCGACCCTCATCGACCTACTCATGCTCGTACTCAATGCATGGATCTTCTTCGGGCTCATGCACCGGACGATTGACCAAACCTTTGCGACCGAATGGAGCGCAGCCGTAGCGCTGGGGCTCGGGGCTTTCTATACCGCACACCTCTATGTGTTCCTGCAACGGAAGGGACAGGATCGCGGACTCGCACTAGCCTTTATTGGCCTTGCCGCATTCTTTCTGATCATCACCCTCCCCCTATTGCTGTCTGACCAATGGCTCACTCTCTGCTGGAGTTTACTAGCCCTGCTGCTGTTGTGGATGGCCAATAAGCTGGACAGTCGTTTCCTCCAACACACTGCTTGTGCCCTATACCTGATTGTATTCTACCGCTTCATGTACCTGGACCTGAGCCGCTCGTTCCGTGTAACCATCCCTGAAGATGTATCCCTATTTGCATACGGCCGCATACTCCTGAGTCGACTCATTTCCTTTGGCGTCCCAGTTGCCTCCGTGGCGGCAGCTATGCGACTCCTGCGCCGCCCCATCAAGCCAGCATCGAATTTGCAACTCAAACCCGGCAACGATATCAAGCCCCTCTTCTCGTCTTCACGTGGCCTGATTGGCGCTGGCATCCTCCTGTTTATCATGCTATTCGGCTATCTGCACCTGGAACTGAACCGCACATTCCTCGTTGTCTGGAGCCCGCTGCGGCTCCCTATACTTTCTGCCCTCTGGGTCGCCGCCGCATGGGTAATCCTGCGATTGTATGCCGGGTTTCCTAAAGGCGCGTTACGCCTGCTGGCATACCTTTTTGCTGTTGCGATCCTCTGCAAACTTTTCTTTGTCGATCTACCCTACTGGGGACTGGATATGCTGCGCTACCTCTATCAACCCGATTACCGTTTCATGGATGCCGGCATGCGACTACTCGACTTCGCAGTCATTCTATTCCTCTTCCTTTACGCATTCCGCCTCTTCTGGCGGGACAACCAGATTGGCGAGCGCAAAGCCGCATCCTTTTTCGGGTACAGCAGCCTTGTCCTGCTCCTCATCTACACCACCTTCGAAGTCAATACCTTCCTTCATCATTACCTTCCCGGTATGCGCGCGGGCGGCATCTCCGTCTTCTGGGGCCTCTTCGCACTCGGGTTGGTAACCGGTGGACTCCGCTACCGTGTAAAACCCCTGCGCTTCACCGGCCTCGCCTTCTTCTCTATCGTCGTCATCAAAATCTTTTTCTCGGACCTGGCCCAACTCGACCCACTGTACAAAATCATAGCCTTTACCCTACTCGGTATGGTGCTTCTCGCAGGTGCCTTTGTCTATCTGCGATTTGAAGACCGCTTTCGTGAAACAGAAACGGAAAGGAAAGATGCATGATCAAACATAATGGGTTTACAGGATGCCTGTTCCTGCTGATTACCAGTCACGCTCTCATCGCAACACCGCTCGCCCATTATCGTTATATCCGCAGTATCGATGGATCCTTTGCCGAGCAGGAACTAGTCGCCGTCGAACTTGATGCAACCATTTGGCATGCCATCGGCACCGATGATGTGGATATACGCATTGCAGATCAAGCGGGAAATCCTACACCACACCTCAAACGTAAAGCCGGCACCCGCGAAACACGCACAATCCGTCAGCAACGCGCCTCACGCATCGAAACGCTCTCTGATCAAGAAGAAAACCAGTTGGAATTGCATATCGTTCTCGAAGAAAGCGTCCCCGGCGCGAACGTAATTGATTTTGACACCCCCCTCAAAGACTTCGAAAAAGCCGTAACCGTATGGGGCCGCGACAACGAGAAGCAAGAGACCCTCCTGGCCGAACGCGAGCGTATCTTTGACTACAGTCGCTTTGCCGATGTACGCAACACCGCCATCAACTTACCCGAAGACAGTACGCAATACCGTGCATTCCGGATTCTGATCGAAGACATTGTCGATGAAGAAGCCCTGCCGCTCCGTTGGGAAACCCGCCGGTTTGAAGAGGAAGAAGAAACCCTCCGGGAGGAACACCGTCGTATCCTTGCTCGCCCCTTTCGTATGGATGCCGTCAATCTGTACGAAAGACGCACACAGGATGCCGGATACGTGCCGCGTATCTCCCGACAAACCTTTTCCAACATCAACACAAGCCAGCAACGCGATCCCATCGCAACCATTCTGGAAGCCCGACACACCGGCGCCCCCATCACATCTATCAAGATCGACACGACCAATACAAATTTTAGCCGACGCGTGATCATCGAGACGCCGACCCGGCGCGATGGACGTGAAGTCTGGCGCGAAAGGGCCGCAGGACAAGTCTCCCGCATCGCCTTTCGCAATACGTCGCATGCATCCTTACACCTTTCGCTGCCCGAAACCCGTTCGCAACGCTATCGTGTAACCCTCTTGGATCACGATAACCCGCCCCTGCAAGACGTGACCATCCATGCCAAAGGTCCCGTCTTTCAAGCCGTATTTCTCGCTGATCCGGGAAAAGCATACACGCTATACTATGGAGCCGATGCAGCATCGCACCCACCGCGCTACGACCTGTCCCCCCTTGAACGACTCTTGCGCCAGGAGCACGAACCGATCAGCTTGTCCCTGCAAAGAGAAACCGACAACCCGCTCTTTCAAAAAGCAGGACTCTTTGCCAGCGAAAATGCCATGCGTATTCTCTTTGCGCTGGCTATCATCGTCATGCTCGCCGTACTCGGCAGCGCCCTGTACCGCGCCGCACGCCACATCCCCTGAAATTGATTGCACACCAAGAAGAATGTAGAGGCACTAGGTAGATTGAGTGCTTGACGAGTCATCTAGTGGTTCTTTTAATGGACTCCATGAATACGGTTGCTGATACTTTGGTTCCTTTGATTGCTGCGTTTCAGCGTATGCATGGTTGTATTCAGCTTTGCTATCTTTTCGGATCCCAGGCCAATGGCAATGCATCTGCGGAAAGCGATGTAGATGTTGCCATCTTGTTGAAGGATGGGGCAGACCCGGTTACCGATCTGCAACTCGCCGACTTTCTCGCAGAAAAGCTGGGAAAGAAAGTTGATGTTGTCGTCCTCAATCATGCCTCGCCAATCCTTCAGCATGAAGTCATCCGGGATGGTATACGGCTAATGGAAGTATCCCCAATGGTTCGGCGATTTTATGAGCTTAGCTCCTTTCGCAATTATGTAGACGCCGTATTTTTTCAACGGAAAAGACACATGAGGCTTGCGCATGGTTGACAAACCGCTCATCAACCGTTTGCTCGCAAATCTCCGTGGATACCGCGAGGATTTACATGAGTTTGACAATGTCAAGCTTGACTCTTTTCGCGTCGACACACGAACGCAGCGGTACGCTGAACGTACACTGCATGTTGCAATCGAATGTTGCATGGACATCTGCCATCATCTGATCTCTGATCAACAGTGGCGCGAGCCAGACTCTTATGCCGATGCGTTCAATGTACTTGCAGAACACGGCGTTCTCACGTCTGAAGCTGCTACAAAATATCGACTTATGGCACAGTTCCGGAACAAGTTGGTTCATTACTATGAAAAAATCGAATCGGAACAGGTCCTTTCCATTGCTCGTTTGCGAGCTGATGATTTTATCGACTTTGCTGCTTCCATCGAGGTTTGGCTTGCGCAGCAAAACTAAATTGCACACGTTGTGGCAACTTAATGAGTTGACGAAAGAGGAATATGAAGACAAACCCTACAAACAGAATGAAGGACCCTTTCTATGCCCAACTGATGCTTCAGATTGAGCATATCATTTGCCAGGCGGATAAAGAGGCCAAGACCAAGGGTATTGAGCTGAATGATTCCCAGGTGCGTTCCGCCATTATCAGAACAATGAAGATTGTGCAGGGAAAGTCTCCCGAAATACCCAAATCGAATGACCGCGAACAAATCCTTGCGGATCTTGTTGATAGTCTGATTCAGGCGCGCAACTGTCTGGCGGTTGAGGAGGAAGCAACCTCATCTTCAGGAGAAGCTATAAGCCCGATCGATTGGTGCAGGGCTTTGGATACCGTGCAGGATTCGATCAAGACACGCAAAGGCGACTTCCCCGGATCCCGACTGTATATGGATTATATTCGCGGGTTTATTGCCCGCGCCAGACAGCGATGAAAGCTATTCCACCTATTGCCGTGTAGCAGTCTGATCGAAGATGTAGTACCGCCAATGCGTGATCTGGCAGTGGTGTCATGAGAGAGTATCACATTACCCGACAACCGTAACGAATGAATTCGCGATCCTGCGTCACAATCGTCAGATTGCGTTCGAGTGCTTGGGATATGAGCATACGGTCGAATGGATCCCGATGGTGAAAGGGAAGATCGCGAAGACGCACGGCATCGTGTCCCGAGAAATCGAGGGGTTGAAAACCCGCCTTCAAAATCTGCTCGTTGGGATCAAAGTCAACATGCAACTTGCCAACAGAAGACTTGATCATGATTTCAGCTACGCTCACGGCGCTAACATATACTTCGTTGGCAAGCGATATGATTTCGTTCCGTTGTTGGCTGGGTATGCGATCCGGATCCGAGATGCCCCATAGAAAGGTGTGCGTATCCAGCAGCAACTTCATGGTTGGTCACCATAAAACATTTGCTCAATTTCTGGATCATCCTTGAAGGCATCGTCCGGCACAACGAACTTTCCTGACAGCAATCCCAGTTTTCGTGGGCGGTCGGGTTTGTGCGGAACCAAATCCACCAGTGGGGTTCCATTTTTGGCAATCACGATTTTCTCACCGTGGTAGGCTCTTTCCACCATCCGCGAAAAATGGGCTTTTACCTCTGATATGTTTGCGATCATATATACCTCCAACCTACATGACCTATATGACCATAATAGATCTAATAGGTCAACATAAACAAATGTAAGACAAGACCAAACGCGAGGGGATGGCAATTGCGATCTGGCAGATGATTTATGTTTTACGGGATAAAGTTTGCCCTCCTACCGTAACTTGCTACCTTGTATGTTCCCATAGACCCATTGAGGAGTAATAATGAACATCGAAACCGTAAGAGATAAAAAAGCCTTCATCTGTGACATGGATGGCGTGATCTATCACGGCAACTACCTGCTACCCGGCGTAAAAGACTTCGTAGACTGGCTGCAACACGAGCAAAAGAAATTCCTGTTTCTGACCAATTCATCCGAACGCTCACCAAAAGAATTGCACCAGAAGCTTGCGCGGCTCGGACTCGATGTCTCGCCCGAGCATTTTTATACCAGCGCACTTGCCACCGGAATATTCCTGCAAAAGCAACACCCCGGTGGCAGCGCCTTTGTCATCGGTGAAGCTGGGCTCATCAATGCCGTATATGATGCCGGCCTTACCATGAACAGCGTGAACCCCGATTACGTGATCATCGGCGAGTCCACGTCCTACACCTACGAATCGCTCGTCAAAGCCGTCAATCTCGTTCGCAATGGCGCTCGACTCATCGGAACCAACCCCGATCTCACCGGGCCCGTTGAAAAAGGCATTGTTCCCGCAACGGGCGCACTCATTGCTCCCGTGGAGCTCGCCACTAGCTCCAGAGCCTACTATGTCGGCAAACCCAATCCGCTCATGATGCGCCATGCCCTCAAGCTTCTCAGTAGTCCGCGCGAGGAAACCGTCATTATCGGCGACCGCATGGATACCGATATCATTGCCGGTATCGAATCGGAAATTGAAACGATCCTCGTGCTCAGTGGCGTGACCAGTGAAGACCAAATCAATCGTTATGCCTATCGCCCGGGCCTCGTTCTGGAGGGCGTGGGTAAAATTTGCCCATGATTACAACGGCCACCATACTCCACCGCCTACGCCTTTGCACGCTTCTCACCATGGGGGCGCTCGCCGTGATGGGAGGCGGTCTCATGGCACCGGCACTGCCTGCCCTGATTGAACCCTTCGGCGTCAAATCGGGATCCGTGGGACTCGTATTGAGCATGTACACGCTGTCCGCGGCAATCACATTACCCTTCACCGGACTACTGCTGGACGTAATCGGGCGCAAACCCGTTGGAATGGCATGCCTTCTCATCGATGGCGTGTTTGGCATACTGTGCACGATCGCCCCCAACTTCGGCACGCTCCTGGTCTTTCGGTTTATGCAGGGCATCGGCATCGCGGGCTTGATTCCCGTATCCATGACCATTATCGGCGATTGGTATCATGGTGAACAACGCCTCCACATTATGGGATATCTCAGCGCGACAATCGCTATTGCAGCCGTCTTTATTCCCGCTCTAGGTGGGTTTCTTGCGGAGCTCGATTGGCGCTATCCATTTTATGTCTATGGTCTCTCACCGCTCCTGGTGATTCCTTTCGGACTATTGCTCCCCGAAACGGCACCGCAGAGAGGTGTTATCCAGCCCATTCAATACCTGCTAAAGCTCAAGTCCGCCATCGTCCTCCACGAAGTTCGCGCAGTCTTCCTGCATGCATTCGGCACCTACTTTCTCTTGTATGCGTTTATCACATTCATGCCACTGCACTTGGCCGCACGCTTCGGCTACGGGGTTTGGGTCTCGGGCGTTGCCATCTCACTGAACGCGCTAATCAGCGCCTTCGTCAGTGCGCAAGCAGTCAAGATGCAGCGTTTATTCGGACACGGACGCACGCTTTTTTGTGGCTATGCGACCCTTGGACTCAGCTTGGGACTCCTCCCCTTCTGGCCGGGATTTGCAGGTGTATCAGTCAGCCTGCTCCTGTTCGGTACCGGCATGGGCATTCTCCAACCCGCCATCTTCAATCGCTCCACCACAGCGGGCCCCATCGCATTGACGGGCGCTATCGTTGCCCTTTTCGGTACCTTCAAGTTTATCGGGATGACTTCCGCCCCCTTTATGCTGCGATTCGTTTTCGACATAGCCAACATGACAAGTACGTTCCTCATCGCTGGCATTACCGCTGGCATATGGGGACTGTGTGCAATCGGAAAGGAAACAGAAAAGCCCCGCTAAAAAAATGCGGGGCTTTTCTGGATGGAAACGATCATTGTTTTTTTTGGCGGGACCATACGGACGATTTGCTTGCAGCGTTTCCGCCAATCCCGCCATGCAGAAACAGAATCAAAAGGTTAAGCGACCTCCGGCACTGGCCCATACCTCATCGATATGTGCGACTTCAGCATACAGGGAAAACCGCTCCACCACATGCAACAGCAAACCACCAGCAACAGCCAAATCCGTACTCGTTTCGGTTTCGGAGTCACTCATCCGGGACTGCCCTTGCGCTGCCAACATCTGCGAAACGAATGCATCCTCCGACGTAACCCGTGCCGACATATCCATCTCTAGACGGGTATGACTGACTCCTCCGAATCCATAAACGGAAACGGTCGGATTGATGGCATAGCTACCCAACAAACCTATGTTCATGCTCAGCAAGTCCACATCGATATCACCATCAATATGAATCATCGTCGCGCCCCCACCGGGCGTACCTACGATTTCGCTTTCGCGTATACTATCTTCCAAGCGAGCATATCCGAGTGAGCCGCGCAGTCCCAAATCAAACGGCAAATCAAGGGGTAATGTATACAATGCGCCTATTTGCAGATAAGGTTCATTATCGAAATCAAAGTCGGGAGCATCAGGGTCATCATCCATATCAACATCGACATCAATCAAGCCAAACCCACCGAACAACTGCAAGCCGTCCATTACACCGTAACTAAACCGCCCACCTAGCATCAATACATCTACTTCTCCATCACTATCCGGCAATTCCCCTATGGTCAAACCGCCAGTGATTTGCATATCTCCCTGATAAACAGCCGCTTCTTGCGCATACGGCAATCCTAGGACCGCCCAGCCAGGGGATGCAAAAGCAACAAGCAAGAGACTCGTCACGAATACTTTCATTTCAACACCTTTCATGATGTAAAAATACCTTTTCAGACGGCGCAGGCCCCCGCCCGCTACGAACCAGTCTGATGGGGCTTACCCAATAGCAGAGATATAACAAATGTGTAAACATTGTGTCAACCGCCCCCGATTTTTCTTTCCATTACAAACAAAAGCAAAAGCGGATGCGTATGAAGCATGCATGTACCCCCATTCGGTATGCATGAGATCCTATTGCCCATATACCGCTCTATGCAGATACCCACACCCTGCTTGTTTTGTTAGATGTAAGCGGCCACAAAACGCCACTTACGGAAGCTCTACCTGTATGCGGTAAAACACCCGCTCATCTGCATTGTCCACAAATGCGCCATTGCCACCAGGGACACCCTGCATCCCTGGCACAATTTCCCAATCGAAAAGATCGGAACTGCGCCAAAGTGTGTACAGCCGATCATCGCGATCCGGTTCAAAGCTCACCGAAACACCATCCTCCGTAAATGCAAGGTTCATGACAAACCGCGACGTTGCATTGGTTGGATTCGTCCCTGCGATGAACTCCTCGCGCAAGGTCATACCCTTGCCAAGATGATCCGTATCTTCCAGGTCCGCCCAGGTTTGCCCCGCTTCGCGCTCCAGTCCATGCTGGCTGAACCAGTCGATGTCCACGCCGCCTGCCGATGCAAAATAGGCCGTAACCGTCAGATTACTCTGCACGTTCTCGTCAACACGCGGATTGTCCGTGCGGCCATCGCTCCAGCGCGCAAAGACCGCACCAGCCTCCGCCTCGGCATACACTTCACTGCCATCCTCTCCGTGTGCTACTGTCTGCGAAGCAGGGCCGTCAATGCTACCGCCTGCGCCGGACATATAGGTAAGCGTGTATTCGATGACGGCAAAGTTGGCGGTCACATCGCGATCAGCGGACATGACGATTGAAGCTGGGTTCTCCGAGCCCGAAAGATGACCGGACCAGTTGACAAAGGAATAGCCCTCATCTGGAACAGCGGTTAGTTGAACCGTTTCCCCATTGTCGTAGGTCGGTTTGTCGGGTTCGGTCTCAATATGGCCATTAACGGCAGTCAAATTCAACGTCCGCTGAATCGGGCCGAAATAAGCGATGACGTGCTTGTCGGCGTCCATCACCACCTGCATTGGCGAAACGTCACCTTCCAGGTCTCCCCCCCACTCCAGGAACACATAGCCCGAGGATGGGTTGGCGGTAAGCGTAACGGTAGTACCGGCGTTGTATGTCGGGCCTGTCGGGTTCCACCCGATGGTTCCATTTTCAGATTCGCGGGTCAGTGTGAACTGCCGCCAATCGACCAAGAAGCTGTAGGTCTGCGGCTCTGTCGAGGTGTTATGCGCGACAAGATAGTAAGTACGTGGACGCAGATTTGTCCCGAAGCTCGCCGTGCGGGTCGAGTTGGCCGAACCGTTACTCCGCCAGAGGTCTGATGTGCCCATGCGCGGCACGAAGTTCTCGCGCAGATAGACCTGCACCGAGCCCGCATGCTCGGACGTATGGCGCCAACGCGTCGCTTCGGCGGGAGAATTGACCCGCCACGTGCGGACTTCGCCGGGGGCGAGTTCTACGGAGTCACCTCCGCCGGTAGCACTCACGGTGTCGATTTGTCCGTAGATATTCTCCAAGGTCTCCACACCGATATTGGATTCAACCGAGAAGACGGCATCCGCAGAAGCCCGGAATCCGAGGTAGTAGGTTTTGCCGGGGCGCAGGTCCCGTCCATCGATCACGTAGTCACCCGATGTCGTGTAACGGGAGTAGTTCCCCGGATTCAAGGAATCAGACGACCAATCCCGCAAGTTGGCAGCCTGATTCAGGTTGCGTTCCCATTGCCCCGGGGGAATCGTATCGCGGATGCTCAGCATAACGCCACCCTGTGCCACATCAAATGAGACGGTCCATTCGAGCGGCATGTCGCTTTCATGCTCCGGCATGTGCACCCGGTAGTAGCGCCAATCGGTATTGGCTAAGGTCTGTCCAGTATATCCACCGCCATCCAAGGCAAGTTCCTGCACTCGCGTTTCAGCATGGTGCGAGAGCCGCAACCGGTAACGGGCATTGCCTGTGCCGGCAGCCACCACTTTGATGTACCAGAGGCCGGGCTGGAGCTCGGTCTCGTCACGCACATCGGCAGGCACCCACGACCCGTATTCGGTCGCAGTGGTACCGTCGAGTCGATGCAGGTACATAAAGTCGCCACCTTGCCACTCCATTCGCCCCAGCGCTCGGTGATCGCGCGACGGCAACAGTGCCGGGCGAATGTATAGATCGGGATTGCCACCAATCGCTTCCAGCACGGTGCGCAGGAGAGCGCCATTGCCCTCCGGCACCTCAATGGCATAGAGGTGATTCCGCCCCGACGCCAGATCGATGCCTTGGTCACCCGAGAGCGGATCGCCATGCTCATCGATGCCGCTGTCGCCAAACCAGGCATCGGTCATGCCGGGCGCGGTGCTCGATTCTCCTTTAGATGGCATGGTCCAGACGCGTTGCATGCTATCCTGCGTGATCAGCGTCGAATCAAGGGCCACCTCGGTATCCGTTACGCCCTGGACTTCCACATACCAAATACCAGGCGTCAGCAGCGGCGGCACAACCAGCGTCGAAGGTGTTTGCCACGACGTCTGTCCGGTATTCGAAGAGCCGCTCGGTAATTGATCCTGGCGTACGCGCAGTTGCGCCGAACCGGAAACATGGTTCAACGCAAGCTTCCAACCAAGGACGTCTTCCCCATCCCATTCGTCGGGCACATCGATCTGGAAAAAGCGACTTTGGCCGGGCACGAGCGATATGGGTGTACTGACAGAGCCGGGGCCATCTGGTTCAATGCTGATCAGGGCCACCGTTTCAATCTGCAGGGTATAGGATCCTGGCGCGGGGTTGGCAGAAGGCAAGGCGCCATGGAACACGCCAACCGAAAAATCACCAGGCGACGGCTGTGTTACCGTGAGGATCGATTCGTGGGTACCAACGTCAGTCTGATGGGCATTGGAAATGCCATAGGCTTCGTATGAATAGGCGCTAATGATGTAGCGCAACCGTTGACGAAGGATCGCATCGGCGCTTAGTCCAATACGCGGAGCACCTAAACGGTCTTTTAGCCGCACCTCCAATGCCAAAACGTCTTCCGGCACCGTGAAGCGATAGAGCTTCACCTCACCGCCTTCATAGGAATCCGCCAGTGATGTTACGCCGGCAACGGGTATGAGTCCAAAGTCATGGACCGGCGCCTCTCCAATACTTTGTAGCGTGAAATCAACCGAGTTAGTGCCAATACGAGACCAAGCGCTTGGGTTCTGCCCTTCGGAGACAACCAGCACATAGTAGCGGCCTGCACGAATAGTGTCTTCGCCTGCACGAGGCAGATGGACGAAGAACTCACCACCATCGCGGCGCAGTCGGGTCTGCTCCTGCCCATCCAGGGGATCTGAAGGATCCCACCACGAATCACCATGTGCTTTGGAGTTCGGCAGGACATCCTTACGGATGTACAGTTGGGCTTCGTGTCCTTCGGGTAGATCGAGCCGCAATTTATGGCTCGGGGTGTTCGACGGTATATTGACAGCAAAGAAAGCAATGTCACGGGCGGCGAGCGTATCAGTGACTGCATCTCCACCGAATGTCAGCGGCTGGACTTCATGCCCGAGTCCACTACCGACTTCGCCCACTGTGCGGCTGCTAAAGGTGAACGAAACTGGGTCGCTTCCCGCTGTGTTTCGCACCCCAACAAAGTAGGTCCCGGGCTCAAGTGGCTGCCCCATACCGAAACCCAGCACGAGACTTTCATATTGCTGGCTGCCATCTGCGGACTGAGAACGCCCAGTCCAGTCATGACTGTTCTCATCGATCTGCAACCCCGATGCCCAGGACGTCTGACGAGCAAATCTCGAGGCACCGTGGAGCGGGAATCCCGGTGCGCCAACTTCGGGGGGTTCGTCGCGTCGAATATAAACGTGCGGTCGTGCCCCGGTCACATCGTCTAGACGTACTTCCCAGCCGAGCACCTCTTCTCCTTCGATCTCGGCGGGCATCTCGACGCGGTAGTATTGCCAGGCCCCTGCTTGAAGGTCCTCAACGCTTTCGCTGTAACACGCCGCTGGGATCTCTGTGGCACCGACAGTGCTCACCGTCAACGTATAGGAGCCTTCCAAAGGCGTCGTTCCTCTATGAAACACGCCAATCGAGTAGTCTCCAGCGGGCGGATTGGGCACAGTCAAGGTCGTATCATGTGTACCAAAATGCGTCTCGCGGGCATTCGCCAGACCGTAGATGTTGTAGGTCCAACCGCTGGCAGTGAAGAACAACTGCTGGCGCAAAATGGGGCCGGCGTTCAGAGCCAAGCGTGGGGCACCGACTCGGTCTTCCAGCCTCACCTCTACCGCCAGCACTTCTTCCGGCACCGTGAAGCGATAGAGCTTCACTTCGCCGCCTTCGTATCCGTCAGCCAACGTTGTTTCTCCGGCAACCGGCAAGAGTCCCAAATCATGCACGGGCGCGACACCGAGGCTCTGCAAGGTGAAATCAACCGAGTTTGTGCCGATACGGTTTGAATGCGTCGGGTTTTGCCCTTCGGATACGACTAGCAAGTAATAACGCCCGGCGCGAATGGTGTCTTCGCCAGCGCGGGGCAGATGAATAAAAAATTCACCACCAGCGCGCCGCAATCGCGTCTGTTGACGGTTTACCACCAGCGGATCCGAAGGATCATACCAGTCCTCCCCGCCTGCCTTGGAGTTGGGCAGGAAATCTTTGCGAATGTACATTTGCGCCTCATGCCCTTCGGGCAAATCAAGTCGCAATTTATGGCTCGGGGTGTTCGACGGTATATTGACAGCAAAGAAAGCAATGTCACGGGCGGCGAGCGTATCAGTGACTGCATCTCCACCGAATGTCAGCGGCTGGACTTCATACCCGAGCCCACTATCGGCCTCGCCCACCGCTCGACTACTAAACGTAAAGGACGTGGGAACATTTTCCGTGGTATTGCGTACCCCCACATAGTAGGTTCCCGGCTCGAGCGGTTGCCCCATGCCGAAGCCCAGCACAAGACTCTCATATTGCTGGCTGCCATCGGGGGAGTACTGACGCCCGGTCCAGTCGTGACTACTCTCGTCCACCTGAGCTCCCGATTCCCAGACTGTCTGACGGGCGAATCCGGGAGATGGCAGGCTCGGGGCTCCCCCTGCGGGCGGTTCGTCGCGGCGAATGTAAATGTGGGGACGTGCACCCGCCACGTCGGACAAACGCACTTCCCAGCCGAGCACCTCTTCACCTTCGATTTCTGCGGGTATCTCGACGCGGTAGTACAGCCAGCCACCCGGATCAAGATTGTGCACCGTGTCGCTATAGCTAGCGGCAGGAATAGATGTAGCCCCGACGGTTCTCACCTGGAGCGTATAGGATCCTTCTTCCGGATTCCCCGACGCACCATGGAACACGGCCAGCGAAAATTCACCCGCAGGGGGATCGGAAACAACCATGACGTTGTCATGCGTGCCGTAGTGTGTTTCCCGGGCATTCGCAAGACCATAAATACTCGTTCCACCCGATCGGAATAATCGCTGCCGCAGAATGGGCCCGGCGTTCAAGGCCAGCCGTGGCGCCCCGACACGATTTTCCAGTTGCACTTCAACGGCAAGCACATCCTCGGGCACGGTAAAGCGGTAAAGTTTGACCTCGCCCCCTTCGTATGCATCGTCTATTTCCGTCTCGCCCATAATCGGCAGAAGCCCCAAATCATGAACAGGTGCGACTCCCATACTTTGCAGCGTGAAATCAACCGATCCCGTACCGATTCGGCTGGAACTCGCCGGATTTTGCCCTTCGGAAACGACCATAACATAGTAACGTCCGGCGCGAATACTGTCTTCGCCAGCACGCGGAAGATGGACAAAGAACTCGCCGCCGTCGCGGCGAAGACGGGTCTGTTGTCGATTCCCCAGCGAATCAGACGGGTCAGACCAGACCTCTGACGAGGCCCGCGAGTTAGGCAGAAAATCCTTGCGGATATATAGTTGCGCCTCGTGCCCTTCAGGCAGCTCAAGTCGCAGTTTATGGCTGGGCGTGTTCGAGGGGATGTCTACAGCATAGAAGGCGACATCGCGGGCCTCGAGGGTGCCTGCAACCGACGATCCACCGAATCCCAGCGGCTGAACCTCATAACCCAGTCCACTGCTGGCATCACCAACTGCCCGACTGGTCCATGTGAAGGTCGAGTTGTCGCTATTGGAGGTGTTAAAGATACCAACATAGTAGGTTCCCGGTTCGAGTGGTTGTCCCATGCCGAAGCCGAGGGTCAAGGTTTCATCCAATATGCTGCCATCATGAGAATACCGTCTTCCCGTCCAGTCCGAACTGCCCTCCCCGATTTGCCGTCCGGATTGCCAACCCGTTTGGAGTTGAAATGTATGCCCCGTCGGAAATCCAAGCGCACCGATCGCAGGCAATGCGTCGCGGCGGATGTAAAGGTGCGGCTTTGCCCCACTCCATTCCAGTACGCGCACTTCCCAGCCGAGGACGGCATCGCTCCCAATCTCTGCGGGGACTTCCACGCGATAATAGGCAAAGGTTTGCGGCGGCAAATTGGCGAAGACCGAATCAAAATCGTTCATGGATACGGTCGGCGCAGTAAGCGGTTGCGTCGTCAGGGTGAATTCGCCCAGCGGCGCACCGGTCGTCCGGACTCCCACATACCAGACATCAACCTGATGATCCGGACGTTGTAAAATACCATGGGTGGAAGAGTGGGTTACATTCGCGGTGGTTCGCAGACTATTGTTTTCGCGATACTGCCAACGTCCAGGCAGATTGTTGCGGCGCAAAGCGATTTCTGTGCCGGGCACTTGATCGGCCAGCTCCAGCAGCCAGCCCAGAAAGCCGAGCTGGCTCTCAATATCCGTCATGGCATAATAGCGCCAACCAGTCCGTTCGGGGTCGTTGTTGACGACTTCGTCATCGAAGGCAATCGCAGAGACGACCGGTTCTCGATTTTCCAGAGAAAACGCGTACGGCGCAGCCCCATACACCGTCACAAAGAACGTACCATCACCAAGCTCGGGTTGGACCAGCGTGACCGAATCGTCGGCAGCGCCGGGGGCTTCGCTGAAGGCGTCGTTGTAGCGCGCGTTGGGCACCTGACCGCGGCGGATGGCCAGATCGGGATTGCCGGACGCTTGTCGGGTCGTCACTTCCCAGCCGAGCAGATCTTCGGGTACAACCACGCGATAGGTGTGGAAGCGGAACCCATCGGCCGTGACCACGGCGGTGGATTCGTCGTAATCCAAATCCGTCACGGCCTGTTGCCGCGAATCAAGGGCAAATTCGGTTCCCGGCACACCACCCACGGATACGAAGAAGGTATCGGTCGCGGTCGTCAGGTATGGAGGCACCACCAGGCCTTGCCCCGTGTAGGTCCGTTCAGGGGAAGTGATCAACGGATGCCCAACCGTATTCTTGCGAATATAGAAATCGTTGTCCCAGGTATCGCCCTCGCTGTCCTGCAGCCAGAGCCGCCACGCCAAGGTGCCTGAGGGGATCCCGGTCTTATAGAAGCGCGCCCCCTCGATGGGCATACTGTCGAGACCACTGCCGCCCGATCCATCGGTTTGAATATCGCCCAAATCCACAACAAACAGATCACCGGCAAATAAACTCCACTCGGCTTCCGGCTGTGCATCAACCATGATGTACCAGGTCTGATCCGCGCCTGCCGTGGTGGAGAGCGCGCGCAAGATACCATCGCTGCCTTGCCGGATGGAGCGCGCGGCGTATTGGGAGAACGTCGGTAAATGATTCTGCCGTATGTAGAGATCCGCTTCCCCATCCGTAACTTCCAGCACGTGTCGCCAGAGACCGTGTTGCGGATTCACCGTGGTAATACGAAAGTAATGCAAACCACCAATATCACCAGCCGGCATCGTCCAGGTCTCCGTCCCCAGTTCCTCGTCGCCCGGATCCCACGTCAATTCGTTCAGCCAGCCTTCCTCGCTTTGAAAGAGCACATCTTCGTCTGCACCGCTAGCCAAGTACAGCCCGACATACCAGGTACCCTCGGTGGCCTCCGATTCGCCCAGCACCATCGTCTTCAGCGTTCCGGTGGTCCAATCCCGGCGAAAGAAGCTGCCTGTGGTCGGCGGTTCGTCTTTGCGCACATAGAGGCGCACATTGCCCGCCGACTCTCCTTGCGGAGCCAGAACCAAACGCCAGCCCGGCGAATCTTCGGGGATCTCTACCGCATAGTAAACCCAGTTACCGGCGGTTACATTGGTTTCAACCGTACTGGTCTGATCTATGAGAATCGGGTCCTCCGCCGTGCCGGAAATCGGCATGGCAGAATCATCGTAATGCTCCGCTGACTGATCCGACATCAGATCCTCCGGCGAGCCATCACCACCGGCAAAACCGTAGGCAAATGTGGCAGACAGCATGCATGCCGCCAAGCCAAGGAAACATACGAACAAACGACAGTGAGACACGCTTCTTTTATGCATGGTATTCCCAATTGTATGAGCCTTGGCTCAAGCTTCTTTATGCAGCGAGCTACGATGGATACATAAGCATCCTGTGTGCCCTATGTAGAGGGGACGCACTACAGCTCATAAAAGAGCACGTCCCTATTAAAAAAATGTAATGTCTATATATGTCCGTCACAAGACATAATAAACACAATATTTATACTTATAATACAACGTACCTTGTGACCAAAGCCTGGTTGTGCCCATACAGCATCGCGTAAACATCCACGATGAGATCAAGATCCAGTGGGGTCAGAAAGAATTCATCAGATAAGGAAAACCGATCGGTCCAGTTACTCATAAAAATCTCAGTATGAACAAGCTAGTGAGCGTATCCTAAAAAACGACCCGATGCGTAGAACCCTGACATGGAGTCAACGCAGTCGCCGCACACGGTAAAACGCAGGTCCCGCGTCCAGATTGTCATCTTCCAAGGTCACCTCGTCATCCCAAGCGTATTGCTCCCATCCAACGGGGTACCAGGTATGGTCCTGTAACAAGGTGGATTTGTACAGTTGATAGCGATTACCATATTCCGCAGGAATCGTAATGGAAAAAACGCCCTGATCCGGGTTGACTTGTGGTGTGGGTAACGCGGGACGTTCCAGCAGACGGCTTGGAGGAGGGATCACAAAATGAAGATCGTCACGCTCCTCGCCCGCAACAACAGTAATCGTTTCCGCTTCGTCGAACGTGGTTGCGTTCGGATACCACTGCTCTGTGTCCGGCCAAGACACCCAGCGCAGCCTGTAGGATCCAGGCACGATCCGCGCCGCCACATATTCATCGATATCGCCGTGTATATCGCGAGTATCCATTAGGTCTCCAGTCGATGCATCGTACAGTTCCAGCGTACCATATATTGAATGCTCGGTTTCTCCTTCGTAATCAGCTAGACGGCCTCGAAACAGCGCGGTGGAGGGATCGTTGACCACGGTCATTATGCGGGCTGCGCTCACCCAATCGCTTCCAATCTCGGTAGACGCTCTCCATAGATAACGCCCTGGTTCGGGCTGCGCGTACTCATTTCCCCAAAGATGGAAGCGATAGCCCCACTGTGTTCCACTGCCAATAAAATTTCCATCGATACCAATTCCGGAAGGGAATGTAACGTTTCGCCGACCAAAGTTGTCTGAAACCTGAATATTGAACGTATTCGTGATCACCACCGGAATATTTTGCATCGTGGGGTAGGTCATCCAGCTTTGGACCACTCTGGGCGAATCCGGAATGGCGTTGGTAACGCTCACCGACACCTCTGAACCGTTCGGCAGGGTAGCGGTTAGCGTTGCTACCCCCGAGTCATGCACCAGAAGCTGATTTCCAGTCCAAAGACCAGAACCATTGAAGGCTTCTAATATGCTCGCATCAGAGGTTCGAAAAAGCACTGCAGGTTCGAAAAACGTGTGTCCGATGGGATTCTCGTCGACATCGGTCATCGCGAGACCTAAAGGATGGCTTCCTTGTTGTGTTATCGCCTGCGTAATCCCGAATTCTGTGGAGGCAACCTCATGGACAAAAAAGTCAATGGTTCCCGTTCGAGGGGTGTTTTCGCCGTCATCAGCTTGGATGGTGATGGTATGCACACCTTGCGTCAGCCCTGTCGTGTCGATATACAGTATGGTCCCCCCATGTCGATAAACCCGATCCCGACTGAATTCCACCGAGATCGGCTCAAGCACCGACAGTGCAAGCCCGTCGGGCGCTTCAAATCCATTGAAAAAGCGGTTGTACACAGCCACGCGCACCTGTTGCCCCTCAATTGCGGCAACCATTCCGAGATCCCAGCGAACATGCATCATACTGGTCGGTTTGACTTCCACGGTATGGTAAGGCGAAGTGACACGAACGGTACGCGGATTCCAAGTTCGGGCCCCTCGGGTCTCCAGCACAACCTTGCCGCCAATACTGGCATCGTTAAGTTCGACTTGAACCTCGTTATCGTCCCAATCAAGTATGGAGACACCATTCGTGCAACCGCCGATCATAACAACGCCGGAATTTTCGCCAAAATGCTCACCCACCAGCGTGATTACATCACCGTACGCGACATCGATTGGCGTCACACGCCTCAGTTTTGGAAGAATGCCGTTCGGTGCAGGGGCAGTGACACTAATGTTGCGCACGGCGTAGCGCCCTTCTCCTTCACGATCCAAAGTTACCCCTACCAACCTGACCATGCTCTCAGGCACAGATATGCTCTCGGAAAAGGATTCCCAATCGTCGTCTGGCACCTCGTCGTTGTCGGGATTCAGCGCGAGAAAACGGTGGCGATCTCCATCGCTATCGAGGTATTCCAGATAGAGAGCAACCGTATGGCCTGCGGCAGACATCCAACCCGTTCGCCTCACATCCATGCTTACCGCTATCGGTTCGCCAACCTGCACCATCACGTTCAGGGGTTGATAGACCATCGTGCCGGTTAACGTTGGCCCCGGCATCATCGCCATGTCATCGAGAACCTCAAGCAAGTCAATGGCCTGATGCTCCTTGCTGTAGGGCATTTTGCTCTCAAGCTGAGGATCGACGCCCCAACCATAAAGCACCTGCGCCAGATCTCCGTTACGGATCAGCTCATAACCATACAAACGGTTTGCCCCGAACAACAGACACGCCACGTATATGAACACCACACTTCTTTTCATCGCGCATTGCTCCTTCCGCAGCGTACATCTTACATGCTGCATTATAATTATTTGAGAAAATTATAATGTCTGAAATATCCTTCCTCAAGCAAATCAAACATCAAATATTGCACTTATAGAACAGATTCTATATGGCCCAAGAAAGTATCCACAAGCATGCGATCGCGAAAAACACGACGCGCCGCTTACGGAAGCTCCACCTGTATGCGGTAAAACACCTCGCTCATATTCTGCCCTAACAAGCCGCCTACAATCCTATCTTCACCCGTGACATTCCCACTCGCACGGGAACCACGAATCTCACTGCTACGTGCATGGCCAATGAGACCGCCGATACTACCCAGCCCCGTGACATTCCCGCTTGCACGGGAATCATTTATCTCGCTGCGACGCGTGAGCCCCACAAGACCACCTACTATATCTTGCCCTGTAACATCCCCGACGGCAGCGCTCTCTAAAACAATACAGGTTTCATTATCGCTCCAGCTCTGACCAGCCAAACCACCAATCCGGTTATCGCTACCCGTTACTGTAGCGGCAGAAAAGCACCGTACGATACGCGAGCCCCACATGAGAGCGCCCACCAAGCCGCCTGATCGCGAAACAGCAGTGACCTCGCCTTTCGAGAGGCTGTCGCGTACTTCACTACCATTCATGGCATATCCCACAACACCGCCGCAGCGATTGGCGCCCGTCAATGTGAATACGAGGACTTTGATGCGATTCAGCAACGCGCCCTCAGTTACACCAAATAAGCCTTGATTGTCAGCGGCAGGACGATTGATGGTCATGCCGCTGACACTGAAACGGTCACCATCGAGCCTGTGAATGGCGTCTCTTCCGTTCCGATGGGCATCAACCGGCTTCCTTATCCCAGGGGGCAACGTTCAAATTCATGTCAGCCACTTGGATAAAATGCGCATCAAGGTGTTCTCGCACCATATCGAGATGCTCCGCAGTCTCAACTTGATACGGATTTTCCGGCGATCCATCTCCGCCTGCAAAACCATAAGCAGGTGGCGCTGACAATAGGATTGCTGGCAGGCTGAGGAAACATACGAACCATCGCGTGAGACATACTCTGTGCTTTTGCATAATGTTTCCCATTTCCATCCTTGCGCCATGCCGCGATACAGTCGGCACGCTCTGTCGAGAGAACGCATTGTGGCTCACAAAAGCCCAAATCGCTCCATTTAAGATGAACGTAAACCAGATATCGAGACGAGATGCGAGATAGGGTGGAGGAATTTCCGCTGTTAATCCTTTTTGGTCTTTTTCTTGACACCGTGTGTGGGTTTGGGCGTTTATGTGTATGTGAGGACATGCTTGTCGGTCTTATCCCGTGAAATGATCTGGGGGCAATGTATCGTCTTGTTTACACACATACCCACGTACGCACGCACAGACATGCTTTTGGGGTAAACACGTTTTCCGATGCCAGATTCGCACTCCTATCATTGGCTGGCCGTACTGGGGTAATGGGCTCTAACAATCCCCATTTTTTAAGTATGTTAACGCTCAAAGCAGGTGGCAGAAAAAAGGCCACCGCATAGCCCGATGATCCAAATGTTATGGCATAAAGGAACCTTCCATGTTGGCACTAAACGCCTTTAACAGGGACCCACCCTATTATACATAAAGACATAATGATGTTTTTCCCTTTTCCGCCTCAAACGGACATACTTTTTCAGTTAGACCAGGGCAGCTCTACCAAAACCCGATAGAAACGCCTCGGCACTGCGTTCGTATCCGATATCGCATCTTCCCCGCCCTGCCCCAATTGTGGATGTGTATCTGGTAAGGCAGTCCAGTCATGATCAATCAGATCGTCTGTGAACTGAAGCGTATACAGGCGATCTGGCGAACTCGGTTCGAAATGCACCGTCAGCGGCGGGCCTGGCTCTACTGCTAGGATCTGAAATATCGAAGTTGGTTCGGTTGGATTGAGGTCAGCGATATATTGCTGAAGTAGCGTCATACGTTTAGCGGCAGCATATCGCTGATCCACCTCGCTCCAATCTTCTTCCCCTTCCCGGTCAATGCCGTGATCAGCATACCAGTCGATCGGTACGCCGCCCGCGCTTTGGAAGAACGCCGTGAAGGTGCCATCCGCTTGCACGTTCTCGTCTATGCGTTCGGCATGCTCATCCCCGTCATCCCATTCCAGGAAAAGGGCACCGTCCTCCGCAAGAGCTGCCACCGGCTCTCCACTGCCGCCGGGGGCGACCACCTGCTCAACCGACCCATCCAGCCAACCTCCGACACCGGCCTCATAGGTCAGGCTATAACCCACTGTGAAATCCACACTGGTAGGGATATACTGGCTGATCTCATACGGGATGGAGTCGGCATTAAGCAAATCAGCGTACCGCTCGCCAAAAACGACCAACGCATGCTGCGGCCCGACGGGCAGAGCTTCCGGCGGACTATATTCCTCCGTCCCGGCGTCCAGTAAGATCAATTTCTCGGGAGCATGAATAACCCCGATTGTATTTACCACATCATCGGTCACCGGTTCCCAACTAAAGGTCACGGGATTAGCCACGACGCTGTCCGGCTGCGGTTGTGTAATGGCCGGCATCTGTTCAGGCATCCGCAAAGGCGCTTCACTGTCCGGATCGGCAAACAGGAACCAGGTGGCCACCGCTGACTCATGATCCTTCTGTACCACGAGTGCGTACCAGCCGCTACCTGGCAGTTTATCGAGGTTATCCTCTTCAATCTTGAATCCCACGAAGTCGCCAAACGCACTCTGTTGTGTGGCATCGAACAGCGTGTAATACTCGTCTTCCGGTGTCCAAAGCTTGAGTCGATGAAACAGCGGGGATTCGCCCGGAATCTGGAGCGACTCGCTGAGTTCGATCTCGAACTCGAACGTGTATCCTCCTTCGCCCCATTGGCCACGATCCATCAGAACAAGCTCGATCGGGTCAAACAGCTCTTCATCGGTATTGGTGGAAAACTCCGTTCCTCCAAGTGTCGCATCAATCACCTCATAGTTCACTTCGATGTCGCCACCAGTTGTGCTTTCCTCTAAATTGAAAAAAATAACATCGCCAAGATAGAGGCGGTTGGGTTTTAATTCCGGCACCGTGTACCGCGTCGGCATACCGTTTTCGATGGTCAAAAAGAACTCCTCATAGCGGTCATCCTCGTCGTAAGAAAACTCATCTTCTACACTCACGATAATGAATTGGAAATTCGGATTGTCCACATCTTCCCACTCAAACAGCACATCCAAAGGGTTCACATCCGATCGACGCTCTTGCGGAGCAATGACGACGGGGGTCGCATTGGGTCGTTCGACGTTCTCGGAAAATTCCAGGATGACCGTGGTATCGCCATGGTAATGCGTCAATTCCAGCAGGTATTCCCCAGCCTCGAACTCGTCATCAATGGCTTCCACGGAAGGATGGTGCTTCTCAAAAAACCAATCTTCGCCTCCCTGATGGATCAGGTCATACCACACCTCTGACGGCGCCTGAAACCGAGCGCTCAGTAACCCGTCGACCTTCATTTCCAGGAAAAACGCGTGCCAGTCCCACTCTTCAGACGATGCCTTGATCATTCTGATATCCATGACGTGTAGCGTGGCATAGCGCCATTGCGTTTCGATGACATTCCCATTCTCATCGCGCAGGAACAGCCAACCCTCGGTTCCCTCCTCGATATTCACGTGCTCGGAAAAATCGACCTTCCATTCGTCATATTGATTGGCCGTTACGTAAAGCGCGACCTCTCCTATGCGCACCTCGACCTCGCTGCCTTCGGGTGCTATGCCGGCCACCAAGTCATTATCCGAGTCAACGTCGGTTATCTCAAAAACCGGAATAATCATGGTCCGACTAAGGGTGCCGTCATCGGCTGTAACGACATCGCCGGCCTGCAGACGATGGTCATAGTCGTCTATGTGCAGCCACCAATCCCCGTGATGATTGGCATGGACGGTATCGAAATAATCCGGATCAGCAGGATCACCGATGGTGACCTCGACCGCGGCATGGGGAGGCCATCCCTGCCCGCGAACGTTATTGTGCTGAAGCTCGATGCGAAGTATGGGGTCTGCGATAAACCAATTCGCGGAGGTTGCGTCCCCCTCTTCGTCTCTCTGTTCGGCATAGCCCCCTGAACCGGCGGTGATGTCATAGGCGTGATCCCAAGGATCGGGGCCAACGGTCTCCGAGAAATCCGCGATCCAGTGCCCGTGTTCATCCACCTCGATATGACGACGCACATCTGTGTCATGCACCCCGACGTCAACCCATGTTTCTGGCGCTGCGGTGCCACTGACCGTGTCGTTTTCGGGGTCCACGTCGGTGATCACCAAGTCCATCACTACATGCGCCTTCACAATGCCGCCGCATTCCACCTGTAGCAGGTCGCCCGGCCGAATATCCACAGGACTATCGAACCAGAAATCGCCCCATTCATTTACTTCCGCTGTGCCGATCACTTCCGCGGGATCACCGAGCTTAATGGTCACCGTGTCATTTAAGGGCCAATCGTGTCCCCACAGGTGATCGTTTTGAGGCAGCACCTTGAAGTGTGGTGGGCGCCAATGGAAGGACGTCGCATCCCAATCTTCATCTCTTTGTTCAACGAAGACCTCCGAGCCGGCCGTGAGGTCGTATGCATCATCCCAAGGCTCTTCGCCGACGGACGCCGAGAAATCGGCGACCCAATAGCCATCAGAGTCCACCTCTACATCTCGACGCACATGGCTGTGATGCACGCCTACATGGACCCATGTTTCCGGCGCTGCGGTGCCGCTGACCGTATTGTTTTCGGCGTCCACGGCGGTGATCACCAAGTCCATCACTACATGCGCCTTCACAATGCCGCCGTATTCCACCCGCAGCAAATCACCCGGCTGAATATCCACAGGACTATTAAAAGAGAATTGGCCCCATTCATCGGTGTCTGTGGTACCGATCTCTTCCGCTGGGTCACCGTACGCGATAATCACGGTAACATGGGCTGGCCAATCGTCTCCCCAGAGGTGGTCGTCTCGGGGCATCACCTTGAAACGAGGTTGCGGAACATGCCAATTGATAAACGTTGCATCCCAGTCGTCGTCCACTTGGTGGGCATAGCCATCGTCACCAGCCGTCAGGTTATACTCATCATCTCCGGGATATGGACCAACCGCTTCCGAGAAATCGGCGACCCAGTTGCCGTGTTCATCCACCTCGACATAACGATGCACATCGACGTCATGCACGCCAACGTAAACCCACGTTCCAGTAGCTGCCGTACCACTGACCGTATCGTGATCGGAGTCCACGGCCGTGATTGCCAGGCCCGTCACAATATGAGTCTTCACTATTGCGCCACACGCCACCTGTAGCAGATCGCCCGGCCGAATATTTACAGGGCTATCAAACCAGAAGTCGCCCCATTCGTTTACTTCCGCCGTACCGATCTCTTCGACCGGATCGCCGTGTTTAATGGTAACCGTGTCATTTAAGGGCCAATTGTGCCCCCACAGGTGATCATACTGCGGGGACACGTTGAAGCGAGCCGTTTCACCAGACAATAGGACGGGAACACGACCGACCCGGCCGAAGCTTTCGGCGCAAAACCCTGCTCCGAGCATGCTCACAACCAAACAAAGCATTAATGGGTTGATTCTGATGTGGCTGGTGGTTTTCATAGTCCGACTCCTTCCGTGTTGGCCGTTATAGAAATCAGCGATCCAAGTGTGCTTACGGGGATCTTCTTTCGAAAGAAAATGCCAAGGCTTGAAATCAACAGATAAAGAAAGGAGCGGGCTGCGGGTGGCCGATGCAGCATGATGCAATCAGCGCAAACGTGAAAAAGATACAGGGGGACCGTGTATATCAAGAGACCAACTGTGCTGGCGTTGGCCATGACCCGCCCCCACTTGTGAACAAGTGTCTAAAAAACTGCTACACCTGCTCTTCTCGAGCAACGGTACACGAACTCGCATTTCCATGCGTCATGGAAGGGTAAGCAATACGCCAAACCTTCCCGTATACATCTCGCCTATCTGCGCCCGAGTATAATCAGATAACTGCATCCAGGCAATCACATAATTACACATTAGTGCTCTTTTTAAAATTAGCGCGCATCAGAAAATAGCATGTAATCGCGCCCTCAACAGAGGGCCAAAAACCGAAAGCAAGAAGTATAGAAATTGCAAACGGAAATCAGGACGTGACACGCAAAGGATAGGGCACGCACTGCTATGGAAAAACTGATCGCATGGCAGATTACCGGACTTCAAATTGCAGGGGAGCGTCGGATGACGGAAAACGTTTCTCCTCCCAGCGATCAATGCCAGCGCCAACACGGGAATCACGCAGCGCTGCACAAAAAGCGTCAAGCGTGTCTTTGTCGCCCGTCACTTCCATTTCTACCGATCCATCCGGCAAATTGGCAACCCACCCGCCGAGCCCATACTTGTTGGCAAGCATCTGGGTTGTAAACCGAAACCCTACCCCCTGTACGATACCATATACCCGAATGTGAGCGGTTTGCTTCTGCATGACATACCATCCGTTTTTTTGCGTAACGCTATGATTCCCGATGTAGCACAAGGTAAACGGGACTCCCGGTCACCGAAATCTGGTCATTTTCCATTTGCATTCTCACGCCAAATGCATCGCGCGCAATCATGCCCTCTTCCACAGGAATGGAGACAGCACGCTCACCCTCCGCATAAACCACCGAAACACGCTTCTGATCCTTTTCATCATAAAAATCATAACGCCACACCACGCAACCTGCTTTCTGCCATTGCGTGCGCTGTCGAAACGTGAAACCTCGTGTATGCACCAAAAACTCTTTCAACGCCAAATACCCTGACCGCTCACGCCAGACCTCCCCAGCATCATCCAAGAGTCCAAAACCGTGTGCAACCAAGCTCCACCAGAACACCCGCTCGGCTAACCCCGACCCGATGGCTATCAGGATATAGCGCAACATAAAAGCAGCCGCAGCATCCTCGTCGACACTTGGATCGTTCTGGCGCACGCCCGGCGACACATAGGGAGCACCAACAGGAGAGTGAATGCCAGTTCCCAGCAAGGGCCAGTTAAATTCCGTTATGATCAATCGATCCTTGCAATTACGGTGCGCCCGGGCAATGGCACGGGCCAAGGCCAACTTTTCTAGCAAGGCAAATTTACTCTGCGGATTCTCTGGCGCGCCACGACGGTCCACATACAAATGATGTGTCAGCACATCAAATTGCATGCCCCTAGGCAACGCATCCAAGGCAGCAGGAATGTAGGCATATTCAAAATCGATCACAGCGGGACCACCAAAACGCACCTCTGGCAGCTTTGTGCGCCAAGGCACCAGTGGTTGCATGAGATCGCGATATTCCTCAAATGTCCAAATGCCCCACTTTACCCGATTAATAGCGTGGCCCACCTCAACCATCTCAACGAGTCCACCAACAGCCGTGAGCACTTCATCCACAAAAGATTGCCATAAGGCCGGTTGCGCTACCGCTGCCCGGTCTTGCAGCAAACCGATACTCACCGCATGCCCCTTTTCATGCAGCGCCTTAACCAATGCCACCGTGCCGGCAAACGCCTCTTCCGTCTCATGACGATAAAACCGCACCAAAACCGGTATCAATCCAAGTGCATGCAGGGCCGCTACCGTTTGCCCCTTATCGTCCGGACGCCACTCTACGGCAATGCCAACTGCGCCATCGAAGCTGCGCGGGTGACGAAAAGCCCCGGCTCGAAACGCTTGATACGGACGATAGCAGTACGGAAGTAAACGAATGGATGATAAAGCAGACTGCAAATGGCGGCGCCACGAAAAATGCTTCTTGCGATCTTCCCGTTGCATGGTCACCAACGGTTGGCGCGACAATGGATCCCAAACCCAAATTGATTTGGGCCCCGGATACTGCTTATCCTGATCCCCCTTTAGCATCATCCGACGCTCGCGTATCGGATGCCGCCAACGCCGCGTACGCGTGTGCCAGCTGTAAAGCGTACGGAACCGTGCTTCCCACATTTTAAAGGGTCTGGTTGGAACCGCGTCATAATACATTTCGCGGAACACACGCAAGAAATCACTCGGCAAGGCAATCCGGGAAATATCCCTTCCTCGTTCCCGATCCGTCACCTGATCCAGCACGCGCCCGCGATTCAGATCAATGAAATGGACATCCCCCCAGGTTGCTTCCCCCGTTCGTCGTAGAAGAATATTCTGATTTCCGAGATCATAATGCACAAAACCAGTGGCATGCATCGCGCGAATGGCATCTGCCACAGTTTGTAATAACGCCATCAACTTCGTGCCATCGGGCTCATCACGATACAAGCAAACCAATGCATCCTTAAAACTGATCGCATTGGGTATGTATCTCGTCACATAATAACTTTCGCACACCCGGCTATTCTCCTGCCGCTCGAGTATAGCAAGAGGATCCGGTGTGCCAACGCCATGGTCATACAAATGAACCGCTGCTGTCCAACTCCGCCAAGCCTTGGTACCGCGGTATCGACTACGCAAAGACTCGATCAGCCCACCGCATCCAAATGCCTTCACCACGACATCAATTGGGCCGTGACTAGTAGGCATAGATAACAATACATTGCGGTGCCGGCCTTCCGTTAGCGTCGTGCCACGCCCAGCTTCCAAGTGCTCGCCCAGTCGCGACAACCACTCGCGGGCAGCCGGATCTTGTGCAACACCGCGCAAGTGCCCCACATAGGGCCCGACCCGTTCGCTATTCTCCGCCAACTCTTTCATCCCTCTCTCCAGAAATCAGACTACAGATCCACGAGTATGCTTAACCATAACGCATGACCAGACGCGCTAGCTTTTCTACACCCTTCCGAAACAATGCGGGCTCCACGATAAGGGATACGCCCAGAAACGGATTACTGTTCACGGTTTCCATACCAAACAAATATCCCGGATGCGTCATAATACCATCCGACTCAAGTGCAAGCATGGCCCACGCCGCGTCATCATGCATCCCCGGCAAGCGCAACAGCATAGACCATCCCGCTTGCACAGGACAAACCGAAACCGCCGTCCCTGCAAACACCTCGCGCGCCGTGGATAGATTCTCCCGACAGCGGAAACGAATGCGCTCCTGCATGCAAGCACCTGCACGCAACAGATTCGATACCCCTCCCTGTATCGCGGTCGATGTGCTCAAAAACGTATCCGAAACCAGCTCTGCCCGCGCCAGAAACTCATCTGATCCCGGCCCCGATACCGCGCCCCAGGCAATTTTTCCCTGGGGAAACGCCGCAACCTTCGAGGCCCCGGACAGACAAATGGTCAGCACATCCTCACAGCCTGCACAACTGGCCACCGCACGTTTCCGGTCTACCGGAAAATCCAGAAACACTTCATCCACGATCAATGCCATGTCGTGGCGTTTGCAACACGCAATCACCTCTTCTCGCTCTCCCGCCGTCCAGACATGCCCTGTTGGATTGTGAGGCGATATGACGACTACCGCGCGTGCGTGGGATGTCACCGCCGCCTCTTCCAATGCATTAGTACGCAAATACCAATCGCCATCCCAGGACAGCGCGTAATGTCCCAACCTAACACCCGCCAAATCCGCAACATAATCAAACAAAGGATACCCCGGTTGCGGAACAAGCCATGTGTCTCCAGGGTTGCATAATATCGACATGGTATGCGCATACAATTCACTGGTCCCCGAACCAATCCAGATCTGTTCAGCCGTTACCTCTCCACCCTGCCGACACAAATACGTGGCAACGGCACCCCGCGCCGCCGCTATGCCCAGCGCATGCGGGTTATAAGATTGCCCCTGCTGCCAAAAGCTAGACAACGTACCTTCCGTGTATGTAAATCCCTGCAAAGTTGGATTTGCACTCGTCAGATCCAATATGGATAGACCAGCCTTCTGGCGCGCGTAGCGAACACGCGATAGCGGGGTTGACTCTCTTGGCCAGGATGTCTTGTCTGAAAATCGTTGCATCCCTCAAAGGTGCCACATACATCGCAAAACAGCAACTGCAACGCGATGCACGCAGCCTTAACCTAAGCCCGCATTGTAGTAGGGGTGCCCCAGTCCCTTGGGGCATCCCGGGGGCAGCCCAAGGGACCTGTCTTCGCCCTTTGGGCTACGCCGGGCATGCAGGACTGCCCCCACTGAGGGGCCAATACAAAATGAAACTTTACGCGAGGGATGATCCCGAAACCTGCTGCTCCCTGTGCATAGAAACATCAACGGTTCCAGATAAACATTCACGCGTTTTTGTATCATCTTCTGTGAGGATTCCAATACCCAACACCCGTTTTTATGCAATTTTTCCATTCGACACCGAATCCATTATGCGGTATTACTTCATAGCTTAATTGAGTTAACCAATTGTAAAAAGGCGCGAAACGCTATGATCGAAGCAGGCAAATATTATCTCGTAATGGGACTCTTGGATCCGGAGTCGATTGCATATCATATTGGCAAAACCATCGAATCGTTGGGCGGCAAGGTTATATACACGGTGCAAAACGATATCATAAAACGCCGTTTCCTCGATCGCGCAGCATCCTTGACGGACGATGAACGCGCCAAACTTGACTTTCGTTATTGCGATATCACAGATATTGAACAAGTAAAGGAGCTGTTTGGCAGCATTGCTCCGCTTGCCGGTATCGTGCATTCTATTGCTTTTGCAAATCCGCGAACACTTCTTGGACCAGAGTTTCACACGGACGCTATCGAGGATATTAAGCTTGCACACCACATCAGTTGTGCATCGCTGGCCACAGTATTAAAATATGGAACACCGCGCCTAGAGGGGGGCGGTTCTGTAGTAGCCCTTACCTTTGACACAACACACGTGTATCCCTGCTACAATTGGATGGGCGTGGAAAAAGCAGCACTCGAAGCACTCGTGCGTGCATTGGCACGCCGACATGGCCGCGATAATATTCGCGTAAATGCCGTATCCGCCGGCCCTCTCGCAACCAAAGCGGCGCTGAAAATCCCTGGCTTCGAAAACATGATCCATATGTGGGATGCCGCTTCACCGCTCAAATGGGATATCGTGAAGGATAAGCAGGCGGTAGCCGATGGCGTAGCCTTCCTTTTGAGCCCATTCGCCGCCAAAATCACAGGTCACACGCTTGTGGTAGATGGTGGCGCCGCCGTCACGGCTCCACCGCTCTGCGATTGGGAACGTCCGGATGGCCCCCCTCTACCGGAACAATAACAGACCGCGGCACCAGAGTAGGCTACACGCTACTACTGTAGCCACCCAAATGAACCAAACGAGCGAATTTTAGCAAAGAATCGCTTCTCTGTTGGCGTTACGCGGATAGATTTGGTAAGGATGTAGAAATGGACCCCGTCTCATGTACAATTAGATTGCCACCCATTACAAAACAGGGCTTGCCTCAAAGCGGTGAACACCCGCATAGATTATTGCATAAGCCCAAACATAGAAACCTTGCGTCGTAATTAAGGACATATTTCATGCAGGAAATACAATCACAGCATACGTTCCATCTACCCGTGATGGGAACAGGATTTACTGTCGACACACCGATTCGGATTGCTCGCTACGGAATAGACTCCGTCATCTCCCTGGTGGATGATACCCTCATCGAGGCGATGCGCGGAAAATATGCTGTCCAATATGGCGAACCGTATAAGATGATTAATAAATACGATCCCGATTGGCGTGCACGCAGAATCACCGAATACCTGAATTTAGTCGATCGTATTGTAAAACAGCAGTTTGAAGAACTGCGCAATACACCTTTTGAACCGGGTAGCGAAATCACAAAATATTTCGATCTTTTACCGGAACACGCACCTCTCAAACAACGCTATTACCAGATGCAGAAAGCCGCACCGGAGGAGCAAGCCCAGATCCAAAATGAATTGCGCAATCAAATTGCACCGGGGAAGATCAATGTAAACATCATGACCAAGCTCGACCGCACGAACTATGACAGCATGTGCGAACCGCTCCCCGAAACCCACTCCGATGCCCTCTCCGCCCTCCGGGGGTACGCAACCAGTACGCTCACCTCGGGCATTGTCCTTTCAGCTGGCTTGAATCGACGCCTGTATGCCTACTTTACCGAATTTCCCGATTTCTTCGCCGACAAAACAGGCTGGATCAAAAAGCAAATCATTCTGAAAGTCAGTGATTACCGATCCGCTGAAATTCAGGGACGATTCTTTGCCAAGAAAGGCCTCTGGGTCTCAGAATACCGCATGGAATCCGGTCTCAATTGCGGTGGTCATGCTTTTGCCGGAAACGGAAACTTAAGTGGCCCCGTCCTGCAGGAATTGACACAAAAACGCGATACATTGAAAATCAAACTGGAATCCCTCTGCAAGAAAACACTTGCGGCTCAGAAAAAGACGGTTCCGGATGCATTCCCGCCTTTCCGTGTAACCTCGCAGGGCGGCATCGGGACAGCCGCCGAAGATGCGACCTTACGCCGTCTGTACGGGATCGACAGCACCGGTTGGGGCACACCATTCCTGCTCGTACCGGAAGCAACCCAAGTAGAACCCGATACCTTGGAAAAACTGCAAAAAGCACAAGAGGATGATGTCTATCTCAGTGACTCTTCGCCACTTGGCGTACCTTTTAACAATTTAAGAAACTCTCAAAGCGAGCTACATAGGCAAGAACTCATTGAAGAAGATAATCCCGGCAGTTCCTGCCCATTGGGACACCTCGTCAGCAATACCGAGTTTACCGAACAAGCCATCTGTACGGCCTCGCGCCAGTATCAAGCCCTCAAAATTGCCTATTTGAAGGAACTCGACCTTCCGCCTGATGAGCTTGCGGTGCGTATGCAGCAGGTACTTGTAAAGTCCTGCATCTGCAGTGATCTGGGAGATACCGCATACGTGATCCAGGATGTTCCCAAGGCCGAAGGCCTATTCCCTGCTATTTGCCCCGGGCCCAACATCGCCTACTACAACCGCGTGGCTACCTTGCAGGAAATGGTTGACCAGATTTATGGGCGTGGCCCCGTACTCAGCAGCCCGAATCGACCACACATGTTTATCAAGGAATTGAATCTGAATATCGATTTTCTCAAGGGACTCATCGATGGCCTCAATACAGGATACGGGAAAACCAAAGATGCTGACATCCAGGAATTCCATACGAATCTTGCCGACGGAATTACCTATTACCGTGAGCTGGTACCCACGCTGACAGAAGAAACCGCCGAAGCGCAACAAACCAT
>PXBF01000191.1 GCA_003567005.1 PVC group bacterium
AATCATGATGTGAGTGAATTGACGCGTGAGCAGTTTCTTGCTGCCTGCGGCAGGACGTGCGGCTATTACTCCTTTGACCGCCGGGGCGTGCACATCGTTATTCTTGACAGCAACTACAATGCTGATGGCGAGCACTTTGCGCCCGGCAACTTCCATTGGTCTGATGCCTGGATAGGCGAGGAGCAGATTGCCTGGCTGGCGCGCGATCTGGCGTCCGCTGGCAAACGTCCTGTTCTGGTGTTTTGTCACGCCAATCTTGGAGACCGTCCTCGCAAGGACGGCAATCAGAATGGGCACGTTGTGAGAGACGCGGAGAAAGTGCGGCAGGTTTTGGAGGCAGCCGGGACAGTCAGAGCCGTTATTCAGGGACACGATCACGGCGGTCATTGCCAGGTGCTGCATGGCATTCCTTATATCGTCCTGAGAGCCATGGTCGTAGGGTCTGGTATGTCCAACACCGCCTACAGTATCCTTTCGCTTCGTAATGGCATAGATATCGAACTGGCCGGTTTCGGGCGTCAGCCATCGCTTGTCGTGACCGACTCAGCCGCGTCCTGTCAGATCCTCCAGACGTCACCCCTCGCAAGCCCTCCTGTCCTCCAGAGTTTTGGTCCAGACCGCTTTGTTGTCAGTATCGAAGTGGACCGTTTTGCCACAGGTCGCGTCGAGTGGGGATACGCGGAGGACGATCTTGTGCATGTGTCGACCCCCGCTATCGGTGGGTTGGTCGTTGCCGATGACACCTGTTTGGTCATTCCTGTTGATATGGGGGACCATGCCGTTCCCGGAAAGGCCATTTACTACCGCGTGGTCGCGGACGCACTCATCTACTCACACGCCTACCAGATTGACCGCGTCATGTCTGCGTCCACTGCCGTGCGGCGTTTTGTGCCTCCCAGCGAGGTGCAGGAGGCGGTGAGGCTTGCCGTCGTCAACGACACGCACGATCGTCGGCGTGTCATGCCCCATGTCGTGAAATGCGTGGAGGATATTGATCCGGATATGCTCATATGGAACGGCGATGTTTGCGGTGAGTTCAACGAGGGGGTCAGCCCGGCAGCCATCGTGTTGCGCCCCGGACAGAGTGGGCCAACACCGTCATGCGGGGGGTGGGCCTCTGGCAGGCCGTTTTTGTATGTCAGCGGTAATCACGATGTACGCGGCGTAAGAGCATGGGAATTCGCAGACCTTCTTGGTCAACGTTCAGAGCCTGTCCTTCCTTACAACAAAGCTTTTCGCATGGGGCCCGTCGCCATTGTGACCCTCGATGCAGGTGAAGACAAGGTAGACGAGCATCCGGTGTTTGCAGGAATGGCTGCGTACGAACCGTACCGTAAGCGTCAAGCCGACTGGCTGGCGGATCAACTGTTGCGGCCGGAAATTGCTGCGGCCCCGTTCCGGGTTGCCTTCTCGCACATTCCGCTCAGGGGGAGCCCCGGGGACGGTGATGGCCTTACATTGGAGACAAGTGCGCAATACTCCGGCCACGGCGCACGCCTCTGGCTACCTGCACTCATCAATGCCTCCTTTCACGCGGTTATTAGCGGCCATACCCATCAGTGGCGCATCGATCAGCCGACCCATGCGTGCCCGATCACACAGATTGTTGGCGGCGGGCCTTCTGCAGCAACCGCAACGGTCATTGCCCTTGAGGCAACGAAGTCGGAGATGGTCATTACGATTCGCGACCTGTCTGGTAATCTACTTGCCCGGCAGACGTGGGCGGCGAACGAGAACACCCACTTTATGTCAGTTTTGTATGTTGGTTAGCGTGCTTCTACGGGTTGCAAGTGCATGGTTAATTTGCGTCCCAGCCGCTTTTCGTTAGCATCATCCAACCAAACCACAACTGTATATTCACCTTGTTTTGCTACTTCACCGAAGTAGCCGCTCCGGCCTCCTCAGGTAGGGTACATCTGTCTAACCGTGCGTCTGCCCGCGTCCACAACCTTGCCGTCCTGATCCAATACGTAAAATAGAATATCCCCATTTACGCGACCGTCGCTTCTACTCGTCGTGCTCAGAGTAAAAGCATCAGCCATAATTTGGAATGGAATGCTTCCGGCATTGATGTGATTTTGGCGTTGCTCTGGCGTGAGGTTATTGTTTTGTCTTACAATTGCGATGAACTGCACGAGATTTCCGTCAGGTGTTGGACGTTGGTTTACAAATGCTCGGATTTGTTCCTCAGGAAGCGTATCCGGTGCCTCGGGGCCATTTTGATTTTGGGCGCTAGATCTTGTTGCTAGATGCCCGCCGACAAACAGGATTGCAGCAAGAAGCATTACCATTTGTGATTTCACTACAATCTCCTTTCCCAAATCAATTGTTGTACAAGTTACCCTATTGTTTGCTCCTCTTGATTGTCAATTACGAAGCATATATATATGAAGTTACTGGTAGGGTGCGGTATGATATATGTCAGTTTTGCATGTTGGTTAGCGTGCTTCTACGGGTTGCAGGTGCATGGTTCTTTTGCTTCCCAGCGGCCTTTCGCTATCTTCATCCAACCAAACCACAACTGTATATTCACCTTGTTTTGCTACTTCACCGAAGTAGCCGCCCTGGCGGCTTCCTCAGGTAGGGCACATCTGTTTAACCGCGTGTCGGCCCGCGTCCACAACCTTGCCGTCCTGATCCAATATGTAAAACAGAATATCCCCATCTATACGTTCATTCGTTTTAACAAAAAAAGCATCAGCCGTAATTCGGAATGGAATGGTCCCGGCATTGATGTGCTTTTGGCGTTGCTCTGGCGTGAGGTGATTGTTTTGTCTTGCAATTCCGATGAACCGCACGAGATTCCCGTCAGGTGTTCGACGTTGGCCTGTAAATGCGCGGATTTGTTCCTCAGACAGCGTGTCAGGTGCCTCGGTACCATTTTGATTTTGGGCGCTAGATCTGGTTGCTAGATGCCCGCCGACAAACAGGATTGCAGCGAGCAGCATTACCATTTGTGATTTCACTATAATCTCCATTTCCAAATCAATCGTTGCACGAAGTTACCCTATTGTTTGCTCCTCTTGATTGTCAATTCCGAACTGCATATGGAAAATTACTGGCTAGTCGAGGCCCCGAGCGCGCTCGGATGATGCAGAGGAGAAACTTGTTCAATCGTCAACCGTTCTCGTCGCACTCTCTCGTAATCCGATCCGGTGGACGAGAGCGGAATACGAGTATGGGGAACTTGAAGTTACTGGTAGGGTACGGATATTTGCACAATCGCCAACGAAATGTGATGCCAGAGTTTTCGGAAAGGGGTGAAACGTTTTCTAGTGAAGTTTGCGAGATATGCGGGCTAGTGCATCGCTACTGGCCATGATCAACAGCGCGGTGCCCATGCTGCTCAATAGTCCACGGGCGTTGAATGCAACGCCCAGCAATACGAGGCTAATGATGGTACAGTGGATAAAATAGATGGCTGTCACATTTTTGCTCCAACGGAACAATACCTGTAAGATCCGCGCGGGTATCCAAGGCGTAAGAAAGTACCATATACTGATCCAGCCCACGACGAAAGCGGTGAAGAAGAGGTTGCCGAGCAGCGTGTGGTGATAGTAGCTCTGTACGAGCTGGACAAGCCGATATCGAGCTCCTGGACAAAGGCAAATGCTTGCCCGATGCGAGTCGCTTGTACATGCTCCATCGCCAAAAGCATTTGGACATGTACCAATACCAAAAAGAAGACAGCGAGCCCGCGTGCTACATCCAGCTCATTTTGTCGTCCAGTGTTCATGTGTCCCTTGTTTCTTGGTCATTTCATGCGCGGAAGAAGGGCTGGCTCCAGGCACACTTGCGGCCATTGACGACTTCCACGCGGAAATAGTCCAGGCCGGCTTGCACGGGCCATTCTAATTCGCTGCCGTTATATTCCTTCAGCACGGTGCCACCCGGGCCGATTACACGCAAGCCGCAGGGCTTGCGCGTGGCGACCACGCGCAAGACTTCATGGGTCAGATCAAACGAGGTAAAGCCGGGATAGGTCGAGGCATAGAACGCGCCGCGCTTCAATTGTTCGACAATCAAGGGCCACGTTACATGGGCATCTTCCGGCACTTGCACACCAACCCAGCCTTGGCCTGGACCGACAATGCTCGCATGAAAGTCATCTGATGCCACGCCCCAAATTCGCTTGCCTTCGGTGAGTAGCTCATCCCAGAAAGCGATATTGCGTTCCTCGTCGCTGCCACGGCCTTCCTTCAGGGCATTGAATATTTCCACCGCGTGTAGTTCGTCGGCTGCCCGGCGAACATTGTCCTCGCCGTTCGCATATATCTGCGGATGACACCCCATCACGAACCCTCCCGCAGCCCGCAAGGCCTTTGCCCGCTCCAGATAGTCATCGGACGGCGTGGGCGTAACCTCATGCACCCCGATTTCGAGCATATGATCGGTTTTGCCGTTTTCTTCGCCGGGGACGATGATCAGTCCGGCCTGCCGCTCCCATTGGGCAATGGCATTACGGCCATGGGTTTGATTATGGTCTGTGATGGCGACGAAGTCGTAATGAAGCAGCTTGTAGATGTGTCCACTGGCACCCAGATCCAAGTGTCCTGAACAAAACTGATGCATGTGGATGTTGCCGCGCAACCAGCGCGTCGAACTACTGTACGGATTGATATATTCCATCTGATGATGCTCCTTTTTGGGTTATTACGTAAAGTGAAACGCATATCATGCAACGCTGAATGAGGCAAGTGCTGCAACTACATACGAGCGGCGAAGTGGCACCACTGGTTTCAGGTTTCGAAAAAATGGGGGGGACATGAGCGGGCAATAATCCTGTGGATGCGTCCCAATGCCCGCGCGCACGGCACCAAGGTCGATATAAGAGGCTAGCGTCCATAGCGCTCTATGAGTGCGTTCAAGTCATACGCTTTTGAAGCGTGATTTCCAGAGAACCAGGACGCCACTGGTTCCTACATGTGCAAGAAGAAATGAGTAGCAAAAATTTGCAGAAAACGCTTTCTCAGATTGTCTGTCCCCTTGTTTTTGTCCCCTTGTTTTTCCCATTCTGCTTCGCCTCTGCATTTTCGGAAATGATGCAAACCAAGCGCTATACAAATCAATATCATGTATTCGTCTTGCATATCAATTGACAGTGCTGGCATTATCATGCATGATAATAATATGAGTGATGATGTGAGCATTTCCGGACAGTTGAAGCAACGGCGCCTGAACCTCGGGCTGTCGTTGGCCGATGTGGCGCGGCGGGCGGGAACGTCTGCCGCCACCCTGTCGCGCTATGAAAACGGTTGGACCCGATTTGAAACCTATACCCTTCGTAAACTTGCGCTTGCCTTGCATTGCGAGCTAGACATCAAGCTGAAGCCGAAAAAGGCACGAAGCATGTCAAATCGGGACCAGCAGAATGCTGTTAAACAACTTGCACGCCTGTTCTGGGACCACCCGCTTACGGCCGAAGATCTCGAAACATACCCGATCTGGGTTGTGGAGCGTGTGCTGGAGTTTGGTTCGCTTTCTGATATAGCCTTCTTGCGCGAACGTATGGGGCAGCAAGCGTTTCTTACAGCCGTTGCGACCGCACAACGGCTCTCACCCAAGACGGCCAACTTCTGGCAAAACATTTTGCAACTGGAGGGGATAATATGCACGAAAAAGTACTCGCGCAACACAGCCTGGAACTCTTGAACGACTTGGAAAAGGATGGCTCGCCGCTTTTAGCTGGTTGGACACTGGCGGGTGGAACCGGCCTTGCCTTTCGTCTCGCGCACCGCGTTTCGGAAGATCTTGACTTCTTTCGCACCGATGAAATCGATGTGCGTGGATTACATGCGATTTTTGCCAACCATGGCGACTATGAAACTTTGCAAGAGGCTGAACATACGTTGACGGTTCTGATCCGAAACACGAAGCTTTCATTTTTTCGTGTCCGCGATCCGTTCCTGTTTCAGCCTGATCCCTATCGCTTTTTCTCTATTGCCGCCACCCGCGATATTGCACTCATGAAATTGGTGGCGATATCGAGCCGTGGCAGCCGCAAGGATTTTGCCGACCTTTTTACGATCCTCCAGTCCCCCCCTAGTCTTGAGGCCTATTTCGACATGCTACCGCAAAAGTATGGAGCCAGCCGGGTCAATACCTACCACATCCTGAAGAGCCTGACCTACTTTGAAGATGCCGAATCCGAGCCCATGCCGCAGATGCTGGTACCCTTCGACTGGAACGAATGCAAAGCCTTTTTCATCCGCCAATCCCACGCCATCATAACAGAATAAAAGGGAGGTTTGAAAGCCGTTATACTGCCACAGTCGTCGCTGAAAATTTCCATGTACAGAATATTAAATAAATTGTGAACTGTGGAAACAAATTCCCTTCGGTATTATTATGTCTTGCTTTAATATGGGGGGGGTGAATATGGCTCATTTCAACGACCAGGAGTCCTTAACATGGAAAATGAGTAAATGGGGACGGGTAATATGGGTGGACAATAATCATGTGACAAAAGGGAGGGAATGACGCAGTCAAAACCTAACATACTTTTTTTCTTTCCGGACCAGTGGCGCTGGGACTGGATGAGCTACAACAAGGAGCTGCCGCTGCGCACACCGAATCTGGATGTGCTGATGCAAAACGGCACGACTTTTTCTCGCTGCTATACTTCTTCGCCGCTCTGCGCACCCGCGCGCGCCTGCCTGGCTTCAGGGCATGCCTACGACAAGTGTCCTGCCCCGAGCAACAAATATGACTACGATTTATCGGTTCCTACATATTACCAGCGCCTGCGCGATTCGGGGTATCGTGTAGCCGGCGTAGGAAAGTTTGACTTGCACAAAGGGCTGGCGCATCCACTCGACTGGTACCTGGACGGCTCGCGCCTGTTAGATGAATGGGGTTTCACGGACGGCATCGACAACGAAGGCAAGTTTGATGGGAGCAGGAGCTATAGGATGCAGGGCGGCCCGAAAGGGCCTTACATGCACTTTCTGCAGCAGCAGGGGGTTGCGGATATATACGTTGCAGAGCACGCTGCCACCGGGAAACACAGGGATGCATACGTAACGGCACTTTCAGATGAACAGTATTGTGACAACTGGCTTTCCGAGAATGGACTGAAGATCCTCAAGGACCTCCCGAAAGACCAGCCATGGCACATGCAGGTCAACTTTACCGGACCGCATAATCCCATGGACGTCACGCAGCGCATGCATGATGCGTGGAAGGATGTCAAGTTCCCGCCGCCGCATAAGAATACACAGGAGAACTATACGGAGGAGGACCATCAGCGCAACCGACAGCATTATGCCGCTATGATTGAGAATATTGACAGACAGATTGGTCGATTCGTGCAAGCCGTCCGGGAAAGGGGGGAACTGGATAACACACTGATCGTATTTTGCAGCGATCATGGCGAAATGCTTGGTGATCATAACCGTTGGGGAAAGAGTACCTGGTATGATGCTTCGATCCGTATACCGCTGGTTATATGCGGCCCCGGCGTGCGGGCTGGTGTGACGTGCGATGCGCTTGTTGCACTACATGACCTTACGGATACGTTTATTACGACGGGGGCGGCCATACCGCTACAGGGAACTGACAGCAAAGATCTCTGGCCGCTTCTCAAAGGACAGACGAATCAACATCGCGACAGCGTACTATCAGCGCTTGGGGGCTGGCGCTGTGTCGTAACGCAGTCGCGTAAATCTGTTACAGGTGTCGGGCAGGATGGGGACATACTGTTTGATTTGTAGAGCCATCCTTGATTATGCGGCATTGTAACTTGCGGGATGTCTTCATCGTAATCCAATCTTAATCGTCAGTCGTTCTCGTCGCGCGCTCGTAATCCGGTGAAATAGAGCGGAATACGAGTGTGGGAACATTGAAGTTAAATCTTACGCCGCGGCGCAGAATTGCAATGTGATTGGCGTAATATTGCAATTTTTGATGTTCTGGTGATTCCACTATACTATGATGTGATCAGTCATAAATAACAGTAAATGGGAGATGCGATAATGAGATCAAGACATGTGTTACAAATTTTACTGTCAGGGGTGATGGGCTCGACGCTCTGCTTTTCCACAGTTCAGGTGCATGGTGCCGACGGAGCAGGATCAGGTTCTGCCGATCAAGACACTGAAAACCACAGAAGCACTTCTGCTTCGCATTCTAACGCCTGGGCTTGGGTGGGAGCTATAACGCCTCATTCCGCGACGATCAAAGCGGGTCGTGAGGATACGCCGCCCGCTCTGCAAGTCTCAGCACAACCGGATTTCCGGGATAGCAGGGTGTTTGCGCCAGTCTCTGTTGTTTCCGCTGGAAATCTCAACGAACTTGCTGCGTATTACTTGGAAGGATTGCAAGCAGACACCACCTATTATTACCGGTGGTCAGATCGCCAGAACGCTGGGGCATTCGGCAAGTTCAAAACCATGCCTGATGGCGCTGCCTCCTTTACGTTTGGATTCGCTGCCTGCGCAGCGACGGGCTCCGAGCACAAGGTGTTTGATGTCATTCGCTCGCATGAGCCCGACTTCTTTATCCACACCGGCGATCTTCATTATGAGGATATCAGGGCCAATAATGTCGATCGCTTCTACAGAGCCTACCATGATGTGCTTGTGGGCTCCCAAAGGCAAAATGTCTTTTTTCGGAATTTGGCGGTCATGTACATGTGGGACGACCATGACTGGGGCCCGAATAATTCCGCCAGCAACGCTCCGGGGCGTGATGCCGCGTTGGCAAGTTATCGCACGGTGGTGCCTCACTTTCCCCTCGCTCTTGGCGATGATGATCCCGATGACCCAGTGGGCCAGGCTTTCAGCGCGGGACGCGTTCGCTTCATTATGCCCGATCTTCGCTCTCGCCGTACGCCCAACAGAGCCGAGGATGGTCCGGACAAGACCATGATGGGCTTCGATCAGCGCGCCTGGTTCAAGCAAGAGTTGCTAGCCGCCCGGGATAATTACGCACTCATCGTGCTGGTAAGTGGTGTGCCTTGGATCTCGCCTCCCGGCGGACACCGTGATAGCTGGGCCAGTTTTCAATACGAGCGGGAACGGATCAGCGCGTTTATGGTGGAAAACGAAATCAACAACGCCATGATGATTGCTGGCGACGCGCACATGCTCGGTGCCGACGATGGCAGCAATAACACCTACGCCACGGTCAATGGTGTTACTGGTCCTGGATTCCCCGTATTCCACGCCGCTGCTCTAGACCAGCGTGGTTCCCGAAAGGGCGGTCCCTATTCTTATCCCACGTTCCCTGGACGCGGACATTTCGGCCTCGTGCATATCGAGGATGATGGAGAGCGCATCCAAGTAACGTTTGAAGGCCATCATTTCAGAGATGGCATCAAACTCGAGCACACCTTTGAGGTAGGCAGCGGAACTGGCGTGAATTGACCCTGTTAAATGTGCACGGACAATATAAGCGGCCATTTTCGCGATTTGGATGATGTTGGTTAGCGTGCTTCTACGAGTTGCAAGTGCATGGTTTTTTGCAGAATCAGCCAACGAGGTGTGATGCCAGATCCTTCGCAAACGCTTGAAACGTTTGTCTAGTGAAGTTTGTGAGATATGCTGGCCAGCGCATCGCTGCTGGCCATGATCAATAGCGCGGTGCCCATACTGCTCCATGGGCCCAGGGCGTTGAATGCAACGCCCAGTAATACGAGGCTAATGACGATCCAGTGGATAAAATAGATGGCAGTTACATTTTTGCTCCAACGGAAAAATACCTGTAGCATCCGCGCGGGTATCCAAGGCGTGAGAAAGTACCATATACTGATCCAGCCCACGACGAAAGCGGTGAAAAAAAGGTTGCCGAGCAGCGTGTGGTGATAGTAGCTGTACTCACTCGAGAGGCCGATATCGAGTTCCCGCACAAAGGCAAATGCGGCCAAGCTGATTGCAACCAAGACTGCCACAGGCAGCGTTATAGCATAGAAACGCTTTTTGTCGTCCTGTATTCCTGTGTTCCTTGTTTTTATCCAGTAGGCAGGGGTTGCGTCAGAACCAGTCGGGGAATACTTCGGTTAGATCGAGTGGATCGTTGAATTGTTGCTGAAGGTTTTGGAGTCGCTGCATGAGGTCGCGAATGCGTTGCTGCTGCCCCTCGTCGTCGGCAAGGTCGATGATTTCGTAGTGGTCGTCGGCGAGATTGAACAGACGAAGTACTTTGGCCTCCGGATAGACGATCAGCTTGTAGTCGTCGTGGATGACGGCGCGCTGCCGTTGCGTGTAGGCCCCGTAGATTTCGTTGTAAGCGGAGGTCTCTTGCTGGCCGCGGAGTAAGGGCAGGAGGGAGTTGAACTCGACATGCTCGGGGACTTCCGCGTTGGCGAGTTCAAGAACCGTGGGCATGATGTCCTGCAAGTAAATAGGGGCGCGGAGTGTTTGACCTTGGGGCACGCCGGGACCGGCAATGATGAAGGGGACGCGGAGACTATGATCATACATATTCTGCTTGCCCATCAGGCCGTGCTGCCCGACCGCCAAGCCGTGGTCCGCGGAAAA
>PXBF01000180.1 GCA_003567005.1 PVC group bacterium
ATGCCAAATTCAATTTTGCAGACCCTCAGAAGCACCCGGAATTTGCTGGACATGTTGCCGCTGTATACACGCATCCTCTTTCTAAAGGTGGTAGCTCAAGCGGTCACTATAATGGTCATGCGCAGACTTATATGAATGTCGGCGAAGCCATGGGCTGGGCGATGGTGCAAATGATGCAGGAGAGCGGTGGAGCGCAAGCCGCCCCCCGACGTAGGGAAAGCGGTCGCAGGATTGCACCCGAAAATTTCGAGCGCTTACAGGATGGTCTGCAGCAAGCATTATCGGGGTTAAGCCGCAACGGTCAATTGGAGGAAGTGCCGCTTAGCATATCCGTCACGGAGGCAACCGTCTGGCTAAAAGCGGCTGCAGATGATGGCACGCTCACGTTTTCTATGGTGGGAAGTGACCGCACAGCCGATTTGCCGTGGTCCACCATGGAACCCGCTGACCAAGCCCTTTTGGCACAGCTTGCCGCAGAGTTGGCTCCGGATAATGAAGACATTTTAGGAATTGCTGCGGTTGATACGGAACTAATGGGCGAGGCCGGACAAGCTCGCGAAATCTTTGCACGGGCTGGCGACAGCCGCGCTCGCTGGGAAAACCTGCTGCAATAACCGGACCAAGATCTGATTTGGTCGATGGTGCGGCGATTGCAGTCGTACTCCTGCCGTTGAGTGTTGAGAGAGGATCGTTATGCAAAACAGAGAGATCATTCGTGAATTAGCCAAGCGTTATGCCGAGATTGCTGCTTTGCCGCATCAGCAGGAAACCATTGATGGGTGGCGTACATTGAACGGGTTGCAGTCGACACGCCCGATGGTACGCATTGACCAGCTTCCTTGGGAAGAACTTCCCTGGGGCGAGGATCAGATGGTCAATCCAAACGGTATGGCAAGGCAACTGGAACGTCGGTTGCGGATGACCTTGTATGCCTGGGATCACTTTAAGGCGGATATGGTTGTCTTGCCTTATATTGGAATCAGCAAGACGGTTCGCAATGATCGTCTGGGACCTGATGCGGAAGTGGAGCGGAAAGGGCTTTCGCAGCATTTTTCTGAACAGTTGAAAACCATCGAGGAAGTTCAGGCCTTGCAGACGCCGGTAATTGAAGTGGATCCTGAAGAAGATGAACGCCGCTTTGCCGAGGCTAACGAATTGCTGGACGGTATTGTGCCAGCTCGCTTGACAGGGATCGGTCGACATTCAGGGCTTTGGGACTTGATATCCACTAAAATATCTCCCGAGCGCATGCTGTACGATCTGATTGATCGTCCAGAATATGTGGAAGTGCTGATTAACAAATTCATCGAAATGGAAAGCGGTATTCTGGATCAGTATGAAGAACATGGGCTGCTGGAAGCGGCCCCGCCGGAGATTCACTGCACGGGTGCGTTTGTGGATGATTTGCCGTCTGAGGACTTTGATGGCGTACATGCTAAAGCAAAAGACACATGGACGTTTTCCATGGCGCAGATGTTTTCCGAAGTGTCTCCCGGCATGGACGAGGAATACAATCTACTTCCGATGAAGCCCCTGTTGGAACGCTATGGCTTGGTTTATTATGGTTGTTGTGAACCGTTGCATCATAAGATTGATATTGTTCGAAAGATCAGGAATGTTCGTAAAATTTCGGTGAGCCCCTGGGCGAAGAAGGAAATGGCGGCAGAGGCTATTCATGGCGACTATGTGTTTTCGGCCAAGCCGAATCCTTCGCATGTGGCTATGGGGGCGTTCGATGAGGATCTCGTGCGCAAGGATCTTCAGGAAACGGTGGAGGCTTGTCGGAGGCACAACACCCCCTGTGAGTTGATTCTGAAAGATATCAGCACGGTTTGCAACGATCCGCAACGGTTGACCCGCTGGGAGAAGATTGCTATGGATGTAGTCAAGGGATAGATTCCCTTGTATTTTATTGTTAATTGATGTGGTGGGATCATTGAATGTCGTCGGTGAAATAGAATGAAAGGAGAAATGATGCGTTATCTGCGAGTGGCTGTGTTGGCGTTCAGTCTGGTTGGCGGTTTGGCTTGGGGGGGCTCCTCGATCACGGTTACGGAAATCGGTAATTTTGGCCCAACTGGACTAGAAATTGAGGTTCGTGATGATCGGCTCGTAGAAATTACAGGTGTACAGGAAGGATCTCCTGCAGAAGGAAAATTTGTCCGCGGGCAGCTTATCAGTACGATTAACGGTTTAGGAATTCCCGATGATGATCTCGGTCCACAGGTACATCTGGCACGTCGTATAACGGAAGCGGAAGCGGGCGATGGTGTGCTCCAATTTGCGGTCCATGCATCGGTGGACGCCGACCCTGAGATTGTGGAAATACATATTCCGATTATGGGGTCTTTTAGCGACACTTGGCCGATGGATTGCGCCAAGACCGATCGCATTATTCGCGAGAAGGCTGATGGTATTGCGCGTTTGGTGGAGACTTCCAATGATGGGTTAACCTCCCATAATCTTTACAATGCGCTCGCGATTCTCTTTCTATTATCTACAGGAGAAGATCAGGATCTGGAAGTCGTTCGGGGCATTTACGCGCAACGCATGGAAGATTTTGATGCTGATTATACGGGGCCGCATAGTTGGCACAACGGATATCAGGGGTTGGCTGTTAACGAATATTATTTACGGACGGGGGATGAATCCGTGATGCCATTGATTCATGCCATTGCCGAGTCTGCACGGCGGTTCCAGGTACATGGCGGCTGGACTCATTGGGCCCGTGGCGTGAATCCGCAGTATGTTGCCGGTGGCTTGATGAATCCGGCCGGTACGCAAATTTTGACGAGCTTGTTATTGGCCAATATGGGTGGAGCAGATGTGGATCAGGATACGCTGCATCAAGCCTTAAGGTATTTTTACCGTTTTGCAGGCCGTGGTTCGAATCCTTATGGTGATCATCGCCCCGAAGGTGGATACGGGAGCAATAATGGTAAATCGGAGATGTTAGCGATTGCGATGCATATTGCCTCTCTTGCAGAGGAAGGCGGCGACATTTATGCTATGGCACGTGATAAGAATGCACATACACCGCTTTTTAGCACGCGACATATGCTTCAGGGACATACGGGGGGCGGTCTTGGCGCGATTTGGCATGGTATTGCAGCCTCGCATATGATCGAGCAACGTCCTGAGCTTTACCGTAACCGCAAAGATTCGATCCAATGGTTTTACGAGCTTTCGCGTCGTCATGATGGGCTTTTCGGCATTGTCGGTGGTGAACGCTACGATCAAATCAACTACGGGCACGGCATGGGGCTGGCATTAACGGCACCACGCCGGACGCTTCAAATGACAGGTGCGCCCCGGTCGCCGTATGCACAGGATTTCACGTTGCCGGAACGAATTTGGGGACGCGAAGCAGATCTTACCTTTTTTGACATTGATGGTGGCGAGAAATACGGGGAGCGAGAGGCGTATCCGCACGAGGAGCGTGATAGAATCCCCGAAGCCGATGAAGGCGAGCTGGAACGGTTTTCCTATCATCCCGAGCATGTATATCGTGAGTGGACTGCTGGTGCCATTCGGGATGGTGGACATTATGGTTTGATTGAGCGGTTGTTACGATCTGATGATCCGCGGGCACGTCAAACGGGCGCAATAGCGATTAATCAGTTTGAACCATGGAATCTGCGCTCCAGTCGTCACATTCAAAGTCGGCTTGGCATTGATCGTTCCGATTTTACAGAGGAGATGTTAGATGCGCTGCTCGACATGATTAGAGATCCTGAGGAAGCACTTTGGAATGTAAACCATGCCTTATTGGCTTTGCCGGCTGCTTCAGCGGAGCAAGTCTCTGCCCATCTTGATGACATCTTGCCATGGTTAGAGCATGATGAATGGTGGTTGCAAGAGGCAGCCGTCGTCGCAATGGCTCCCGCCATGGTGGATGAAACCGCTATGCAAAGGATTATACCTGCCGTCATGGCAGCCCTTTCAAACATGGAGCATGCGCGGCCACGCGGCACGATTGGCTGGTTTTTCAATCGTGGCACGCAGCAGGCTAGTCCGGACATTCGTGAAGCAGTGGCAATGGGCTTTCTGTATGCCTATCAGAATTTTCCTTCCGTTCCGGATCCAGAAGAAGGTGTGGATCACTCGGGTATCACAAGTATGGCGCTATATCGTTTTCTTAACGACGTTATTTTACAGGGGGATGAGGATGTCGTTCTCGAAGCCGCGCGCACCAGTGTTGCCCGCATTGAGGACATGCGTGGGCGTGAGTTGAACTTGGTGATTGATGCGCTGATTGATGCTGGCATTCAGTTGAGCGGATCGGCGCGTGAGGAAATTGGTAACATTTTGCTGGAGCATTACCGCACAGCCGTGGTTGGCGATGATCCCGAGGAGATGCGTGAAAGCATTCATGCGGGGCGTGAAATCAACACAATGAATAAGTTGCTGCAAATTGATCAGATGGCCGGTTTGCCGGTAGGTTGGCAATTGCTTGGGAATCATGAGGATGGACAGCAGGATTGGTGGGTTACGTCCTACCAACCGGATGATACATTGGAAAATGATGTGATGCAGCGGTTCCGCACTGTGGCGTTGCCGGAGAAACTGCAAGGCTGGAACCAAGTTGACTATGATCCGGAGGCGCATGGTTGGATCCGTAAAACGGAAACGATTGGAGATCATGCACCGTTGCGTTACAACCCATCTGAGCGTTGGAGAACGGAAATATTGCCCGATGCTGGCGAAGTGCTTTTGGTCCGCAAGACATTCGAATTGGATGATTTGGATGATGTCATGTACCGGATCATCGCATACACACGTCAGGGATATGAGGTTTATTTGAATGGCAATCGTATCCGGCAGGAACGCGGGCGTTCACGTACATGGCAGCCACGTATTACGCATTTTGATGCATCCATGGAGGAGCATTTACGCGAGGGAACCAATGTGCTGGCAGCACGTAGTTTTCTGCAATACTTCCGTGGTAAAGAAGGCAATATGGAAATCTACATTGAAGCGTTGCCAGATTTTCCCGAGATAAAATAGCTATTCTGCCTAATGGAATCTATGCGCTTGAGGCAATCAGGACAGTAGGAATGCTTCAAACTCGGGGGCATTGTCGGGGCAGCCGAAGGGAATGGGCGGTTCCGACTGACCGGAGCTGCATATACCATATTGGGGCGTTAGGTTTAAGGTGGAGTGTGTAAACTTCTGTTGATACACTCCACTTTTTTATGATTTCACGTATGTCGCTACTGTTAAAGGACGATGATGATGAGCAATACAGTGAAAGTTGAACGCAAACCCTTGGTCATTCCAACTTATACGCTTGGGGAGCCGGAAAAAAATCCTCTTTTTTTCGAGAAGCGCGTATATCAGGGATCAAGTGGAAAAGTGTACCCGGTACCTTTTATCGATAAGGTCTATGATACGCCTACGTCGGTGGAATATGACACGATCGAGCTAGACAATGGCATGATCAACATTCAGCTATTACCCGAGATCGGTGGACGTATCTTTAGCGGAAAGGATATAGCGAACCAAGGATATGATTTTTTCTACCGGCAAGATGTAATTAAACCGGCCTTGGTCGGTCTGGCCGGCCCGTGGATATCGGGTGGTGTTGAGTTTAACTGGCCACAGCATCATCGGCCAGGGACATATCTTCCGACGGATGTTTTTGTCGAAGCATGTGAAGACGGCAGTTATATCGTATGGCTTTCGACGCATGATCCCATCCAGCACATGAAGGGTATGCATGGGATCTGCGTTAGGCCGAATAGTGCCTTGATTGAGCTCAAAGCGCGGATTTTCAACCGAACGCCCGTTACGCAGACATTTCTTTGGTGGGCCAATGTGGCGGCACGCGTCCATGATCGTTATCAAAGCTTTTTTCCACCGGACGTGCATTATGTGGCGGATCACGCTGTGCGGGCACAAAGCTCTTTTCCGATTGCACAAAACGATTATTACGGCGTGGATTATGCTGCGCGTCCAGGCGCAAACGATTTGAGTTGGTACAAAAACATACCGGTTCCAACGAGTTATATGGTTTGTGGCACAAACTTTGACCATTTTGGCGGATACGACTTTGAAGCACAGGGGGGCTTTGTGCATGTGGCCAATCGTCATATTGCACCCGGCAAAAAGCAGTGGACCTGGGGCAATCATGCATTTGGTTGGGCTTGGGATCGTGAGCTGACAGATGAGAATGGTCCATATGTGGAGTTGATGGCTGGCGTATACACCGATAATCAACCTGATTTTACCTATTTGGCCCCCTATGAAACCAAAACGTTTTCGCAGTACTGGTGGCCATACCAGAAGCTGGGGCCGGTTCAGAATGCATCCAAAGAAGCCGCGATTCGGCTGGAAGTAGCAGAAAACCATAGCCTGGACCTTGGTGTGGCAACCTCTGGTGTTTATCCTGGCGCCCGTATCGTATTGCAACAGGGCGATCGTGTATTGCTGGATGAGCGCGTGGACCTGCATCCCGCATCACCTTGGCAAGAGCAATCGCTGTCCTACAAAGGGGATGACCCGCGAGAGCTCCGGTTGATGGTTGAGGATGCCACGGGTAAACGTCTTTGTTCCTATCGTCCCGTGGTAGGGGATGATCCCTTGCCGCGACGTCCGGTTGCCGTGGCACCGCCATCGCCACAAAATACGGATACGGTTGATAAGTTGGTTTTGACGGCAGAGCATCTGGACCAATACCGTCATCCGACCCGTTATCCGGAACCCTATCTGGAAGAGGCCTTGCGGCGTGATGCTAATCATTCCCAAGCCAACCTTTTGCTTGGAAAACGAATGCTCGCGCAGGGTCGGCTCGAGGAGGCTGCCCGTTGTTTTGACAAGGCAATCGATCGACTCACAGCTTGGCATCCCAACCCATGTACGGGGGAAGCGCATTACTACAAGGGACTGGTTTGCAGATTTCGCGATCAGTATACCGATGCATATCAGGCCTTTTACAAGGCTACATGGGATTACGCCTGGCGTGCGCCCGCTTTTTACGAGATCGCGCTTCTGGATTGCCGCCAGCAGGATTATGAAACAGCGGTTATGCATTGTGATGCAGCATTGTTGACCAATGCACAGCACAATAAGGCCCAAACGCTCAAAGCGCTATCCATGCAAAAATGCGGGCAGGATGGTCAGGCCGTCTTGCATGCATTACTGGAAGAAGATCCCTTGGATCATTGGGCCCGCTATGCTGGTGGAGACCTGGACGGGGTACTGCAATATAGTCGCAATGATGCGCAGACGATGTTGGATCTGGCGTATGATTTTGCGGATGCAGGTATGTATGCAGACGCAGCCGAATTGCTGAAATGGCATCATCGTCATGAAGTGAGTCCCGTAGCAGTACCCAACCCTAGCGAGAAGTCCGTGATGACCCATTATGCGTTAGCATGGGTGGAACAGCAGCAGGGTAATCATGAAGGAGCCAAAGAAGCACTTACGGTGGCATCCCTTGCAAACCCGGATTATTTTTTCCCATCGCGGTTGCATGACCAAATTGTATTGGAATCGTTTATGCGGGCCGGATGTCATGACCGCAATGCTGCCTATGGGTTAGGTAACCTGTATTATGATCGTAAGCGACATGAAGATGCCATCCAGGCATGGCGCAAGGCTGTGGATGCGGATGAGCGTTTTGCAACAGCTTATCGGTGCCTGGGGATTGCGTATTGGAATGTACGGCGGGATCGGCAGGCGGCACGGGAGGCCTATCAACAAGCCATAGCGCATGCGCCAAACGATGCGCGTATCTTTACGGAATATGACCAATTACGTGAGAAGATGGGTGATGAACCGGCCGACCGTTTGAGGATGATGCAGGAGAATATGGATCTGGTTCTCTCTCGAGACGATGCCACTGTTGCGCTCTGTTCGCTGTATAATCAGACAGGTGCCCCCGAAAAGGCTCTCGATATTTTGCAGAATCGGCGTTTCCACCCGTGGGAAGGTGGCGAGGGGCAGGTTTTACGACAGTATACGCTGGCACGGCTCCTTTTGGGCCAAAGCGCGTTGGAGCAAGGGGATGCCGAGACTGCCCATCAGCATTTTTCAGAAGCGTTGCATACCCCCGATAATCTGGGTGAGGCCTATCATCTATTGCAGGCCAAAGCGGATGTGAGCTATTGGCAAGGCAAAGCGCTCTTGGCACTGGGACGCAAGAATGCTGCAGAAGCTGCCTTTGAAGCGGCGGCATCCGAGAGTGGCGATTTCCAGAATATGGCTGTAACGGAGCACTCCGAACTGTCTTACTACAAGGGATTATCCTTGTTAGCCTTGGGGCGTACAGAAGAGGCCGAAGCACTTTTCGCGGATATGCAAGCCTTTGCCGAGCGCGAAATGGAGTCTGAGGGCACAATCGATTACTTCGCAACCTCATTGCCTTTGTTGTTGGTTTTCGAAGATGATTTGACGGAAGTACGCCATCGCCACGCGCGTCATCTACTGGACCTTGCCAAAGATGGACTGGGTCAAGCACGGGCGGATGCTTAGATCACACTATAACAGTTTTTCCGTTGAGAGTGATGTTAGTATTGCGGTCGGTTAGATAACGCGCTGCTACACGAATGTGCGCGGTGCATTTCGAAGGTGTTTTGGCGTGTAGTTCAAATGTCTTCTTTCCGGCGTCATTATGAAGCTCCACTTCCACTGCGCCATGCGGGGTAGGGACCTTGCCTTTCGCATAGGTTAGGCTGGCGGGCTGTGGGTTGATTATAATTTCCGAAAAACCGGGGTTCAGTGGTTGAACGCCCAGAACGTGCCGAGGAATAATATTGGCGGGCGCAGCGCCCCAGGCATGATTCCAGTCCAAATTGTTCTTGTAACGTAAATCCCAAGCTTCAAGCGTCATGGTGGAACCGGTTTGAATCATGTTCCACCAACTGCGGTCATGTTTTGCCGTCATGAGCGCGAGTGCGTGGTCCGCCTCACCGTTCGCGTAAAGGGCATCGAGTAGGTGTTGCGAACCATAAACGCTGCAGGCCATGTCGCGCGATTTCACAAATGCCAAAACAGATTGCTTGCGATCCTGTGGGACGAGACCGAAAGCAAGCATGAACATATTGCTATGCATTGAAGCGTGGGTTGATCCTTCTCCATCGATGTAGATGCCTTGTGCTTTGTCGAAAAGCACTGCGTTGATTCGAGATGTTACGCGTTTGGCCTGTTGTTCGAAAAAATGATGATCGTTCATCTTGCCGACAGCTTTAGCGATCAGAGCCATCATGTGCAAGGCATGGGCATGAAAGGCATTCACCACAGTGTTTACCGGCAGCATCTCGTGATTATCGCGCTCTCCGGTTCCGCCATCCGTAAAAGACCCCGGTGGCCAATCTACCAGATCACGAATGTTCTTTTTGATGATACCGTTTCCAAAATGGGCCTCTAAACGGTCGGCCATTTCCGGAGTACGCAAGTCTTTGTACGTACTGATGAGCCCATCATCGCGGGCAAAATCGATGAGTGTCTTCGCGCGCAGAACATCGTAGAATGTGTGCAGAGATTTTGTTTCGCCGGAATACAGATAGTCAGCCCAAGCCATCATGACAGAATGCAGATGCCATTCGGTTGGCCAAGTCGGATACTGCAACATGTATTCATGAGAATGGCGGGCAAAGTCGTATTCATGATCTACGCAATAGTGTCCGAGTTGATTGATATACGCATCACCTTCATAGGGAATCCGTTCCCGATCACCGTCTATATACACACCACAAAAGGTAGTGGCCTTGATCGTGTATTTGCAGATATCCCAAACGGCATTTAATGTATCAGATGACGACTCGAAGTGGGCAGCATTATCATCAAAGGGATACCAAACGGCAATCTGGTGAACGGAATCGATTGAGAGGCTGTTAGCATCTTCGATTTCCGCATAGCGAAAGGGAAATACTTCACCAACTTCTGCAGGCATTTTGATGGCAGCAGGCCCCGTATTGCGTTCATCGGGAGGGATGCACAGGCGACAGGCTGCTTGACCTGCTTGGATGGCTTGTACAATGCGACGATAGCGAATCGTGCCGGGCGGGGTACGATCAATGCGTCCCGTAGTGTCCAGTTTCTCACCAAGATGAAAAACCACCATGCGATCCGAATCCCTTGGCGGCAGGGTTAGGATCAAGGTGCCAAAAGCTGCCCGTGGAAATGTCAGAAAAAGTGTTCCGTCGGATAAGCATTGCTTATTGACGGGCTGTATGCTGTTTTCGGTTAGGGATGCAAGTTGTGTTGTTGTGATCATAGGATTTCTTTCCAGAGAATCGGGGCAGACATGATACCCACAGGGTGCAGTTTGTATTCGGGGCTGAACATGTGTCGTCCCGTTCGGTATGCCCCTGGACCGAGCCATTTCATGCCCGGTTCGGCCAGATGCACGGGACCGAATGCGTTGGCACGGTGCCCGTATACGGTAATACCAACAGGTGCATGTTCTTGCAATGTGATTTCGGCAGTGTACGGTGGGCGGTAGATCCGCGCGGTTTTACCCTGACTGCAGATCTTTAGCATGGTTCCGTGAAATTGTGGTGTCTGGATAGATGTGGCATCTGCTGGCGTCGTGCAATGATAGGTGACATTACCACCGTAGAAGGGTAGCCCCTGATGTGTCCAATCCCCGAATGACAATTGGCGCACGGGGTGTGTCACAATGCCGTGTGTTCCCTCAATCCTGACGCCGAAATCGCCTAACAAGTACACCCATTCGATCGAGGTTTCTTTTGTGAATGACAGTCTAATTTCAATCGTATGTGTCCCTGCTTCAAATGCCGGGAGGGCAATCGTGGTGATCGCTTTATCGACATAATATCCTGTTGCATGCATCGGTATAGCCGTGCCATCGAAAGTAATACGGCTTTCATCGATATTCTCCAATGCCAAGCTAGATGTAGTGACTGCCATTTCGGACTGAAACGTAAAGCGCAATGCAATGGTTGCCCGTTCAACGGGAGCTGTCGTGTCGACCCAGGGTTGTGCGATCTGACCACTTTTTGGGGGAAGTCCAATCTCATTTCGAAGTATGTTTTCGATATCCAGCAATTGCGTCTCGGGCATCCATTCTCCGCCGTTAATGGCATATTCGGCCTTATCAATAAGCAGGACATTCGGTTCGTCCAGCGAAATAGGAACGGGACTGCTTATACGGCCTGATTCAAGGAGGGGTTTCGGCAGAAGGGAGGCTCCTTCCGAACGACATCCAGGCGCCAGTTCAAGAAGCGTATGACCACAAGCGGGTATCTCGAGCTGCAGCAGGGTCCAGTCATTCTCGTATGCTGCAGCAATCGGAACACGATCACCAGTATCGGTTTCCAGATGTGAAACCTGATACTCGCCACGAATCGATAAGGTTCCCGTGGCCGAGCCCATAAAAAGTTGGTCATTCGTGTTACAAATAAAGAGATAGCGATTCGCGCCTTCCGCGCGCATCTGGTACAAGAGGCACCCCACGCTATTTCCCTGTTTGGTGTGGAAGCGTACGTCTCGATGTTGCTCCAGTGTCTGGATGATGGGTTCACGCTCGAATGCAATATGATGGCATTGGCTTGCCAATTTTTGGGCGCGATCAGATGGTTGGGCATCCACGAGCGAGGGAATGTGCCCGGTGAAAAGCACGTGGCCACCTGCGTTTGCAAATGCCTCCAATTGATCGAGTGTGCTGCTGCGGATCGTACGCAGACCGGGAACCAGAACGGCTTTATATGCCATCTCGCCCACAGGCAGCGTGCGGTCCACGATTGCGCCAGCCTGCTGCGGCAGGAGAGACTCTGCAATAAAGTCAAAGTCGATCAAACCGCGCAAAAGCCAATTCGTTAGATTTTCGAATTGTTCCTCATAGCGCGCTTTTTCCGAGGCGCTTGTGTCATTTGGACCAAAAGCTAACCAGAAAGACTCGATCGGATGAATCACACCTACCCGGCAGACCGCCCGTCCGCGTGAAAGGACTGCACCCACACGGGCAAAATGGTCTTCAATGGTGGCATATTCCTGATACCATGGGCTTTGGTAGCTTATGGATGCCGGGTAATCGCGTTTGGCTTCGCCGCGCATACAATACCAGCTTAGGTGGTGAACACGGAATAATACACCAAGTGCCGCTTGCCAGTCGCCTTGGCGTTTGTGCCCCTGAAAGTCGAAGTGCCATCCGGTTACGCCATACAACTCGCTCAGCACACCGGGACATCCAAATTGCCGCGCGGCACTTTGTGCTTGTTTAGCCGTTGTGAGCTCTATCCGATCACACAACATATCGATTCCGGGAATTTGCATCGAACGATAACTGCGCATGGCCTCACCTAATGCGTTGCATTGGCTTGCGAGCGTGGGTTCTTCCATCATATGCCCTGTGAGCGCAATATGGTTGGCCTTGCACCAGTTGCCAATCTGGTCGGCGAAACTGGACGCGAAGCGTTCCGCAATCCATTCGTGGTAGCGGTAGCGCCAGACGGAGACTTGTTCGGACGGAAGGTCCCAGATTACTTCCGGTAGATGCGAAAGCAGACTATCGCCGAATTGATGGGTAAAATCGATCTCAAGGTCATCTGTCCACGGTAGAATGACATCTTTCTTTTGCGTGGCAAATGGAAGGATTTGTTTGTGGGTGAACTGCGGTTCATCTGTGAAAATTGCAGGGACATCTTTTCCGAACGCATCTCCCAGTGTTGCTTTATAGCGCTGATGCGTGACTTCTAGAAACCGACGCATCGCGGCGGGGTTCAAGGTGTCGACATAAGTCTGATTGTTAAACCATGTGCTGGCCGTTGCCACTTCAAGATATGCGAACCATTCGCTCTCATCATCGGAAATGCGCGATTTTGCATCAAGTACTCTATAGGAATCGAGATGATTGTCCCTGATTTTGATAGCGTAACGGGCCAGTAAAGTCCCGTTTTCGGCACGCGTTCCGGCCGCCGTTGAATCGTTATGACTGGTGCCTGTGCGTCCATCGTTGGAGTACGGAACTGGTGTAAAGAGAAGGTGCCTTTGCCGGAAAGCATGATTTCTGGTAACGATTCCTCCTGCCGAACCAGACGGCCATCGATCCTCATCATAAAGCCAAGTCAACATTCCCTTGCTATTGGCGTAATTGCGGCAGGACTTGACAAGGTTCATGAATTCCTTGCCGAGATATTCCGTGGTCAATCCAGTACGTGGATGAATCATGGCACCGCCAATACCCATCTCTTGAAATATATCCAATTGACGCAGGAGTTCGTCCTTATCAAGTTTACCGTTCCATGCCCAGAAGGGCGCGCCACGATAAAGACTGGAGGGTTTCTTGAAGGATTCTTCGAGAGATTGTTCATTATTATGCAGGTGCAAGCCATTCATTTGTGGTCCTTTCTGTAGCCATGATTGAATGTGGAGAACGTTGATGGGCATTGTCAATTCGCATATGTAAAAACTTACATGTTTGCTCTTTCTTTTCGGATACCATGCGATACATTTATACAATTATCGTTTCATATCAGTTTGACATTATCTTGAGGAGACTTCCTATGAGCCATCGCCATGCCCCAATCAACCCCATGTGTAAAAACATGTTACACGGAGGAGATTATAACCCTGACCAGTGGATTCGAACACCTGAGATCTGGGATGAGGATATGCGGCTAATGAAGTTAGCCGGGTGCAATGCCGCATCAACGGGTATTTTTGCTTGGGCTGCCTTGGAACCAGAGGAGGGCAAATTTACATTTGATTGGTTGGATACGATCATGGATAAGCTCGCGGCCAACAAAGGATATGCCGTACTAGCTACACCGAGCGGCTCCAAGCCGGCCTGGATGAGCCGTGCATATCCAGAAGTGTGCCGCGTAAATGCAGACGGAACGCGCCAGCCACATGAAAGACGACATAATCACTGTCGGACATCTCCCGTTTACCGTGAAAAATGCCAGATTATTAACGCGAAACTTGCAGAACGCTATAAGAATCATCCCGCTTTGTTATTGTGGCATATCTCCAATGAATATAATGGCGGCGATTGTCATTGCGACCTCTGTATCGAGGCCTTTCAAAATTGGCTGCGGAAGCGTTACAACAATGATATTGATGCGTTGAATCATGCCTACTGGGCCGCTTTCTGGGCGCATACCTTTCCCGGTTTCGACTATGTTCGGCCCACTGATAGAAGTATTCATTGTCTCATGCTTGATTGGGAGCGGTTCAAAACCTACCAGACAATCGATTTTTACAAGGATGAAATCAAACCCCTGCGGCAGCATACACCCAATGTGCCCATTACCACGAATTTCATGAATGGGCATGATACCTTGGACTACTGGGCTTTTGCCAGAGAGGTTGACTTCATATCATGGGATTCCTATCCCAATTGGCATGAAGGAAATGATGTGGATGAGGCTGTTAAAACGGCCTTACTACATGACCAATGCCGGACCATGAAACAGGGCAAACCTTTTTTGCTGATGGAAAGTGTACCCAGCATCCCGACCCGTGGAAGGGTTAAGAAACGCAAAGAGCCGGGGATGCATATGTTGTCCAGTATGCAGGCAGTGGCGCATGGAGGCGACGGGGTGCTGTATTTTCAGTGGCGTAAAAGCCGGGGATGTTCAGAAAAATTTCATGGAGCCGTGGTCGATCACGAAGGCAGTGAGCATACCCGTGAATTCAAGGAAGTGGCAGAAGTTGGAACCGCACTCGCGAAACTAGATGATGTCGTGGGCAGTTCTGCTCAGCCAGAAGTCGCTCTGCTGCTAGACTGGGAGAATGGCTGGGCCATCCGCGAGGGGGCAAGAGTATTTTTGGGCGAAAACTGCAAATACCGGGAAGAGTGTGCTGCCCATTATCGTCCCTTCTGGCAGATGGGGGTACCCGTTGATGTGATCGATCAGAACTGTGATTTGTCGGCCTATAAGATGGTCGTGTTGCCCATGGCATATATGCTCCGACCCGGATTTGCGGACAGGCTGAAAGGATATGTCCACGCGGGGGGCACGGCCGTCATGACGTACTGGAGTGCGATAGTAGATGAGTCCGATTTATGCTTTTTAGGTGGCGTTCCAGGAGATGGCTTACGTGAAGTATTCGGTGTATGGGAGGAAGAAACGCAGAGTTATTATCCCCATGAAACCGTCCCCATTAATCCTGTAAAAGAGATTGCCGAGGGGTTGTCGGGATACTATCAGGCTGTTGATATCTGCTCCGTGGTTCATGCCGAGGGAAAAACCAAAATATTGGCGGAATATGGAGATCATTACTTTGAAGGGATGCCTGCTGTCACGGTCAACAACTATGGTGACGGAAGGGCTTATTACATCGCAGCGCGTACACGGGGCTCCATGCTATCGGATCTCTACGGACATCTGATCAAGGATCTTGGTCTAAAGCGTGCCATTGACACAGATTTGCCGCATGGTGTGACGGCGCAGGTTCGTGGCAGTGCCCACGAGCAGCATATCTTTTTGATGAACTTCAATGCCCACACTACCGACGTTTTGGTTGGCTCAGGTTATGTAGATATCCTTACCGGAGAGTCGGTCAGCAAGAATGTAGAATTGGAGAAATATGGGGTCAGAGTATTACGGCGCACCGCTTAAGTATTTGCTTTTGGCATGGTTCACTGTTTTAATCGATCGAGTTTTTTGAGTATAGCATGGAGGGAAAGTGTATGTCTGAGAATCCGTATGGCAAAGGTGACACAGCGTGGTTTGTGCAGGATCGTTTGGGAATGTTTATCCATTGGGGGTTGTATGCACAAGCCGCACGTCATGAATGGGTCAAGAACAGGGAACGCATAACCAATGAGGACTATCAGAAATATTTTGACTCCTTTCATCCCGATCTCTATGACCCCAAGGAATGGGCGCGTTTAGCAAAGGCCGCCGGCATGAAGTACTTTGTGATCACCACAAAACATCACGAAGGCTTTTGTCTCTGGGATTCGGCATACACGGATTACAAGGCCACCAAGACCAGCTTAGGTCGCGACCTGCTAAAAGAAATGGTTGATGCGTTTCGTGCAGAAGGCCTCAAGGTTGGCTTTTATTACTCGATCATTGACTGGCATCATCCCGAATTTCCGGTCGACAGGTTTCATCCGCAGCGCGATGATCAGGAATTTCGCGAAGCAACGAAAGATCGTGACGTTACCATTTATGCAGAATACTTGCACAATCAAGTACGTGAATTGCTCACGAACTTTGGCAAAATTGATATTATCTGGTTTGATTTTTCCTATCCGGGTGAGGATGGGAAAGGCAAGGATGAATGGAAGTCCGAAAAACTTGTAAACATGATCCGCGAGTTGCAACCAGATATCATGATCAACAATCGTCTGGATTTAGAAGAATCCGGCGATTTTGTTACACCCGAGCAATTTCAGCCGCGCTACGGGGTAAAAAATCCTGATGGTTCGCCGGCCGTTTGGGAAGCTTGTCAGACCTTGTCCGGCTCATGGGGCTATCATCGCGACGAGATGACGTGGAAATCCGTTAATCAGATTTTATGGATGTTGATAGATGGCGTCAGTAAAGGTGGCAACATGCTGATGAATGTGGGCCCTACCGGCAGGGGTGAAATTGATTATCGCGCAAAGGCCTGCCTGGAAGGAATAGGTGCATGGATGCATTACAATAGCCGCTCTATTTATGGGTGCGGTGCAGCACCAGAGGGTATGGTAGCGCCACCTGATTGCCGCTACACGTACAATCCGGAAACAAAGCGACTGTATTTACATATTCTGGCTTGGCCTTTCAAAGCTATCCATCTTTCCGGCATGGAAGGCAAAGTGAAGTATGCGCAGTTTCTGCATGACGCGAGCGAAGTGCGTTTTAATCGTAGCAGGCAGCAGGAGCATTCCAATCTTACCGAAAAGACTACTGCTGGTGATCTTGCGATTCGCGTTCCTGTAAACAAGCCCAATGTCGAAATCCCTGTCATCGAACTGTTTTTGAAGTAGGATTGCCATGCAGAGAATTCTTTGGTCTGACCATCCCGTTGTACGTGACTACAGTCAGTTAGAAAAGCCTCGCGATAAAGAGAGATTGTGGCAGCATTACGCCTATCCGATCGGAAACGGGCGTCTGGGCTGCACGGCTTTCGGGCATCCTGACTTTGAACATATACAGCTCAATCAGGATTCTGTCTGGGTTGGGAATGAAGATAGCACGGGAGGGTATCAACCTCTGGGTGACATCTACATCCAGCTAGGACATACGAGCATTTCTGATTATCGCCGCGAGCTGGATATTGACCGCGCGGTTCAAACCATTCGCTATTGTAGCGATGGTGTTGTTTACACGCGCGAATTCTTCGCGAGCTATCCAGATCGTGTTCTGGTCCTGCGTTTATCTGCCGATAAAACCGGCGCTTTGCAGGGCAAAATATCCATGGGTAATGAGCACGATGTACCTGTCTCGGTAGAAGATGACACGCTCGTCATGAAAGGTGATACGCGCAACTTCTGGCTGTGGCGTGTGCATATGGAAGATCCAAAAAAATTGCTGGCAGATCGCGAATATACATCAGATCAGATTATTCCTCTCGATGTGGAGACGCGCGTTCGGGTTCTTGCTGATGGAGGCAGCATTACATCAGGTTCTGATTCAATTGCTTTTGATGGATGCGACGCGATCACGCTACTCGTAGCTGCGGACACAAACTACGTTGCCGACCGCAGCAAAGGCTGGCGCGGTGAACACCCGCACGATCGTCTTTGTCAATGGATCGGAGCTGCGTCTCAAAAGTCCTGGCAGGAATTGTTGGAGGCCCATATCGTCGACTATAAAGCATTATTTGAACGATTAGATTTGCAACTGGAAAATGGTGCTGTGCAGGGAGTCGCGTACGACAACGACAAAACGGAAGATCGTCTGAAGCAATATCAGGCGGCCTTTGAAAGCGGGGGGCTTAGTGAGGATCATGCTTTCGAGGCATTGCTCTACGATTATGCCCGTTATTTAATGATTTCCTGTTCCCGTTCGGGGCAAGGTGCATTACCTGCCAACTTACAGGGCATATGGTGCATGAATAAGCGTCCGCCTTGGCGGTGCGATTTCCATACCGATATCAATGTTCAAATGAATTATTGGTTTACGTCGACATCGAATCTGGCCGATTGTTTTACGCCTTTGGCGCAATGGATCGATTCTATACGTGAAGTGCGCAAAGAAGAGACCCGCCGCGTTTTAGGCGTGAAGCGTGGTTGGCTGATGCGTTCTGAAAATGGCATCTTTGGTGGTTCTACCTGGCATATTCAAAAAGGTGATAGTGCGTGGCTTACGCAAAATCTTTGGGATCATTACACGTTCACGCAAGACAAAGACTATTTGTCTCGTTATGCCTATCCCATTTTGAAAGAAATAAGCGAGTTCTGGCTTGATCATCTGAAAGAATTGCCGGACGGGACCTTGGTGGCACCCGAAGGGCGTTCGCCTGAGCATGGTCCTGTCGGAGTAGATGGGGTAACTTATGACCAACAGCTTTGCGCTGAATTGTTTACCAACACGATTGAAGCAGCAAAAACGCTTGGCGTTGATGCGCCATTCCAAGCAGAACTGGAAGATAAGCTCTCGCGCTTGCTGAAACCACGAATTGGCCGCTGGGGCCAGTTACAGGAGTGGATGGAGGATATTGATGAGCCTGAAGATGATCATCGACATATCAACCATTTAATTGGCGTGTATCCGGGGCGACAGATAGATCCAGTAAAGACACCGGAGTGGGCGCAGGCGGCGAAAGTCAGCCTTTTGGCACGCCGTGACCATGGGCAGGGACATCCGGCTTGGAGCCGCGTATGGAAAGCTTGCATCTTTGCACGGCTATTGGATGCTGAGGCCGCTTATCATGAAATATCCGAGACATTGGCTACCCACATCTATCCGAATCTGTGGGCCGTCCATCCGCCCTTTCAGATCGACGCAAACTTCGGTTATGCTGCGGCAGTCAATGAGATGCTACTGCAAAGCCATAGACAGGCGGATGATGGCACGTACATCATACATATGTTGCCGGCTCTCCCTCATGCCTGGGATAGGGGCTCCGTTAAGGGACTACGGGCACGTGGTGGCTTTGCGGTTGATATGAAATGGGAAAAAGGAAAAATACTGGAAGCGGTTGTGCACAATATCTGCAGTGCTTCAGGATCTTGCGTTGTTCGGTACACCAACACGGAACAACCATATACGATTGATAAAGACAGATCGCTTCGTATTTTGTGAGAGGTGGATGGAGGGACCAATGAAAGAGTGGGAAAGATTATCACGTGAGGAAGTGATTAAAGCCGTTGAGGGAAAGTACCCGTCTCGTGTACCCTTGTGCCGGGCCAAGTGGATTGGCGAAGGTTTTGTTGAGCAATATGGTGATAAGCTCAAGCAATTGGACGGCATTGAAGATGATGTTGTGCAAGTATTTGTTCCCAATCCAATCGATTGGAATCGCATGAATCTGTCCTGGGAAATCGAGCAGGGTGGGGCAATGGATACCAGTATTGTCCTCGACGACTGGGAAAAACTGGATGAGTTTCTTGAGAAAATTCCATCACCGGATGCTTTTCCTGAAATTGAATCGGCCGCCAAGGATGTCGAGAAGGCGCGTGCTGACGGGCATTATGTCCACATCGGGTGGTGGCATCTGTTCTTCGAACGGTTCTGGATGCTGCGCGGTATGGAGAATCTGATGTGCGACTATTATACAGATCCGGAAGATCTGGGGCGCCTCTATGACGCGGTGGCTTCTGCATACTGTAAGATGCTGGATGCGGTTTGTTCAATATGTAATCCCGATGGTTTCTTTTCCAGTGATGATCTGGGACACCAGACGGGACCGATGATGAGTCCTGAAATCTTCCATGAGCAGGTTTTCCCGTATTACAAGCGCTTTGGTGACTGCATCCACAAGCATGGCATGCATTTCTGGTTGCATAGTTGCGGGAACAATGCGCCGCTTATGAATGACCTTATCGAGGCCGGGGTAAATGTCTTTCATCCCGTCCAGAAATTCACGATGGATGAGGCCGCCACGGTTGAAGCGTTTGGAGGCCGCATTACGTTTCTTGCCGGTATCGATGTGCAGCACACACTACAGGAAAAAACGCCTGAAGAGGTGCGCGAGGAGGTGCGGTTCTTGATCGATACCTTTGACCGTCCGGAAGGCCGTATGTGTATTGCTGCCGGTAACGGGATCGTAGGCGGCACACCGCTCGAAAATGTTGCCGCATATTTGGAAGAGGCCCTATCATATGGCAGCGAACATCGGCGCAAAATGAACGGCTTGGCTCAGTAATACAAGATACCATTTGTTTTCGCAGTCAATCTGCCGGAAAGTAGCTGAAACGGGTATCATTGACATAAAGCTGACTGGTTTGCTTGCGAAAGTCGCTATACTCCTCTGTGCTATTTGCAACATTGTGTTTTTCTGTTGTCTAAACAGCGTCTTTGTGTCATTAGTGAGGCGTGGCCGGATGATAATGTAGGGGGGGCGATATATGAGAACGCTCACAAGCAAGCCAGATGCTAGCAGGGGCTTGGATAAAGTTTTGTCCGCAGATGATTACAATGTCGTATTTCATTTGTGGCCGGACATGTTCTTTCTGGCTGACAGCGCTGGCATTATTCTAGAGGTGAATCCGGCATGCGAACGCATCCTTGGATACTCCCGTGAAGAGTTTGTCGGGAAAAGCTGGGAAACGTATGCACACCCCGAAGATGTCGAAAAAACGCGCAGAGAAGTTGAGCGTCAAATTAATGGGCAGCAGGTCCTCAACTTCGTGAATCGCTATCGTCGTAAATCGGGAGAATACCTCTTTTTAGAGTGGCAGGGTATTTTCACGGATTCACAATGTCTCGTTGGAATCGGTCGCAATATAACAGATGAGGTGCGACGCTCAGAGCTTTTAGCGAAAGTGGCGCAGAATGAGCGTAAGAGTTTGTGTGCGGCCTTGCATGATGGAATCAGCCAGCAGCTTTTCGGTATACGTATGATCGCCAATCAGTTGCGAAAGGCTCTAGAGAACGAGCTTTCAGCGCATACCTCTCGTGCGGCGCTTATGGAACAAGTGATTCAGGAGGTACTTCATGCTGTTCGGAATGTAATGGAAGGTCTAACGCCTTGCAGCAAGGATAGTGGATGTTTAGCACAGACTTTACAGCATTTTAGCCAGCGCGTCGGGAATCTTTATGGTGTTCATTGTGTATGTGACGTAGATGATCCAGATATATGTATCGATCTAGATGTAGCGAACCAATTGTGCCTGATTACGCAAGAGGCCGTTCTTAACGCGGTAAAGCATGCATCAGCCAGTCAAATCCGCCTTTGCTTGAAGAAGCATGACCATAGCTTATCGATCTCCATTGAAGATAATGGAATTGGCATTTCTTCCAAACGACTCAAAACCGGTTTTGGCGTTATGATCATGCGTGATCGAGCAGCCCTTATTGGAGCTTCTCTCGATGTGTTTTCTAATGAAAATGGGGGCACTACGGTAAGTTGTGTGTGGAGCTTCCCCGAGGCATCCATCGCTGAAAAAGACACGGATCCTATGACGCATGACTCCTCCCTTAAGAATTGGGGATGTTGAGTCTCTCTCTCTCCCTACCTGATCCTCTTTATCAGTTATCTTTTAGATTTTGAGTGTGGTTTAAGATTTCGCCATGTTCCCCAAAGCCACTGAGAGCTACTAACGATACCTCAAGATTTCTTTGCCTGGACATATATCTTTCGATTGATTTGCGTTTTCATCTCTTTCTCTGTAATTTGGACAGGACTTCACAGATAGGGGTGAGACAATGGATCCAAAAAATTGGAACACATGGAATGTACGCAGCGTTTTGTCGCATGTTTTGCTGCCGGAGGCATTTGGTATAGCGTTAGGCGTGAAGAGTTATAGTACAGGGCGGTGCTTACGCGAAGCGTTGATTGGTCGCAAGGGAAAAGGTGATGAGGTTGTTGTGCCGGGGCCGCGATCATATGATGGCACCTATACATCGTTGGTGTTGACATGGCAAGATGTGAAGATCCGCGTGGAAACGGCGGTTCGGGGCAGAGAATGGTTTGCTTTGGTCACCCCATTGCAAAATCAGATTAAGACAGCATCCTTGACAATCGAGGCTGGTGTTCTATGGGGACGCGATGGTTGGGGCCGTGCTGACGAGAACGGCTTATCCGTTCAAAATAATGGTGGCAGTATTGCGGTGGTCACGAGTGGTACGCGTTTATATGAGCCAGTGGTTGAAGCTTCGGGGCCGTATATGCTTGTTTCCTTGGATGAACCTGTATGCATGACAACCGACGCTACCCGGTTAGATCGTGTGGCAGACATCATTGCGGAGAATAAAGCCGCGTTTCTGGCAACGCGTACGGCAGCGAATGCGGAGCAGCAGGAAGTCTACGATGCCATGCAGATATGCATGGCTTGGGATACCATATATGACCCTTTCAAGGATCGCATTATCTCTCCCGTGAGTCGAATCTGGAGCTGTGACTGGGGAGGCTGGGTCTTGTTTGATTGGGATACGTACTTTGCCGCTTGGATTGCCGGACTTGAGAATAAGGAGTTAGCCTATGCGAATGCCCGTGCGATTACAGATGAGATTACGGAGAAAGGATTTATTCCCAACATGGCAACGGCAACGGGATTTAAGTCACGTGACCGTTCACAGCCTCCCGTTGGATCATTAACAGTCAGGGCCTTGTGTGATATGTTCGAGGAGACGGTTCTCGCAGAGGAGCTATTTGATGCGCTTTTATCCTGGAATCGTTGGTGGCCGGAAAACCGGGATCAGGATGGGTACTTGTGCTGGGGGTCCAATCCATATGAGCCTATAACGGGCTGTAAATACGAAACACTGCCGATTAACACACGCTTTGCTTCCGCACTTGAATCCGGGCTGGATAACTCTCCCATGTATAAGGATATACCCTATGATCCTGAAGTATGCCGGATGCAAATGGCCGATGTAGGGTTGATGTCTTTTTACATTACAGATTGTCGCGAATTGGCAGAGCTGGCAAAAAGAATTGGTCGCGATGCTGTGATCGATGAGTTGCTTGCGCGTGCAGAGCGGTATGCGGAAAAGCTAAAAACCCTTTGGTGTAAGGACACGGGACTTTTCCTCAATAAAAGATTGGATAATGGCGAGTTTCAGCATCGGTACTCGCCAACGCATTTTTATCCGCTTTTGGCGAAGGCTGCCACAGAAGAGCAGGCTCGGCGGATGATCGATGAACACTTTTTTAATCCGGATGAATTCTGGGGAGAATGGATCCTGCCCTCTATTGCGCGTAACGATGAAGAATATCCGCTTCAAAACTACTGGAAGGGGCGGATCTGGGCACCGATGAACTTTCTCGTGTACCTGGGACTGTGCAACTACAACTTGCCTGATGCGCGCAAGGCATTGGTTGAAAAATCCGAGGCGCTATTGCTAAAGGAATGGCGAGAATACGGGCATGTGCACGAGAACTACAATGCTGATACGGGAGAAGGTTGCGGCATCGGTAATAGTGATGCCTTTTATCACTGGGGCGGACTGCTCGGTCTGATCAGTGCACTGGAGCAAAAACAGAAATAACCAGCAGTGCCTTTCGCTTTGCTGACGGATGGTTGATATGGATTATGATGCGAGTTGGCGGTCATTGTGTGGGCATCCGGTGCCGGATTGGTTCAGGGATGCAAAATTCGGTATCTATACCCACTGGGGACCTTACACGGTTCCAGCCTATGGTGGCGGGAGTGATGCCTTGGTGGGGAAGAAGGGAACCTATAATAGTGCCTGGTACCCACGCAGCATGTATGCCCCCGATTCTTCCTGTGGTAAATATCATCGGAAGGTTTATGGTGGTCCGGAGAAAACGGGGTACAAGGATCTCATTCCGCTTCTGACAGCAGAGAAATTTGATGCTGCGGAATGGATGGGTATTTTCAAGGATGCCGGGGCACGCTTCGTGGGTCCGACCGCGCAATTGCATGACGGTTTTGCTATGTGGGATTCCAAGGTAAACCGCTGGAATTGTGCCGCGATGGGGCCGAAAAGGGATATTATGGGAGAGCTGGCTCAAGCGGCACGCGAGCAGGATTTACGTTTCATTACAACGTTCCATCATTCCTATCAGTGGTTCTTTTACCAGATCTCGCGAGGGAAAGGTTACGATTTGGATGATCCAGCTTTCGCGGATCTTTATATTCGTTCTCATGATGACAAGGAAATGCCGGATGTGGCATATCATGAGCGTTGGCGTGACCAACTCCATGAAGTGATTGACAGGTATTCCCCCGATTTGATCTGGTTTGATTTCGGGTTACGTTGGATTCGTCGTGACTATAAGCGTGCCTTGCTCGCATATTACTATAATGAGGCTTTACGCAAGGGACAGGAGGTTGCGGTCACATTTAAAAACCGCGATCTTCCGCCGGGGTCAGGCATCTTCGATTTGGAAGTGGGCAAGATGGATGACTTGACCCAGTTCCCTTGGCTGACAGATACGAGTATTGATTGTGTGCCTAGCGGCAACTGGGCCTACTCTGCATCGGCCGGTTTCAAGTCTCCGGAGCGGTTGATACACACATTAGTAGATATCGTTAGTAAGAATGGTCAATTGCTTTTGAATGTGGGACCGCGTGCGGATGGATCATTGCCGGTAGGAGCGACGACTACACTGAAGAAAATAGGCGAATGGCTTCGGGTCAATGGGCAAGCTATTTACCATACGCGTCCGTGGTACATTGCTGGTGAAGGACCTACTCCGTGCAACGTGGATATGAGCAAGGGTGGGCATTTTAATGAGACGGGAGAGCCGCGGTTTTGCGCGCATGATATACGTTTTACGGTGGGAAATGATGCCATCTATGCAATTTGTCTTGGCGTGCCAGGAGATGCCGTATTTATCAATGCGTTCAGGGATCGTGTACATGCAGATGAAATTCGGGAAATCCGATTGCTGGGGCATGATACGCCCTTGAAATGGCGAATGGACCGGGATGAAGGCCTCATAATCGAATCGCCCATGCGCATGCCGAGTGAATATGCAAATACTTTTGAAATACGGGGCGAAATGGCCCCATTTATGGCAGGAGGATGAACGTAATGCATACGTTATGGTATGAACGTCCAGCTAGGGCTTGGCAGGAAGCATTGCCGCTGGGTAATGGTCGTATGGGAGCTATGATTTTTGGAGGTGTTGAGCGAGAGCGTATTCAATTGAATGAGGATACGATATGGTCTGGTCGTCCTCGATCTGAAAGTGGTTACCGGATCCAGGAAAACATAAAGCATGCACGAGAGCTTCTTCGAGAGCAACACTACTCTGAGGCCAATGCCGTCACAAAAGCCATGACTGGAGCGCATGATAGTCAATCGTATCAATGCGCCGGTGATTTGCTGCTTGCATGTAATCAGACTACGGCATCGGATTACCGCCGTGAACTCGATTTGCAATCGGCTGTGCACCGTATTATTTACCAGCAAAATGGCACGACAATGTATCGTGAATCTTTTGTTTCGGCAGCACATCAAGTATTTGCTCTTCGTTTATCATCGGATGCTGCAAAACAGATTTCATTTGATGTACGCATGGAATCGGCCATGCGCCACACGTTCTCGGTTTCAGGTGATTCTTTTCGACTGATTGGGCAATGTCCCTATCACAATCCTGGTCGAGGGGAGAATCGGATCGTTTGGGAAAAGGATGGCATTGGCGGTATGCGCTATGTTGTAAAAGGACGACTGCTATTGGGTGCTGGCACCTGTGAGCAGATTGATGGTGCAATTCATGTTTCGGGAGCTGACGAAGTCGTTCTCTTGCTTGCCATTCAAACCGGGTTTGTCGCATGGGACCAAGATCCCTGTGATGACATTGCGGCGATGGAGGATCGATGTGACAAACAATTGATAACGGCAAGTATGCTTGGGTGGGATGCTCTCCGGGATGCACATGTTCATGCTCACAACGATCTTTATTCTCGCAATGCATTGGACTTGGATGCGCAGGATGAGAGGCCTATCGATGAAATATTACGGACATGTGATGGCCCCTTGGATAATCCTGCTCTAATTAATCTCGTTTATCATTATGGGCGATATTTGTTGATTTGCTCCTCACGTCCCGGGACCCAGCCTGCCAACTTGCAGGGAATCTGGAATGAAAAAATCTTGCCTCCCTGGCGATGCAATTACACAACCAATATCAATGCGGAGATGAACTATTGGCCTGCTGAAGTTTGTAATATGGTATCGTGTCATGAACCCTTCTTGCGTTTTATCGAAGAGATAGCCATTTCTGGCCGTCGACCAGCAGGTGAACTATATGGTGCCCGTGGGTGGTGTTTACATCATAACTCGGATCTGTGGCGATATCCCTATACAGGCGGTAGTTTACCCATGCATGCGTTTTGGCCTATGGGAGGCGCTTGGCTGTGTCATCACCTTTGGGAGCACTACGAGTTCGGCCTTGATCATGCTTTCCTGGAGAGAGCTTTTCCGATTATGAAAGACGCATGTGCTTTTTTTCTCGATTTTATGGTCGAGAATGAAGCCGGGGATTTAGTCACGTCTCCCTCCACATCTCCAGAAAATGTCTTTATTGATCCGCGTACGGGAGAACAGTCAAGCGTTTGCGTTGGAAGTGCGATGGACATGAGCATGATCCGTGAACTTTTTGAAAATACCCTTGAAGCGGCACGTATTCTACAGGTGGCCAATGATGTTTTGCTGGATGAAGTGTACCATGCTTTACCCAGAGTGCTCTTGCCAAAAACTGGTTCGGGGGGCCAATTATTGGAGTTCGGAGTCGAGTTGGAGGAACCTGAGCCTAGACATCGTCATATATCGCATCTTTATGGTGTGTATCCGGGTGTGTTGTTTTCTCCTGATAAGCATGCAGATTTATATGCTGCTTGCCGGAAATCCCTGGAATCTCGCGGAGATGAAAGTACAGGATGGGCCATGGGTTGGCGGGTAGCGGTTTGGGCTCGATTCTTGGATGGTAATCGTGCTTTGAATGTAATCGGACATTTTCTTCATCATGTTCGAAGCGATGCCAAGCACCAACATAGCCGTGGGGGCGGCTTGTATACAAATCTCTTGTGTGCCCATCCTCCCTTTCAGATTGATGGTAATTTCGGCGTGACTGGCGCGATCGGCGAGATGCTGCTACAAAGTCATCGCCGGCTAGAGGATGGAACGATACGAATTGACCTGTTACCAGCAGTACCTAACGCTTGGAAAAGCGGTTCGTTCCGGGGTTTGCGTGCTCGCGGCGGAATCGAGGTTGACTGTACTTGGAAAGATGGTTCTGTTGTGCGTGCGACACTACGCTCAGAACAAGATATCGAGGTGGCTGTTTCGATACATGGAGAATGTAAGCGTGTAAAGTTGAAAGCTGGGCAACCTGCTTCGGCTTTGGGGTGCGGATGAAATCCGTGTTAGGATTTATAGGTGCGGTGACTGGGGAAACTGCCACAGATACGCAAGCTGGTTGCTTCGATGCGTGCAGCTGCTAATGCACGCTGCACGGAGCTCCTTTCGGCATCGGCATCCAAGTCTACCAAAAAAGCATACTCTTGGCGTTTGCCGCGTATCGGACGCGAAACCAGTCGCGATAGGTTTATGTTCTCTGCTTCTAACGTTCCCAGAAAGCGGTAGAGGCTTCCGGGGGTATTCGGCAGTCGTAAAGCCAAAGTGGTTTTTCGTATGCGGGGCAGTCTCACGGGGTTTGCTGCAATCACGATGAATGTGGTTATGTTCGGTGTGCTTGATTCGACGGGGAACGCCAGCAAATCAAGTTCAAACCGTTTGGCCAGAAATCGGGAGCAGAGTGCTGCCCCTTCCGGATCATCCGCTGCACGCGCTGCAGCGGCGGCTGTGCTTTCACACTCCTGCTTATGTATACGCGGCAGATTTGCATGGATCCATGGTGCGCAATGCTCCAAGGGGACAAAGTGCGAATATAGGCGTTTGATATGTTTGCCGCGGTGTCCTAAAAGCGCAAGTTGTACATGCAGGGACATTTCCTCTTGTATGTAAAGCAGTTGGTTTTGATCCAGCAGGACATCAACGGTTTCATTGATTGTACCACCCGACGAATTTTCAATTGGTACAATACCACGTGCTTTAGGGTGTTTCGCAATGTGGTCGCATACATCTAATATGCCGTCTTGCGGAAGCATGTTGTGGCCTGCAAAGCGTTTGGTAGCGACAAGGTGCGAATAGGTTCCGCTCGGGCCAAGAAACGTAACGGTTGTTTTTTTCATAGTATCGGGTTGCCTGGCTAATACATGGTTGCCGCAACTCGCATTATAGACGCCCATCCTCGGGAATTCCGGCTGAAGCCGGCACTACAAACACGTTTTATACAGGTTCGGACGTATTTGCAGTTCCACCCTCAGGCGGTTACGTCCATAATGAGACTTGCTGAATGCCTGCAGGCTAGCAAAGCGCTGCCTGAATAGGAAAGCAAAAACGGTATTATTTGTTCTTGCTATTCTCCCCAGGTTTCGGCATTTTGAATGACTGCATTTTGTAAACGATATTCAGGAGTAAGCAATGGGAACAGGCCGTACTTTTAACAAAAAACCTATTTCTCGTCCAAAAAAGGGTGCTAGTGAACGTGCGCGACGGATTGAAACACATCGTAAGCGGTTGCTTGCGTTGGGTGTTTCCGAAGAACAACTTCGTACGATGAATCCAGACGAGATACGCAAACTTTTACAGCGTCCGAAACTGCTTGCTTCAAAATAGTATTGCCACGGGTTGGTGAGGGAAGTGGGGTGATACCTGTCCGCAGGCGTCACCCCTTTTTTTGTTACACGGATTGCAAGACCGGACAGATGAATGGAGATGAAACATGAAAACTCACTTTTCTGCTCATGCTGTCCGGCGATGGTGGTTTCTTTTTCTTTTGGGTGTGTCTGTATTGCTTTTCGGTGGGTGTTATCGTTCCAACCGCGAAACGGAACAATTGCGTCGAGATATCGAGGAATTGACGGGCGCCCATACACGCATTGTCTGGGTGCAAGATTCGCATGAACGCACGGATGTATTTGCTCGTGGCAATCAACTCCGGCTAATGGGGTATGATTCGCAAGATGGACGCGGGGAGCGCGTTATCTTACCCGGACCTGATAATTTTGCCAAACCGCTCTTGCTTGATGACGGCGAGACAATTCTTTTTTCCCATTATCTGGATGGTTATGTGTATTCGGTAGATTGGGAAGGAGCGGAGGTGACCCAACTCATTAAGGGCCGAGCCTTGGACGTGTGGCGGGATGGCAATGGTGTCGACTGGGTATTTATCGGTACGGAACCCGCTGAAAGTGATGCACCCGCCTATCATCGCGTAACGCGACATCGCATCGATAATCCGAATATAGCAGAGCATGTCTGGGAGGGGCAGCCCGTTGGTGAGGATAGCTTTCAGCTTTCGGCTGATGGACGTGTCGCAGCCGGCAATTTCCCATGGCCGGAATGCGGTATCATGCATATACCTGAGCAGCGGATTGAGATTTTAGGGCGCGGTTGCTGGACATCCTTGGCGCCTGACAATTCCTATCGATTCTGGATATTTGACGGTAGTCACAGGAATCTTTTGTTGTTTGATACCGTAACTGGCGAGAGAACGACAATCCCCATTTCACAGGCGCCCGGCATTAACAACCATGAGGTGTATCATCCTCGCTGGAGCAATGATCCTCGTATCATGGTCATGAGCGGACCGTATAAAATCAGGCATGGCGGTAATAATATTCGGGGTGGTGGGGAGGCCGTCGAAATTCATGTTGGTCGATTTGATGCGGAATTCAGTGCAATCGAGTCCTGGGCGCAGGTAACCTCAAACGCATATGCAAATTTCTTTCCGGATGTTTGGGTTGCTGGCACGCAGGAAGCTGAGCCGAGTGATCGAGTTGCCGACGCAACAATGTCAGATGATTCGCATGTGATGGAATGGCCCCTTTCGGAGGAGGCCTTGTTATATCGCTGGGAACATGCCGGGGCCCAAAATGAAATTGTGGATGATGAGACAGGCCGCCGCATCGTATTTCGTCCTGAGGCGCGAGGTCGCGCACGATATGGTTGGCAGCAGGCCATGTGGGTGGATCAAGGATATTTTGTCGATGATCAGGTTGCCTTATCAGGTAGCACATGGTCTCTCGAATTTGTTGTGCAGGGTTTGGCGCCAAACACGGAGCTTTTGCATATTGGTGATGCATTATCCATTGCCGTCCTGAATGAAAGTTGGATTTTGCGTGTAGGGGCGGAACAATATGAACTTGGCTCCACTGCTATGCAGGAATTGCTACATGTTTCTTTGGTTGCGAATCAGGATACTGTGACCCTATTTTTCAATGGAGAGAGGGTTAGTCGGATTGACTTGGCTGATGTTATCCTGCTTCCCGAAAGCGTGCGGTTGTTTTTTGGTGGTCATCCGGATTATAGCATAATGGGACCTGCGTTGCTTTCGCATATCGGTATATATGCATGCGCGCTCCAGGAGATAGAAATATCGCAGCATGCTTCACATTTGCTGAATAAGATTACATCTTCTCCACCACCCGAAATTGAACGCTTGCGCGGGCGAGTTGTAAAGGCCTCATCGGTGCCAGAACCAGCTGATATTGCTCCGTATACGCGAGCATTGATTTTTCATGAGTATGAAGTGGTAGAAGGCCCGCGGGAAGGCGACCGCTTACTGGCTGCCCATTGGGGTATTCTGGGCGCAAAGGTTTTATCGGAAGCGGAGCGGCCTGTTGATAGCATACATGACTTGCAATTGGTGCGTTTTGATGATCGCCCCGAACTGGAAGGGGAACGCGTGGCGATGGACCAGGAAAACTTTCTGCTGGATTGGTATTACGACCTAACATTGTAGGTACTATGGTTTTCAGCTCTTACCTCTTTTTATTCGGCTTTTTGCCGCTAGCACTTGCGCTGTATTATCTGGCGCCACGTCGTGCCAAACATTTCATACTGACGTTGCTAAGCTATGGCTTCTATGGATGGGCAAATCCAGCTTTTGTCGTATTATTGGTATTCTCGACGGTTGTCGATTACTTTTGCGGACTTGTCATTGCGCAACATTCTCCTTTTGCAGGCCGAGCAGAGATTTGTTCATTGCCTGAGAATAATCACCGGTCTGGCTCGCAAAAGGTGGCATTATGTATTTCGATCATCACGAATGTATCGCTATTGGGCTTTTTCAAGTATTTCAATTTTGCGGTGGAAAATTATGATGCCATTGTGGGACTTTTAGGCTTTGAGGGGTTGCAACTCGATCTTGCTTTTCGCATCACATTGCCGTTGGGAATCAGTTTTTACACATTCCAGTCGATGAGTTACTCTATCGACGTATATCGTGGTCATGCACGTGCATTGCCCAATATTATTGATTTTGCCTGTTATGTGTCGATGTTTCCGCAGTTAGTGGCAGGTCCGATCATCCGTTTTGCCGAGGTCTCCGAGCAATTGCGTACGCGCAAACACACACTTGTAAAATGCGCGCGCGGGGTAGCTTTTATCGGGCTTGGTATGGCCAAGAAAATATTAATTGCGAACCCGTGTGGTAAAGTCGCCGATGTGGCCTTTGAAACGGCTGAGCTCGGTGTGGTGGAAGCATGGTATGGTATCACTGCGTATGGATTTCAGATCTATTTTGATTTCAGTGCGTATTCGGATATTGCCATTGGTTTGGGGTTATTGCTCGGTTTTGTTTTTCCCAAGAACTTTGATTCGCCTTATCATGCCCGCTCCATCACCGAATTCTGGCATCGCTGGCATATCTCGTTGTCTTCTTGGTTGCGGGATTACCTGTATATCCCGCTTGGGGGCAATCGTCGCGGATCATTGCGCACAAGTGTGAATCTCGGGATTGTGATGCTCTTGGGAGGACTTTGGCATGGGGCATCGTGGAATTTTGTGATTTGGGGCGGATTGCACGGCTTGTTTTTGGGTATAGAGCGCTTGCAGGGTAAGAAATCCTTTTATCGTCGTTTGCCCAAAGCCATGCAGATCATGTTCACGTTTTTGCTGGTTACCATTGCATGGGTCTTTTTTCGTGCAGTGGATTTGCCGCAAGCCTTTCGCTATTTAGGTTCTATGTTTGGGGTTGGCGGTAGGGGGGCCATGGCAGCTTTACCCAGCGGTATTCTCTATCAACCCTATTATGTATGTACCTTTTTATTGGCTGTCGTGGTGACATGGTGGGCACCACAAACGTGGGATTGGACGCGAAACCTGCCTTGGTGGAAAATCGGACTGATTTTTGCCGTGTTGCTGGCATCGGTGGGAATACTGGTAACGCAGGCATATAATCCTTTCATTTACTTTATATTCTGATGAAACGAACACACGAACAAGAAAGTCGCGAAGCAGAAGCCTTCCGCGAGGTTGGGTATACAACGGTTAGCCGTGCGGGCGTCTGGGCGCTTGTGGTTGGTTTTTTCCTGTTGATCTTTGCTGTGCCAGTTCATCAACTGGTGATGCAATGGCGATCTGCCCGTGCAGATGGGAAGGCATTTGAATCTGCTTCTTGGGTGCCCTTTCGTGCGCTACCGCAACAAATTGCTGCCTTGCGGGATCGATCAGCCTCCCGGAGCGAATGGTTATGGCTGGCCAATCGGGAGTTGCAGCGCGCCATGCATGCATTTGAGGATGCGTTAGAGGATGAGTCTGTTCTTGGTAAGTGGGTTCGCCCCAAGGTGCAGTCGGTGATGTCGCAGCATCTCGGCGTGGGGACAGAACAAGTTTATGTCGGGCATGATCAGTGGCTATTCTACCGTCCAGGGATCGACTATGTAATGGGAACCGGATTTATGGATCGCGCCCGTTTGCGGCAACGTGTTGCTGCTGCCACGGATGGGGCGGTGCCCCCACAACCAGACCCGCGTTTGGCCATATTGGATTTTCGGGATCAATTAGCTGAACGTGGCATTGAGCTTGTGGTTGTTCCAACTCCCGTCAAACCCTCGATCCACCCCGAGCAGTTTACGCGCAGGGTCCCTTTCGAACATCCGCCTCTGCAGAACCGATCCTATGCAGCATGGATAGCCGAGTTGCAGGCTGCGAATATTCATGTGTTTGACCCCGCACCCCTTTTGCATGAACGCAAAGTCCGCACGGGAGAAGCGCAATACCTGGCAACCGATACGCATTGGCGGCCGGAAGCCATGGAAGCTGTTGCAGCAGCGTTAGTCGATTATGTGACCCCCTTATTACCAGAGGGTTTGGAAGAGCGCGTCTATCAAAGGCGAACGGTTGCGCTTTCGGGGATCGGAGATCTTGCGTTGATGTTGGATGTGCAGCGTACAGCAGAGGTCTTTCCTCCCGAACCGGTAACAGTAGAGCAGGTATTGCAGGAAGATGGACAGTATTGGCGGCCGCGGGATCGGGCAGCTGTTCTTGTGCTAGGGGATAGCTTCAGTAACATTTTCTCTTTTGAACCTATGGGATGGGGAGAAGCGGCGGGGTTTCCTGAGCAAATCGCATATTACCTGGGACATTCGGTTGATCGTATGATTCGTAATGATGGTGGTGCATATGTCACGCGCGAAATGTTGCAGCGTGATTTGGCACGCGGCGTGGATCGGCTGTCAGAAACGCGGGTTGTCGTGTGGCAATTCGCGACACGTGAACTTGCGCAAGGCGACTGGCGAATCATGCCGCTGGAACTACGTGAGCCGGAACCCTCGGAATTTCTTGCGGTGGAGAGCGGGGATGAGCTTGTGGTTAGCGGGCGCGTGCAGGATATCTCGGCGGTTCCTAGGCCTGGCACCGTACCATATCGCGACCATATTCTTTCTTTGCATCTGGTAGACTTGCCAGATGGAGCGGAAGCTGTGATCTATCTAAAAAGCATGATTGACAATCAATGGACGGCTGCTGCACGGTTGCGAAGAGGCCAGGATGTAACCTTGCGGTTGCGTGCATGGCAAGATGTTGCGGAGCGCTTTGATGCCATTAATCGCAGCGAACTTGATGATTTTGCGCTACAACTCGAAGAACCAAATTGGGGAGAAATACATGAATAGATATGGAATGCAATGCATATTCTCAGGTGTATGTGTTTTCTTTCTTGCTTTGTCGAATTGTGCCTTGGCATCCGTTATAGAAGGAAACGACGACTGGCTTTTTTTGGAGCCGGAGCTGCGCCATTTGCAGGTGGGGCCATTCTGGGGTGCGTATGCTGAAGCGGTAGGGCGTGCCTCGGACCCATCGCATCGTGATCCTATGCCTGCAATTTTAGATTTTCATAAGGAATTGGAGGAACTTGGGATAACGTTGCTCGTAGTGCCCGTTCCTCCAAAAGCTTTTGTATATGCCGATTACTTGCCTGCTGATTTGCGGGAAAAGGTGACGGATGCGCATTTGCAGCAGTTTTATCAGAAACTACGTGAAGCAGGGGTTGCCGTATTGGATCTGACGGAGATCTTGCGACATCCGCCTGATGAAGAACGACCGACCTATTGTCTGACGGATACACATTGGTCAGGTGTGGGCTGCGTACTCGCTGCCACAGCTATTGCAGAAAAAATATCACCGAATATCGAGGGGGGCGTAGACGTGTCATTCGCGTATGATTGGCGTGAAATTGCGATTAGCGGAGATTTGCAGCGTATGTTGGCGGCCGATGATGTGCAGGAAGAAACCTTGCCCGTCCGCAGTATCGCAGGAGATACGACAACACAAGAGAGCCCAGTGCTGGTGCTTGGGGATAGTCATACGCTTGTCTTTCATGCGGGCGGGGATATGCATTATCGCGGGGCAGGGTTGGTAGACCAGCTTGCGTATGCACTTGGTATGCCTGTTGATTTGATCGGGGTGCGTGGCTCGGGCGCCACACCAGCGCGTATCAATTTATTCCGGCGCGTGCGGCAAAATCAAAATTTCTGGGATGAGAAGCGCGTTGTTGTTTGGGTGTTTGCTGCCCGGGAATTTACTGAGAGTGATGGTTGGCGCATTGTGCCAGTGCGAGCTCCCAGTCGTTGATGAGTACGGGAGTGCGCATTGAAAAAGGGAACTATACTGGCGCAGACGCCCGAAGATAATTGGTTGCTGTTTCGCAACCCGGTCGAGGTTCTCTGCGCCAAGACCCTTGGCGACGTCCTTGACGTGCTCCGTCGAGTGGAAAAGGCCCTTTCCGAGGGAAAGCATGCCGCCGGGTTTGTTGCCTATGAGGCCGCGTCCGCCTTTGATCCTGCCCTCGTGACATATCCGCCAGACGGATTCCCGCTGGCTTGGTTTGGTGTCTATGAAAAGCCGGAACGACTGGATGCACTACCTGATCCGGATGGCGATTGTCCGGCAACGTTGGATTGGAAAGCCGATATGGATCGGGCGGCATATGGTGAGGGCATCCAGAAGATTCAAAGGTGGATCCGGGAAGGGGATACCTATCAGGTCAATTTTACCATGCGGTTGCGGTCGCATTATATGGGAGATGCTTATGCATTGTTCACGCGTTTATGCAAGGCGCAGGCAGCTCGTTATGCCGTATTCGGGGATATCGGTGATTACGCAATCTGTTCGGCATCGCCGGAATTGTTTTTCGAAAAAACGGGCAGGGATCTTGTTGCGAAACCGATGAAAGGAACTGCCGCGCGCGGACTGACTGAAGATCAAGACAATGCCATTGCGGCAGAACTTTCTGCTTGTACGAAGAACCGCGCTGAAAATGTAATGATTGTGGATATGATCCGCAATGACCTTGGCCGTATTGCTGAACCTGCATCCATTGAGCCGTACCCCTTGTTCGAGGTGGAACGGTATCCTACACTTTTTCAAATGGTTTCAACCGTACGAGCGAAATCCCGATCCACGTTGAGCGATATGATTGGCGCGCTATTCCCCTGTGCTTCCATCACGGGCGCCCCCAAGGTTCGCACCATGCAGATCATACGTGAGCTGGAAAAAAGTCCGCGTCATTTTTACACGGGTATGGCCGGGTATTGTCTGGCAGATGGACATGCGCAATTCAATGTGATGATCCGGACCGTTACCGTAGATAAAAAAGCCCGAATGGCTGAATATGGAGTGGGAGGCGGTATTGTCTGGGACTCGGTGGAACAACGTGAATATGAAGAGTGTTTAACTAAAGCTGCTGTATTGACACATACGGCGCCAACCTTTTCCTTATTGGAAACCTTGCGGTATGATCCTGATGAAGGGTTCGCTTATCTTGCAGAACATTGTGAGCGCGCGTCGGCTTCTGCACGTTATTTCGGCTATCCCTTCAATCAGGACACCATGCTTGATCGATTGCATGATGCCGTGTGTGGAAAACGGAATCCGCAGCGGGTACGCTGGCTGCTTGCGCCAGACGGTGCTATGAGCGTGGAATCCATGGACTTGAAACCGCTGCCCGATAAGCCTGTCGGATTGGCCTCTGTGGGGGCCTGTAATAAGCAGGATGTCTTTCTGTATCACAAGACAACGCACCGCGTTGTTTATGAAAATGCATGGAGGGCGTTCCCGCATTGCGGAGATGTGATTCTTGTCAATGAGGATGGAGACGTCACGGAGTCTTGTCTGGCAAATGTTGTATTCGAGCGTAATGGGCAGAAATACACACCACCGATTGCTTGTGGCCTGCTTGACGGCACGATGCGGCGGGCGCTCGTTGCTGCGGGAGAACTGCTGGAGGCACGTATCACGCGCGATGCGCTTCTGCGGTCTGAGCGAATCTGGCTCATTAATTCCGTCCGCGGCTGGATGGAGGTACCCCGCGAGCGTTTGGTGACCGGTCTGTAGGTGCAGTGTGAAGGCAGCAAGGTAAAGCAGGTTGTGCCAACCTGCTTCTGCGTTGGATGAGAGTGGCGCGCTGGGAGCAGCAGGTTGCGGGACAACCTGCTATACCGGGGACGGCGGTTATAAAGCGCAGCTATGGACCGTTTGGTTAATGTGAAAAGGTGATGAGCTTGGCTTCGATGCCGGCAATTTCATTTAGTTTGCCTAGCAGCGTTTGGCAGGGTTTGGCACCTCCGATCATTTCCAGAATGAGTATGCCATTGGGTCCGGGGGCATCTGGTTCAAACTCGTGCAAACCCAGGCGCGTTTTAATAAAGTTACCAAACTCTGTGAGTAGTGCTTGCACCGCTTGTGCTTTAGATAGGCGATCGGTTACATGAATGGCGACAATATGATGATCCTCTTGCATCGTGCCCTCCTAGGTTTCGGTTTGATAAAGTTGTGTAATGCAGTGCAATGATATGATTGAACGAAGGATGCGTCAAATCTACATTTATAGCAGTTTGATTTTGCGTGGGGTACTTGCAGAGCGTTGGGAGCAGCAGGTTGCTGGAGAACCTCCTGTACTGCGTGTCATGATCATCGACAGCCGTTACTGGATTGTTGTTTTGTTTGCTTGAATGGCGGGCCTATCTCGGGCATTTTTACAGATCTATGAAGGAGCTGGAATGCTGGATACGTTAAAAACAATTTCTGAGCGTCGCGAACTGTTGGGGATCCTCATCATTCGCAATCTGAAGATACGTTATAAGGGCTCGATGCTAGGCTTTTTCTGGTCGTTATTAAGTCCGGCGCTGCTTATTATGATTTACGGGGTTTTTGCCGCGATCTTGCGGTTTAATGAGGGAAGGCCCCATTACCTCTTATTTCTTGTGACGGGGATCATTATCTGGCAATTCCTGAACATGTGCTTGAATGATTCGCTGCATGTCGTGTTAGGAAATGCAAATTTGGTGAAAAAGACGGCTTTTCCTCGGCTGATATTGCCACTTTCCATGGTTTTAGCGAATCTCATTAATTTTCTGTTAACGTTATTAGTGCTGATCCTGTTCTTGTTCGTCATGCGGATGCCGCTACCCGGGCTTGGAATGGTGCCTGTAGTGGTCATATGGCAGATGTTGTTGTGCCTCGGCTTGGCTGGAATATTATCGTCGGCGAATGTTTATATGCGTGATACGGAGCATATTCTAGGAGTCGGATCTCTCGCCTGGTTCTTCCTTTCACCCGTATTTTATCCGATCGAATTGCAAATGGAGTTTTTGCCGGATCACTTGGGCTGGCTACCGTTTTTGAATCCCATGACGGGGATTTTGTATATCTACCGTCTGTTGTTGATGGGGGGAGAAATGCCCGATATTTTGGTCATTCCGGGGTGGTGGCTTTTGGTCTCAGTTGGGGTCTCGCTTGTCGTCTTTGCTGTAGGGTATGCCGTGTTTCAAAAATCGCAGCGTGCATTTGGAGATGTTTTGTAATGGGGAGCCAGGAACCGGAAATCGTAATTGCTGTGGATGGGGTTACCAAGTCCTTCAATCTGAGTGGCCGGACAGGAAGCCTGAAGGCACGCATATTGGAGCGCTTAACGGGGCGTCATAAGAAACGCACGTTCAAAGCGCTAGATGATGTAAGCTTTACGGTTAAGCGTGGCGAGACCTTAGGGATTATCGGCGCGAATGGTGCCGGGAAGAGTACGCTACTGGCACTGTTGACGGGAACGTTGTTCCCAACGCGCGGGACGATTTATACAGAGGGACAGATTTCTTCCCTGTTAGAGCTTGGCGCCGGCTTTCATCCTGATTTAACGGGCCGGGAAAACATCTATCTCTATGGTGCCATTATGGGGGTATCTCGTGCTCACATGGATTCGCGGTTTGAAGCAATCGTGGATTTTGCCGGGCTTCGGGATTTCATCGATCAGCCCGTTAAACATTACTCTTCCGGGATGTATGTGCGTCTGGGATTTGCTGTTGCTGTTGAGGTAAATCCGGACATTCTGCTGATTGATGAGGTGCTTGCCGTAGGTGACTCGTCTTTTCAGCGCAAGTGCCTGGAAAAAATGCGGGCTTTTCGTCGAGAGAAAAAAACGATGTTAATTATTTCGCATGATTTGCAGACGATTCAAGGGATTAGTGATCGGATTGTGTTGCTGGATAAGGGCAAGCTTCTGGGGAGCGGTTCTCCTGCCGAAATGATTGGTCAATATGAGGGCTTGGTGCGACAGACAGAATCGTCCGTGATCAAGCGGGAATGGGGGACCGGGGAAATTCGTTTGGAAGAAGTCGTTTTGCTCGATAAACATGGCAGCGCATCTGATGTATTTCATGCGGAGGAGGGGTTGCATGTGCAGATCGACTATCGTGCGGTCCAGCGAATCGAGGAACCGGTATTCGGATATGCGATCAGTGATGCGGAAGGTCATCTCCTGCATGGAAGTAATACACAATTGGCCGGCTTGGAAATTCCAGCTGTATCCGGAAGAGGAAAGCTATCACTCTCTGTAGGCCCGCTTCCGCTAGCGTCAGGAAACTATTTGTTATCTTGTTCCGTGCATTCCGCAGATCATCGACATAATTATCATCGTCTGGATCATGCCTTTCCATTCGGGGTGCTCAGTAGTGGAAAAGCTGCTGGGCCTGTGGATATTCCGGTTAAATGGGATTATGCGGCGGGCGGTTAAGAAGGGGAGAAGATGCGGAAAATAGCAGAGCGTGACGATGTACAGCATTTGATAGTATTGGAATTGCAGGCTGACTTGGGCCCTGGTGATGCTACGACGGACGCTTTGGTGGATGCGGAGCAACGGGTTTCGGCGATTATCCTGACGCGGGAAGCTTGTGTGGTCTCTGGAATCGGTGTCGCTGTGACTGCCTTTAAGCATCTTGATTCGGATATGCATGTGGTGGCTGTGCAAAAAGACGGGGCGCTTGCACAAGCTGGCGACGTATTGTTGCAATTGAAAGGGTCCGCCCGCGCAATCCTGAGTGCCGAACGCACAGCCCTTAATTTTATGCAGCGTATGTCTGGTATCGCCTCATTGACGAAACGGTTCGTGGATGCAGTGTCGCCTTTGCCGGTAAAGATCCTGGATACGCGCAAGACAACGCCGGGGCTGCGCTTGATTGAAAAATATGCAGTTGCATGCGGAGGGGGGCAGAATCATCGTTTCGGTTTGTATGATAAAGTGATGATTAAAGACAACCATCGACGTTTCTGGACCGGTGGGAAAACGTTGGCCGACGCGATCCGTGCTGCTCGGGAAGCTTATCCGGATTTACCTATTGAAGTTGAAGTAGAAAATATGGAAGAGCTGCGGGATGCATTGCGGGCGCAACCGGATGAGGTTTTACTGGATAATATGCCTGAAGATCTGATGCGCTCCTGTGTGGCTCTGTGCAAGGGGATATGTCTAACGGAGGCGTCGGGGGGGATTACGCTGGATAATGTACGAGCCGTAGCAGAAACGGGTGTTGACGCGATATCTTTAGGCTGTTTGACGCATGCCTTCCGATCGATCGATTTAACGCTTGAAATGGAGGCGCTGTGAGCCGCTGTCTCGCCATTGATGTAGGTAATACGAGTACGACCTTGGGTGTGGTGGATGGTCTACATGTGCTCGCGCATGGTCATGTGCCACGTGGGATCGATGCCATCGATGAAGTATTGCGTTTGATGAATCGTTTCCAGCGGCGCCATTTCTTTGAGGGGGGGATATTGGGGTCTGTTGTGCCTGCTACGAATCGCCGATGGGAGAAATGTATCAAGGGGCATACTGGGCTATTGCCCTTGTTTCTAACGCACCAAACCCTTCTTCCCGTTGGTATTGATTATCCCCATCCAGGAACGATTGGCGCCGACCGGCTCGCGAATGCCTGTGCTGCAGTTAAACTGTATGGCGCGCCCGTGATCGTGGCTGACTTCGGCACCGCGCTTACATTTGATGTGGTCAATGCTGCAGGAAAGTATTGCGGCGGTGTGATTGCACCAGGATTACCTTTGATGACTGACTATCTAGCTGAGCGCACGGCACTATTACCCTTGATTAGCCCGCGCGGAAGATGTGGCCGGATTGGACGTAGTACCGAGGGCGCCATGCGGATCGGTGCACGGATTGGCTATCGCGGTATGATTCGCGAGATTACGTCTTATTTACGGGAGCAGTCTGGTATGCAAAAGGCCGTTTGCTGCGCTACGGGCGGATTTGCCGGTTGGGTGTTGGAAAATGCCGGGATGGACTATCATGTTGACCCTGATCTGACACTAAAGGGGCTTGGTGTGGTTTACGATTTGAATGAGGTGAGATGATGAAGAGATATGCGTGTATATTGGCGGGGGGACGCGGGGAACGGTTTTGGCCGATGAGTACGTTGAAGCGTCCGAAGCAGGTTTTGGCATTGGCGAGCGAGAAGCCGATGTTGCGAGAGGCTGTCGATCGGATAACAGACTTAGTTCCTCCCGAACAAATATTAGTCATTACAAATACAAGTTTAGTGGAGGCGTGTCGGTCTGCGATTCCGCAGGTTCCAGCAGATAATGTCATTGGCGAGCCATGTGGGCGTGACACTGCTGCAGCTTGCGCATTGGCTGGTGCCATTGTCGCGAAGCGTGCGCCGGATGGTGTGCTTGCGATGCTTACGGCAGATCATGTTATGCGCGATGGCAATCGCTTTCGCGAAGTGCTGCGGGCGTCATTTGACAAAGCAGAGCGCGAACCTGTAATCGTGACGCTTGGTATTAAACCGGATTTTCCGAGCACGGGATTTGGATATATCGAATGTGGCGAGGGAAAGACCGAGAGTGGTGTGGTCTTCCGGCCAGCCAAGCGTTTTGTGGAAAAGCCGGATCGGGAAACGGCTGAACGTTATCTTGAGACTGGAAGCTATCTTTGGAATGGCGGCATGTTTATTTGGAGTGTGCGTACGCTGCAAGATGCACTCAAGCGGCATGTGCCGGCATTGGCGCAAATGGCTGAGGATATCATGCCATCGGTTGATGCCCCGGATTTTGTTAATGCCCTGCAAATGGCGTACGCACCATTGAGCCGGATATCCATCGATTATGCGGTCATGGAAAAGGCTGCCAATATTGTGACAGCAGAAAGTTCGTTTGGATGGCTAGATGTCGGCACATGGGCGGCGCTGGAAAAGTTGCATGAAAAAGATGCAACCGGAAACACGATTCTTGGCTTGGTGGAAGCATTCGATAGCGAGGACAACGTGGTGATCAGTAAAGATCGTTTGACAGCGTTGATTGGTGTTGAAAATCTCGTGGTCGTGCATGCTGGCGATGCCACCCTCATTTGTCCGAAGCATCGAACGGAAGAGGTGAAGCAGTTGGTGCAAGCTTTGTCTACGCGTGGGGATTGTGATGCTTTTTTATGAGATGTCTGCATGAGTCGGTTTCGGTTTACAGTTGCATATGATGGGACGGCATATGCCGGTTGGCAGATTCAGCCTCGGCAGGTTGCCATTCAGCAGGTCCTGCAAAAAGCCTTTTGCGACTTAACAGGGGAATCCATAAAGGTGCATGGGAGTGGTCGCACGGATGCAGGCGTACATGCCGCTGGACAAGTGATTCATGTTGATGCGTGTTTTTCCGTGCCGCCTGTCGCTTACGTGCGGGCCCTGAATGTACGCTTGCCGCGAGACATTCGTATACTGTCTTGTGCGCAAGTTGATGATTCTTTTCATGCACGCAAATCTGCCCTTTCCAAGGAGTATCGTTATTTTATTTATCAGGCAGATATTATGTTGCCACATCTCCGCCTCTATCGTACGCATGTGCACAAGAAGCTGGATACGGAAGCCATGCAGCAAGCCCTTGCCATACTTGAGGGAACACATGACTTTGCCGCTTTCAGTGCGAATCCGGATCGGGAAGTAGAGACAACCATTCGAACGATCTTTGAGGCTACCTTGCGAGAAGAGGGCCAAGACATTATCCTTTCTTTACGGGGGAATGGATTTCTTTACAAGATGGTACGAAGCATTGCAGGCTGGCTCATAAGAGTGGGGCAGGGTGATGCCAAATTTGCGGATACGCAAAGCATACTGGATTCGCGTGTCAGAACCGCGAAAGTGCCCACTGCTGCACCAGAGGGACTGTTTTTATGGAAAGTGCACTACTAAATGCAAACTGCTCATCCCAACACTGGGTATGCCAATATGATGCATGCTGAAGTTGGCACGAGGTTTACAATGCCGCTCGATCCTGCCCTCGCAGGGGCGCGGGAAGATGGACGATTGGTGGATTTATCTCATTATATTCTGCCTCTATACAAAACGGCTGAGACTCGGCTGGCTTATCACTCTATTGCAACAACTTTTCGATTGCTTGACGAAAAGCGGCATCACGGGGGGAAGTGCCAGAGCGGAAGCGTCTTTGAAGAACACCTTCTTGATCCACGATGAACTTTTCAAAATTCCAACGAATGACACCGGTAAAGTCGGGATTGTCGGCCGAAGTTAGATGGGCGAATAAGGGCGATTGGTTGCTACCACGCACATCGGTTAACGTCATGAGTTGAAAATCAACGCCAAAGTTTTCTTCACAATACGCTGCAATCGCCTCGTCTTCTTCGAGCTCCTGGCGTCCAAAGTTTCTGGACGGGAAGCCGATGACGACTACGCCTTTGTCGGCATAGTCCTTTTGCAGTTGTATTAAATCCGCAAACTGCCGTGCAAAACCACAACGAGAAGCAGTATTGACGATTACGAGAACCTTTCCTGCATACTGCTCCATGGATATGTTTTCGCCTGTTATGGTTTCGGTTTCGAATTCGTGCACACTGTTTGCAGCTACGCTGTGAGATACGAGTAATGCTAACAGTGCAAAGGTAACGACGGCTGTATTTTTCATGGACGATCTCCTTCATTCATTCGTTTACACTTGATCGAGAACATAAATGATACCTTACGATGAACGTTCATCCTCGGCATTGTATTCGTTTGCAATAATACGTTGCGAGCGGGAGAGGGGTAATGTGTCTAAATCGTGCGCTGAGCACCATCTCCAATCAGGAGATGGAAGTTTAATGGCTGTTGCAAGTTCCATGCGATATACATGCAGCGTCTGGGTAAAATGCGTAAAGGCGTGCTCAACCCGTTGGTGTTTCTGTAGCTTGTTTGTCTGAGGTATATGCAGGGAGTTGGCCAGTGCTCGTGCAGCACGAGACGAAGATGTATGCGTCTTGTCCAGTGGCTGGGACGGAAATTTCCAAAGTCCTGCCAGTAGCCCTTTTTCAGGGCGTTGGCGCATCAATACCTTCTTGTTGCTCGAAATCAGCAAGACGACTTCGTGTCGATGGGGAACCGGATTTATCTTTTTTCGAAGAGGGATGATATCGGTCCATCTCTTTCTGTGGGCTATGCAATTGTTGCGTATGGGGCAATCGACGCAAGCTGGATTGCGGGGCAAGCACACGAGTGCACCAAGCTCCATCATGGCTTGGTTGAACAGGGACGCGTTGCATATTCGGGCGTATCGTATGAGATCAGCGCGCGCCTTATTACGCCACGCAGGTGTCGATATGTCTTCACGAATTCCGCGCAAGCGCGACCAGACCCGCATGACATTTCCATCGATGGCGGCTGCTGTTTGGCCGCATGCGATGCTGGCAACGGCTGCTGCTGTATAAGGTCCAACGCCTGGCAAGGCAAGCCATTCCGCTTCTGTTTTGGGAAAATGTCCGTTTCTTTCGAAATGGATGATTTTAGCGGTCTGATGCAAGTTGCGCGCGCGGCTATAATACCCCAAGCCTTCCCATGCTTTCAATACCTTTTCCAGTGGTGCATCGGCAAGAGATTGAACAGTGGGAAACTGTCCAAGAAAACGTTCGAAATATGGGATCACAGCCGTAACGCGTGTTTGCTGTAGCATGATTTCACTAACCCAGACTTTGTAAGGCGAAGGATCATCCCGCCATGGCATGGTGCGCTGGTGAACGGAGAACCAATGGAGCAGATGTTGAATCCATAGAGGCGTCTTGCGGCTATGCGCTGGTGCTAGCGGATGGTTCGCTTTATTGGCTAGGGGGCTCTTACTTTGGGTATTTTCAGCAGGTGAGCGCTGGTGGGCATTCATGTTTTTTTGAGGCCTGATCATGGGCGAATCGCTCCAGCCCCAAAGGCGGGGGGACACGTATTGCGTACATTCCAGTGCAGTCCCGGGGGTGCCCCCAGATGATGCAGGATTGAAACTTGGGGATCTTGAAATTGGCTTGTGGTAGCGCGTTGGCAATGCCTCAACATCTTGTATATGAACATGAAGTTACAGCTTAGATAGCAAAGCACGAATCGGAGAGCGTTTACACGTCGCAGCATCCCAATGTTTTGCAACAGCGGCCCTGTTGAGAATCCAATACTTATGAAGAATAATTTTGGCAACATAATTTACCTTGGGTGTAAATCTGGGTGCATAAGTATCCTTACATGTATCACCCTTTTTGAAGCAAGAGCAAAACTGTAGTCTTTTTGCATGCTGTAAGCGTACGGTGGTGTTTGACATTTGCGGTGGGATGTAGGAATCTGATTCTTATTGAAATCGTTGCAATACTACAAGGAGACAATCATGACGCGTATATTTTTGGGAGTTCTTACAGCCAGTCTGCTTATGATTCAATCGGTTAAAGGCGAGAGCAGGGTTATGTCTTTTCATCTGGAGAGTATAGCTGCATTGCAGGCTCAGTTATTTCAGGCAGCACAAATATTTGACGCGCCTGAGCTGGGATCTGCTCCCATGATGTTTAACATGATGGTGCCCGGTTATGCACAATTAGATCGCGACGCTAGTCTTGCCGTACATATCTACTCAGGAGATGCTGGGCAGTTTGGAATGGTAATAGATCTGCAAACATTGGGTGCGCCTGAAACGTTTTTAGGGTCCATCTTTGCCAGTCAAGGCCTTCCCTTGCCTGATCCTATCGATGGTCGGTATGTAAGTGAGCAGGGGGTTGCTCAAATTCATCAAAACCGGGTCATTATGGGCCAAGATGGTGATGCATTGGATATGGCCTTTCGGGTTGGCATACCCGAGGATCTACCTGATGATATTCCTGGTTTATTGCGAATCGATATGGAGCCCGCCCAGCTCATGTCCCTATTGGATCATTTTCAAAGTATGACAGAGGACGTCATGCCGGATGATCACGAGCATGCGGAAATGTTTGAAGAGGTTTTGGGGCTATATCGTGCTGTTTTTGGCCAAATTTCATCATACAAATTCGGTATACGGGTACAAGAACATGGACTTGAGTTTAGCTCTCGTGTCCAACCTAAAGAAAATAGAGCCTTGGCTACGATCATTGATTCGCTTCAAGGGGTGCATACGGGGTGGATTCCCCGTTTAGAGCAGGAGCAAGTCTTTGGTGTGGTGACCGGTGGATATGACGTACCTGAAGAACTCATGCATAGACTTTTAGACATGTATATTGGCTGGATGCAGAACATGTCACATGATATGGCCATGGATGCGGATGTAATGCGCGCCTCCATGCAGCCAACCATTAAAACGATAGGCTCACCTTCGTTTGTGTTTGCCGATGTAACCGACACCGGTGCTTTGGATATTGTAAGCGGCATCACGCTGGACCATGCAGATAAGGTTCTTGCACAAATGATTGAATTGACGCAAAGCGAAGCATATCAAACGAGTATGGCGCAATCCGGCATGAAAATGTCAGAGCCGCAACAGCGTGAGATTGAAGGTGTTGATGTTTATCGCTGGTCGATAGAGTTGGATGAAGAATTGTTTTTGCAGCAAATGGAAGAAGCTGGTGGAGCAGAGGTGGATCTCGAGCATTGGAAAGTCATGCAGTCCATGATGGAAAAGTTTTTCTCTGGTTACGATTATGCAGCCACTGCGGACGGGCTTATTTTCAGCATGTCTGATGAAGCTGGGCTGATTCGTGCAATGGCATTATTACGAGAGGCACAGGATGCTGATGGTAAAGTATCTTCTGTGTTGCTTGAACGCATTGGCGCTCCCGTCATGCCTTATGCCATAGGACGCTTGGATTTGCTTGCGCTGTTGCGGTCTATTCGTAGCCTCGGCGTTACGCAGATACCATTAATCTCTGCAGAGGGAGAGGGCGTTGTGTTTGCTGGATGGCGCGAGGATGATGGGGTTGCGCAAACAATCCTGATTCCTGCTTCAGACATTCGCGCGATTCGGCATGCCATCAGTGCAATGATTCACTAATCATCACGCCTTCAATTGATGTCTTGGGTCCATGGCATCTCGCAGGGCATCTCCAACACAATTCAAAGCGAATAATGCCAAACACAGCGTTACGCCGGGTACGATTAGAAACCAGGGGTAGCTTTCCATGGCTCGTGCTCCATCACGAATCAGTAGTCCCCAGGAGCTCATCGGCGGTTGTACACCTAAGCCTAAAAAGCTCAAGAATGATTCGAGTAAAATAACACGGGGGATGGTCAATGTAGTATAGACGATGACAGGACCAAGCATGTTGGGAATAATGTGGCGTAGCATAATGCGCATGTGGGAAAAACCCAGACTGCGCGCGGCACGAATATAGGTTTGGTCCTTTAGTGACAAGACTTGTCCTCGGACAATTCTTGCCATCGTCAGCCACTCTACTGCCCCGATCGCCACGAACAGCAACAAAATATTGCGCCCAAAAACAACCATTAAAATGATGACAAACACAGTAAATGGGAGGGCATACAGCGCATCGACAATACGCATCATCATTTGGTCTGTACGACCTCCGACATAACCTGAAATGGTACCATATGTCACCCCGATGCCCAGCGCCACCATAGTAGCAGCTAATCCCACGGCTAACGAGACGCGACCACCATACAAGACTCTTGTAAAGAGATCGCGCCCTAGATCGTCCGTCCCCAGCCAGTGCCCGCGTTGGGGGGGGACGGGACCTAGATCTAGGTTTTGATGATCATACGCATGAGGGGATAGAATCGGAGCTGCAATCGCACTGATGCAGAGTATCAGTAAGATTGCGAGTGCTACACGGGCGATGCGGTTGCGAAAGAATCGCCTTGCAACATTTTTTGCTGGTTCTGACAGCCGTATTTTCATGGATTTAACTTGATACGAGGATTTAAAATGGCGAGCAGCACGTCAACGATGGTGTTGCATGCAATGACGAGGGCGGCATAAAAGGCGACGAGTCCCAAAACCAATGTGTAGTCTCGATTGAACGCCGCAGATACGAAGATGCGTCCGAGACCTGGGATATGAAATAATGTTTCAACGACAAATGAACCGGATATGAGTCCTGCAATGGCGGGTCCCATGAAGGAAACGACTGGTAGGATACCGGGTTTGAGTGCATGGATTGCGATCACACGCATTGGGTGCAAACCTTTTGCATGCGCAGTCCGTATATAGTCCTGCGGTAATACTTCCAGCAGTCCGGCACGTGCCAAGCGCGCAATATAGGCAGCATACACAATACCAAGCGTTATCGATGGTAAAATACGATCCGACATGGTATTCCATCCCGCTGCATGTACCCATCCGAGTTGTAAAGAAAACAAGAGCACAAGCAGAGGACCCAAAACAAACGGTGGGATGCAAATGCCCACCAAAGCCGAAGCCATGGTGGCATGGTCCAGGGCTGAGCCGGGCTTCAAAGCAGAAGCGAGCCCTGCCGGAATACCTATTATGATGGCAACCAGCAGAGACCATGCTCCTAACTCAAGAGAAATCGGCAATGCTATTGTTATGATTTCTTGTACGCTGCGTCCCCCTTGCGTCAGCGATGGACCTAAATCGCCGCGTAAGAGTCCACCAAGATAGCGCACGTATTGCACGGGCAAGGATGCATCAAGCCCATAGTGCTTTTGTAATTGCTCTAGCGTATGGGGGGGGTAAGCGCGCTCATCGGTGAAGGGTCCGCCGGGAGCAAGTCGCACGAGGATAAATGCAACAGTAATGGCTGCCCATAATACTGGGATTGCGATAAGTAATCGTTTGAGTAGAAATCTAATCATGCGTTTATCATTTCTTTCAAAACTGTTTGGCAGCGTCGCGGACGGAATCCCGCGCCACTTCAGCGAGGGCAGGGTGAATAAAAATCATATCCATGAGGTCATCAACAGTTCCATTCCTTTTCATCATGGCAACAAACAGGTGAATTATGGATGAAGCCTCTTCGCCGATGATATGCGCACCAAGCAATTGCCTTGTTGCCTTATCGAAAATGACTTTTGCAAATCCGTGATCTGAAGCCCGTGCCATGCCTGGCGTGCTATCGGCGTAGGTTGCTTTCCCGATAATGATGGGTAAGCTGCGTGTATTTGCCTGTTCTTCCGTCATGCCCACTCCAGCAATTTGGGGAACGGTGAAAACCGCATAGGGAACCGGACCATAATCGATCGGAGAGGGCGGTGTGGTTCCAAATACGGAGCGCATGAGATACTCACCCTCATAATTTACGGTATGCCTGAATAAGTAGTTCCCTACACAATCACCTAATGCGTAAACGCCTGACGCATCTGTTTCCAGATATGCATTGGTGCAGATGTAACCTTTCGAGGAAAGCTGGATATCCGTATTCTTTATTCCCAAATTATCTGTATTTGGAATGACACCAGTTGCTACGAGCAAATGCTCTGCTTCGACCGGTCGGGTCGGTTTTCCATCCAAGGTGCCATGGATGCTAAATGCTTTTCCGTTGTGATCAATGTTCTGAATCGAGAATGGTCGATGCACATGATTTTGCCGCTTGAATATCCGTTCGAATTCATTGCTTATATCGACATCCAAGCCCCGCAAAAATCGGCTCCGGACGAGAAAATGAACTTCTGTGCCATAAATGGAATATGCTCCACCTAACTCGGTGGCAATGTACCCAGCGCCTATCACGATCAGACGTTTCGGCGGGCGGGGAAGCTGCAACGCTTCTTTGCTCGTTATGTATGGGGTGCCGGAAAGACCGGGTATATCCGGTATTTGTGGGCGACTACCGGTTCCGACAAATATTCTCGGTGCAGTGATGATTTCCTCGCCCACCTGTAAAATATGGTTTTCCAGAAAGGTGGCATGCGCAGCATAGTAAGAAATGCCGGGAAACGCTTTGTGCGTATCCCGGTTTTTGTCAGAGATGGTTCTGATATTACGCGTAATGCGGGATATGATGTCCCCGAAACGCAACGTTGCCTCACCCGACAGATCTAGCCCGATGGCCTCGCTGTGGCGGGCCAAATCAGCAACTTCTGCAGGATGGATGAGCATTTTAGAAGGAATACAACCCCGATTAAGGCAAGTGCCACCGAAATCGTCTTCTTCAATGAGGGCAACGCGCATACCTTGTTTTGCACAAGGCATCGCGATTTTTGTGCCCCCTCCAGTACCAATTACAATTACATCGAACGCTTTCATGCAGAGGTTTCGCGAATCTCCGCTTTTTCTTTCAAATCAGCAACATATGCCGCCACCGCTTTACCTCTTTGATCATGGCGAATCAGTTCACGGATTTTGTCGCGAGACTCCTCAAAACTGGCTTGTCCGCCTTCATCTTCTGCCGTTTTCATGATGATATGGAAACCGAACTGCGTCTCTATGATGTCGCTAATTTCCCCAACTGCCATATCAAATGCGGCCTGCTCAAACTCCGGCACCATCATCCCACGACTAAACCATCCGAGGTTTCCTCCATTTTGTTTGCCACTGGGGCACTCGGAGTGTTGTGCTGCTAATTCTCCAAAATCCTTGCCATCCGTAATTTCCTGGGCAATACCTTCAAGACGAGATTCGGCCGTTGCGCGATCATCATCGCTACTCGAGTTCGGTCGTATAAGGATATGTGACGCGGCTACGCGCTCAGGTTGCACGTAGTGTTTCTGGTTGTTTTCATAGAATGCTTTCATATCTTCTTCGGTAGGATCCGATATGCCTTCGCAAATCCGTTCGATAAGCAAATCTACTTTGCATCCCTCCGCAATGTTATCCCGCAGTTGCTGCTCTGTAATACCATTTTCCTGCAGGCGCTGGGCGAAGACTTCCGGACCCCCAGACTGCTCTATCATAGGCTGTATTTTTTTATCAATCATCTCTTCTGGCACGGCTATATCAAGCCTGCTGGCTTCATTGAGCAGCAGTTTGGCCCCAATGGCTTGTTCTACGGCTTGTTTGCGTAACTTATCATCATTCGCTTTCAGATCCTCTGGGGACATGTGATTGGCATAATACTGACTGATACGCCGGTATTCAAAGTCGATAGCTTCTTGTGGCAGTGGCTCTCCGTTGATTGTAATCATAACTTTCATCTTTCCGCTTGTTTTGCTGCGACTACTTCAGTTGAATGGAACACTATCAGGGCTATAGGCAGTTCGTGCAAGTGTTAATCGGTGGCGTTTCAACTCGACCTTATAAAGATATCTTTTGTAACCTCTTCTCTTTACTGCTGATTCGCATTGGGAGTGTGATAATATGTTGGGATTTCATATATGAAAAGACGGCGTCGAAGACATAAAATGTGGCGGAGTTACCGGCGCCTGCGTGGGGTGTTGTTTGCATTTGGATCTGCGGGTGGTGTGTTAGGCGCTGGTTTACTGGTTTTGTACGTGCATCGTCGATATCATGTCATGTTGTGGTTAGGTTTCATCTATTTGATGTTGGCAGGTTTTTTGTTAGGAATTTGCCGTATTCTGGCATATTGGGACGATTTGCGGCGTCGCAAAAACTATGGTTTTCGGAGGGAGGCACATTCTGACCCGTATGAAGTGTAAGCAAGGTTTACTATCCTGGGTTCGGCAAGTTATTGCGGTGGATCATGGCAGTGGTGCGCCTGTGGCGGTGCGCGCGCAACGTCGTGGAACGAGCATCTCCTGGCATCCTATTTCGTTACCGTATACTGATGGTTTTTCTAAAGAGATGATCGTTGCTGGTTTACGGGCTGGTTCTGGTATGACAGCTTGGTTGCAGACTCCTTTGATTCATTCACGTAAAGCACGTCAGGTTCTTCCATCTATTTTAGATACAAAACTACCGTTTCCCTTAGAGGACTGCCTGTATACTTGTGGCGATACATACGTAGCCAACCAACCGAATGTTCCCGTTTCGGGAGAAGGCACTGCTGCATTGGCTGTGGTTGTACGCAGGAGTGACTTGGAGGAAATCGAGGACACGTTGTCTGCTTATGGTCTCACCCCCCACCTGTTTGATCATGAAGGTCTCGCGCTCTGGTCTAGCATTGTTGTCCATGATCTTGATGCCCTGCAAGTGATGGTATGGTGTCGTTCCGATTCGCTCTTAATGGTTTTAGGTGTTGGAGCGATGTACTGGAGCAGTCATTTGATAGATGGCTATGATGTGGAAAAACTGATGCGTTTGATTCGGTTGCAACGGCAAACTGTTGCAGATGGGGCATACAAAGATGCACGACTACATTGGTGGATCGGGGGCGAAGAGAATAATACGGCGTCTTTCTGCTCGCAGCTGGAAGGTGTTTCCACAAAAGAAATAGAGCGATTGCCAGATGGAGAATATTATTTGGCACGCGTCTTGGGTGAGCGGGCATTGCTAGGCGGGAATTGGCGTATTCCCGGCATTCCTGGCATTAAGGCAGGGAGGGCGTATTCCACATTTCTACGGCGTCGTTATATGCAAAACAGTGTCTTTTGTTTAGTAGGAGCGACGGCATTATTTATCGCAAGCATCGGCAGAAATATCCACATTAACCGGGAAATACGAGCACAAGACCAGTACGCTCAGCAGGTCGTGAATGAAATTGCGGGCTATCCGGTTACAGCGCGAGGTCAACATGCTGTGCGCATAGCACAGGAAGAGTTATTGGAGAGGCGAACGGCTTTACAAGTATTTGCAAACGCAAAAGACCTTTCTGTTTTACTCGGGTCTTTGGCTGCTCTGCATACTGAAAAAAACGGGTATATTGAAGCGGTTGACCTAGATCCAGAGAACGTGCATATGATGATTTGGTTGCCCGCCGGTACATCTACTGATGCATTGCAGCAAACCCTGCTAGAATATGGTTACATCATGGAAGTCGCTGAGGCCGTACAGGAGCAAAGTGATATGGTGCAATTCCGGTTGCGGGGAGAGAGGAGATAGTCATGAAAATGTCTTTGCTTCACGCTCGGGTGCTTCTGCAGATTTCCGTGGGCGTATTTATCCTTGCATTGATCGTGTCTGTGCGGATGTTTTTCGGATCTGTAGCATTACAGGAATCCATGAATATAAGACATCAAACGCGTAAATCGTTGGCGCAACTCGAAGCAGAGTCAGTAGCATTACACGAGCTAATGGATATGTGGGGTATAGGGGAGGGTATGTCCCTTCAAATTAGTCAGACTCTTTCAGCAGCCTTCTCGGAATTGGAAATATCCGATCCTGCACTGGTAGGATCCTTTCGCTTACATCAGGCCACTATAATGATTCCAGAAGGTTCAACGGAAGACATCATGAACCGACTTTCTTCTTTAGTGGGATTACCGGTTCGCGTTTCGAGCATTTCGTTATCTACAGACGCTAGTGGGCAATTGAGCGGTGCTATTGAACTTCGTTGGCTGGAGAGACGCTAGGGAGCAGATATGCCGTCACAAGAAAAAACGGTAGGCGAAGTATTAGACTTAGGAGAGTCGTATCTTGATGTACAAGGGATTATGGAGCCGCGCACAAAATGCGAGCTTTTGCTTGCAAGGTTATTAGCTGTTTCACGTCTCGACCTGCATGCGCTGCACAAAAAGCCGCTGGAAGAGATACAATTACAGGCGATGCGTAGGGGCTTAAAACGATTGCGTGATGGCGAACCTGTTCAGCATGTGCTTGGCGAAACCGGTTTCATGGATCATGTTTTCAAGACTGACCGAAGGGCATTGATTCCACGTCCTGAAACGGAAATTCTTGTTAATCGTGTATTGCAGGATAAGGTTCTTTGGAAGCAGGAACAGCCATGTATTGTTGATGTAGGCACAGGGAGTGGCTGTATTATCTTAAGCGTGGCGGCATCAAAACCCCATGCTCGTTATTTGGCCATTGATATCAGTGAGGATGCACTCTCACTGGCGCAGGAAAATGCTGAGCGACTGCAGTTGCAGAACAACATCATTTTCTATGCAGGTGAGCTGGGGGATGTTGCAGAACCGGAAATGCTGGATGCGATTATAGCGAATCTGCCGTATATTCCTACCGCTGCAATTGAACGGCTCAACCGTGACGTGCGTGATTTCGAGCCCCGCATGGCACTCGATGGCGGCGAAAGCGGACTAGATCTTATCGCAGATTTGATTGCGGATGCCGCCATTGTATTGAAAAATCATGGCAAGATCTTTCTAGAGATTGGGTGCGAACAAGGGCAGGCTGTAACGCAACTCCTGCAGGAAAACGGGTTCCGGGATATCGAAGTGCTACAGGATCTGGCAGGCCGAGACCGTGTTGTGTGTAGTTCATTGTCGGGCGTTGTTTAGGCTTCGGGAGCAAGCATTTGGTGCAGGGTTGCCTTGACATCATCCAAGCCTTGGCCGGATGTCGCGGAAATGGGAATGGGCGTTATTTTGGTTTCCTTGCAAAATGTCTCGTAATGCTCAGACGACTCTGGAACATCCATTTTGTTGGCTAGTACGATGCGAGGGCGCTGAAGCAGCTCTTGGTTATATTGCCCCAACTCATTGATGAGGTCCTTATAGTCTGCATGGGGTTCACGACCGTCCGTGCCTGCCATATCAATGACCATGACGATCAGTTTCGCACGCTCGATATGCCGCAGGAACTTATCGCCTAAACCTACGCCATCGTGTGCGCCATGAATGATTCCCGGAATATCGATGATTTTGATTTTCGTGTAGTCCTCGAAGACGATCGTACCCGGCACAGGGTTGATTGTGGTGAAAGGGTAGGAGGCAATTTTCGGGTGTGCATGACTTACGGATGTCAGCAAAGATGACTTGCCTGCATTTGGAAAACCTACAAGACCTGCATCAGCAACAATCTTGAGCTCAAGGTCAAGTGTGATTTCCTGACCCAGTTCTCCAGGTGTTGTTTCTTCCGGGGCCTGATGCGTTGAGGATTTGAAATGAACATTTCCTAAACCGCCTTTGCCGCCTTTAGCGACAAGTAACTCTTCTTCTGGTTGCAGAAGTTCTCCTAGAAAGTCCATCGTTTCACGGTCACGTGCGACTGTTCCAAGCGGCACGTCAATGACACAATCCGCACCATTTTTGCCATGCATTTTCTTTCCGCGTCCATGACCACCGTGGCCGGCGCGCCGGTGTGGCTCAAAATACAGGGCAATGAGGGAATCTACATCGGGATTGGACCGCAGGATAATGTGACCGCCTCTCCCCCCATCGCCTCCATCGGGGCCACCCTTGGGCACAAATTTTTCCCGTCGGAAGGAGGCAGATCCATTTCCGCCGTTGCCAGCATTGGCATATACTACCGCATGGTCTACAAATTTACGCGTCTTCACGCCCACGCCCGTGTACTTTTAGGCCACTTCGGCTGGCACAATGCTTACGACTTTGCCACCTTTTTCGAAGGCAACGGTACCGGATTTGAGAGCAAATAGCGTGTCGTCTTTGCCGCGTTTTACATGGCTACCTGGCGCAAAGCGTGTTCCACGCTGCCGCACCAGAATCGAGCCTGCCGATACAACTTGTCCAGCGAAACGCTTGACACCAAGCATTTTCGGGTTGCTGTCGCGTCCATTTTTGGCGGAGCCGCCGCTTTTCTTATGTGCCATGATTCATCTCCCAGCTGTTGCCGCTTTAGGCAATCGATTCAACTTTTAATACCGTGAGGGACTGACGATGTCCAATTTTACGGGAATACCCTTTACGGCGCTTTTTCTTGAAATTGAAAATCTTATCACCACGAACCTGATCTTCAACCGTTGCCTGCACCGTCGCACCTTCGACGGTGGGTTTTCCAACGGTTAAAGCAGAGCCGTCAGATAAGGCCAACACTTTATCTAATGCGATTTTAGTACCTACCTCGGCATCCAGCTTTTCAACGTTCAGCGTATCACCGGTTTGTACGCGGTACTGTTTGCCGCCGGTTTCAACTACGGCATATGCTTCCATTTCAACACTTCCTTACTCATTAATTTCACTTTATGGAACAAGATGCGTGAATCTACTGCCACAATAATGCATTGTCAACGTCAAAAACCGCTTATCCAACGATTGAACGCGTAATGACGGAGTACATGCTATAATTGCTTTTATCGCGACAGATCAGGTTCCGCTGTTTTGTTTGTCGGCAAGTAACTGGGCCTTCATGGAAATCTCGGCTGCTTTGAAGGCATGCTCTTGTGTCATGGCGTTTTCAGTACGGTTGAGTACGTCAAGAACCAGTTGCGGGAAGTAGGGATGACCCACCTGACCGGCACAATGGATTTCCTGTTCGCCTTGCTCATCGACAAGGAAAAGAATATTACCGCCCGTGTCGCGAGCAAGATCATGGTTTTTGCGTATCTCGATAGAACCTTTTGTGCCGAGAACAAAGGTGCGCCCATCTCCCCATGTTTTAGAGCCTTTAGGATTAAACCAGTCGACGCGACAGTAACAAGAGGCTCCATCCGATGATTGGAGTAATGCTTCGCCAAAGTCTTCAAGCCCCGGATATTCGGGATTATCGAAATTCTCGACGCGTGCAGAGAGAACTTCCATGTCGCTGGCTCCGGTAAAATGCAGGAATTGTTCGAATTGATGCGATCCGATGTCGGTGAGGATACCGCCATACTTTTCTTTCTGGAAGAACCAATCTGGACGTCTTCCAGCAGCAAGATTGTGCGGGGCCAGATTCAGTACCTGCAACACACGGCCAATCGCCCCTTGGCGGATGATTTCGCCTGCATGCCAGGTTGCCTCACTGCCAAGTCGTTCGCAATAATATACCATGTATTTGCGGCCGGTCTTCTTCACGACTGTACGTGCCTCCTCCAATTGTTCGAGAGTGGTGAAGGGACTCTTGTCAGTAAAATAATCCTTTCCCGATTCCATGACACGAATACCGATGGGGCCGCGATCGCATGGCACGGCCGCCGATGTAACCATATGCAAGCTGCTATCATCGAGAACTTCTGCGAAGTTGGAAACGACCTTGGCTTCGGGGTGATGTTTTATGAAATCAGCAATTCTTTCGGGTTTCGGATCATAAATGTACTTTAACTGCCCACCGGCTTGGATAAGTCCCTCAATTTGACCATGTATATGTCCATGATCGAAATAGGCCGCTGCAAACGTGAACTCGCCTGGATTTACAACGGGTTTGGCTTTTGTAAATTGTGGTTTGAAACTTTGTCCATCACGTGCGTCGCTCATCTTACTATCTCCTGATTATCTGATATATGGTAGACTACATGCATTTTGACAGTACAAAAGGCCCTTTTGTGCTTCAAGTGGTAAATGCAAACGATCCGTATTTCATTCGTTGTTTACCCATAGTCTTTCATGCCGTTGCGTGTATGATTTCTTTGGGATACATGTACGCTGGCACAAATGATCTTCTCTTGATACCGTTTTCTTTGCATCAGTCTGGCTGATAGGACTACGGCGCGGCAAGAGCTGTTAAAGGAATCCAGCCTCGGTTGCTTTTGAAGTCGACAAGAGCCCAATTTTGGTACGTTTCCAAAACACGTATGGTAATATCCGGAGGTATCGTAAAGGTTGACATACTAGCCGTTGATGGCGCAACAAAGGCGCGTGTAGCATCGGGGAGTTGTACGCGGTTTCTATTGGCTCCCATACGGCGAATGAGCTCTTGCTCATCCGCGGTTTCTGTTGGATCGGGTTGTTCTTCGATTGGTTCCTCTACATAGGCTAAGGCAAAAGGGCCGAATACATCACGTTCATATTCTCCCGACTCCGTATTGAACCAAACAAAAGGAATGGACGGAAGCTCTTGGAGAGATTTGTCCATTGGAACGACGGTTTGATGGAAAACATAACGCCCCGCGCGTTGCGTATCCTGTGACTGCCTTACACGATAGGCTCGTAGAAATGAGCTTGACCGAATGGCAGGTATCGCATCGTCCGGAATCCAGCCATTCCCTTGTAACGTTGTCTTTATCGTTACGAGATCTCCCGTTTCAATTTCCAAGGGAGAAGCTTCCATGCTGATGGAAAAATCCCCGATGATGCCTGAAAAATCGTCTGGCGGCGGGGGTAAAGGTTGCACCGCAATTTTGATTTCGGGTACCTGTAGACTCAGCGGCCGCTCTTCGATTGTTGATCCGAAAAAGGATCGCACGCGTTCGCGTGAAGTTAGGCGCAGCACGGGGGTAAATGATATTTCCTTGGGCTCCATGGCGCGTGCTTTTGCACGGTAGCGTCGGCGGGTGATTTCGTGACCGCCTTCGCGTTCACGTTGAACCGTTAGCGCTTCGAATGATCCCAAAATCCGCATGACGTCACGGTCCGGTAGATTGGCAAGATCAAGACGTGAAGATATTTCAATATCCCGGGAGATAATTTCAAGTGTCACCGTGAAGATTTCTTTGACATAAGGAGTTGGGTTGCTCACGTAAAGACGTGCCTCTACGGGTGGCGAAGGGAGGTCCTGTCCCAAGGCGGGACGCATGCCAACTAAGCTACTAAGGATACCGATGGGAACAAGGAATTTGATCATGTGCTTTCCTCCTCATGATGCAGCTCGTAAATCCCTTGGATTTGACGGCGTTGCATTGCCCAGTCTTGCTCATTCTGGTGCTCGGCATACACAGATGCAGCAATGCTGATACTGAACAGCATCAATGCAACTGCAGTTGGTAGCATGAGCCATTTGGCGATCGAGCTGAACCGGCGAATCGTGGCTAGTATCCAAATAAGAGAAAACAAGAATGCAGCAGCAGTTAGACGACTCGAGACCGTGATACGGTAATGCCAAAACAGTAAGGTGCGAATCCAAGGAAGTTGCAGGGTCGGGTTTTGTGTCACCATACGCTGGGCTACCAGCATGTTCCTGCGAACATTCCAGGAAGTGGCTCCACGTCGCTCAGCCCACTGCAGTATAGGTAAGGCGAGCCCAGGTTGTTCGGCGAGTAAGAGTGCTGTTCCCAGGTTATAGAGCAAGACAGGATCGCGGTCGCCTTGATCCATTCGATCGGCCAGCGCATTGGCCGCTCTTGCGAAGTCTTCTGTGGTCTGGGATTGCATTAAAAGCAATGTCGATCTGCGTTCTTCAAAACGCGATACTTGATCGGCATGCACCGAAACTGCTACTCCCAGTGCGGACAGCAAAATGAACAAGACGCAATGAGTCCTGCGTATGAGATGGAACAATACAGGTTTCTTCCCTTGCTGATGCTTTGCCGCAATCGTATCGATAATCTTTCGAATCTGGTTGCTATCTGTCTCATTGCGTCCGCTATATGCTGTCTGTGTTAAAATTTCCACGATGCGGTCTCTGTCTTGCTGCTTCATGTCAAGTCGCTGTAAAATATTGTGCATGCTCTGAACGTCACCTTTGGCGAAGGCTTGACCAAGTGTAAGCGTCAGGTAACGCCGCAATATGTTCACAGCGTTGTGATTGGATTGTTGCAACTGTGCGAGGGCATCCTGATATGCCTGCTTCCTTTGCAGGTGCGCCTGTATTATCGGGATATGGGTTGGTAGCCGCTGTATCAGAACAGATAATAGAAATACAACGGGTCCTAACAACAAAAGCGGTATATGCCATGTTGCGCGGAATAGCGTTGAGGTCCTGGGGCGTTGCCAATCGAACGGGGCCGGTGGAAGATCACCAGGCGGAGCACTGAACATATAAGCAATTCTGCCGCGCGTGGGTACTGTGGTTATCATTTCATGTTCCAGTTCCTCGGACGGATTTACGCGAATAGGTAGTGGATCACTTCTTGTGGTTTTATATGTCCGGCTCGCTAGATCGAAATAGGCAATTTCCAGTACAGGGATTTCGAGGGTACCTGCATGACGGGGACGTATGATATACGCAAAGCGTCTTCCGTTAGCGATCGATTCGCTTCGGATGGGGCTAGGCTGGATGCGAAAGTCTTGTTCGAGAGGGGCAAGGGTTTCCGGACGTGGAGACCGGATGCGGTTTGGCGCACCATCGCCGGAAATTTCAACGGTAAGCGTTACGGGGTCCCCAACTTGACATACCTGCGTATCGAGAAACGTTTCGATCGTAAAGTGAGAGCCCGAAGCACCAATAAATGTGGGCGGTCGTCCACGACTGGGGGGGGGCTGTACCTGCACAGTGACAGCATCTCCCCATGCATAAATGTCGGACTGCTGCGCATTGCCGTCAGGCGCTATCTGCGTAATGACATTTCCGCGAAATCGTACCGGACCAAATGTATAGTCACCCGCGCGATCGGCAGACCAACGTGTTCTCAATTCGTAGAGGTAGAAATGGTTGTCTTCAGGGTCTGTAATACGTGGCAACCGAAAGCGAGCGGCATCTTCTCTTGCGAACATTCCGCCGAACGGATCTCGTCCAAGCACGCGATCATTGATACGGAAAGCTTCGCCATCACGCACAAAGAAGCGTTGCAATAACTGGGTAATATTTTCACTTTTGAGTCCTTCGCCCGGGTGGAGATCGAGGTAGGGAATGCGAAGGTGCGGTGCGTCGGGAATGGGAGTGTGCATTTCAAGTGGTGGTGGAGGCTTGCGGATGCGAACGAACAGCGATACATCGAATTCTTCATCGAGAATAACCGTATTCGTAGGGGCAGTAACCCACAATTGTACATATGGCTGCACAGGTATAGGCTTAACGTCCAGCGTAGGGGTATCGATAGGGATTGGATCACCCTTAGGGTCTTGAAGGGTAATCGGTGCAAAAGACAGTGTCCCCGTATCCTGTGGCTCAACACGGTAGAGAAATGTTCTTCCGGATCGTCTCGTGATTTGTTGGCGTCCGTTACGTACTTGAATGCTATGCTGGCTGCGATCCTGTTGACTGATTAGCGTAATATTGGCAGGAATGGCAGAAAGATCAGGTGCACCAAGGTCGGGATGATAGCCATGGACAAAAATGCTAAGTTGGGCTGTTTCGCCGAGAAAGATCTCCGAGGGAGACACGGAAGCTTCCATACGCAAAACTTGCTGTTCAGCGGGCGATAGCGATGGCAACATCCATGCGCTACATATTAGGATCCCTAAAGATAGCCGGCTCTTCATATTACCAATCCCTTGTCGTTTCTTGACGCTGAAGACGTCGCCGTCGCTCGTCGAGCAGCTCTTGGTATTCCTGTGAACGCTGTTCTACTTGTTCAAGCATGGCATCGAGATCAAATGTATCTTCCTCCTCATCTTCTGGCTCTATGTCCTCTGGGGTATCTTCCATCTCCTCCTCGTCGTCTGGGTCTTCAGGCGTAGGCGGTGGGGGTAGTTCCAAATCTGGTTCATCTTCATCTGGTTCGCCATCTGGTGGCGTGTCAGGTGTCTCGGGATCGGGCGTATCGTCATCCGGCTCGTCGGTCTCGGGATCGGTTTCCTGGGGTAGAAGTTCTGAAAGTCTTCGCAAAGCTTCCAGGGCTTCCTCCTGCACAGGACGGGCAGATGCTACGTCATCGAGTTCCAGCATTTCTGAAGCGAGGCGTTGGAGTCTGGATGCATCGTCAGTCAGGGCCTCAATTTCTTGTGCTAGTTCGGGGTCTGTTTCGGGTGGGAGCTGGAAACGCTCGGCAAAACGGTCTGTTAAAGTAGCAGCTTCGCTTTGCAGCCTGGATAACGGAACGGGAGGGGGTCTTGTGGTATCAGGATCACGTGCGAGGGCATCGAGCCATTCCTGTTGACGCAAAGACTCGCTGAGAAAAGTCTCGGGTGCCCCTCGTTCACGCCAGGCATGATAGAGGGGATGCCCGATTTCGGCTTCATGCTTGTCTGTTGGGCGTGACAGATCTTCGAGTAAGGCAATTTGCTGCTCCAGTGCTTGCTGCTCTTCTAGGAGTTGGTTATACTGTTCAGGCGGTATGCCATCCGAGCGTAACAGATGCGAAAGGGCAAGATACTGTTCGGCTAATTCGTTACGTTCGCGGGCGCGGTCTTGAAAGTACCGTAACCGATCGGGCCCAACAGGCGGAAGATCTTCCCGTTGAAGCGTTTCGTCCTGTTTGCGTTGCTGCTGGAGCATATCCCAAGCCAATTGGGAAGGTTCTTTTTCGGCATAGCGCTCCAGAATATCTGCAAGACGAACCTCTTGGGATGCTTGCGCCAGGAGCGCATCCAGTTTTTGTAAATCTTCTTCCGATTGGGGTTCCCCTGTTTGCTGCCATTGGTGTTGTAAGAGGGTTGCGGCTTCTTGCCATTGCGTAAAGCGTTCGCGATATCCCTCTGCGCTTCCGTCTGTGGCCTGTAGACCTTGTTCAAATGCAGCGAGCGCGCGCGCGAGATTGGCCTGCCGGATGGGAGGGAGCCTCTCGAGCAGGGTAGAAGCTGTCTCTGGATCACCCGCTTGCAAGGAGGCGATTGCCGCATTATACCGGTACCGATCACGTAGTCGCGAGGGGATATCTGGTAGCTTGGCAGCTTCCAGGTACATCTGGACGGCCTCCGCAAACTGATCCTGCTGTTGAAGCTGCTGTGCCTCTCTCGCAAGCACGCGGTGTGATTGGTTTGGCGTATCATGGTTTGTATTGGCCATCGCGGCAGATGCACCCAACAGAAGGATTAACGCGGCATGTGTGATGCGTGCATGTTGACGCAATGGCCCCTGACTCAAAGACCCCCCAATCAACAGAAGAATGATCGCCGGCAGAAGAAAATAATGAAATATTTCCGTATAATCCGATGTTTCAAGGGTAGCATACGTGCGAACTTCTATTGCACGTAAGTGGTCGCGCATGCGTTGCCCAAGAGATATTGCTCCGGCACCAGCCGTCTCTACGGGGATGTAAGCGCCGCCAGTTAGTCTGGCGAGGTTGACAAGCGATTCTTCTTCCAATCTCGTGATAACGGGTTCTCCTTCAAATTGGAATAGACCTGTTGGGCTCTCACGGTCGGGTATGGTAGAGCCAGAGCGGCTACCAATCCCAACGGTGAAGAAGGGAATATCCTGTTTGGCTGCAGCGCGCGCTGCCTCAAGAGCATCGCCCGTTAAATCTTCACCATCGGATAGTAGAACAACCGCTTTGTGCGAGGGGGTGTCATCATCGAATATTTCCAGCGCCATGCGTATTCCCGCTCCGATATTGGTTTCTCCTGCCGGCGCACTGTCAATAGATAAACCTGCAATCGTTTGTCGTAAAAAGCCGCGATCAGAGGTAAATGGTGAAATGCGTGTAGCACGATACCGAAACGTGACAATGGCTATTCTGTCACCGGGGCGCAGTTCATCAAGAATATCGAGCATATCCGCTTTTGCTCGCCCGAGTCGAGAAGGACGCACATCATCGGCGAGCATGGAGCGTGAGACGTCGAGCAAGAGTACAATATCGCGTCCTCGCATTGCCACTTCCTGCTCTTGTGGTCGGGCGTTACGCGGTCCAGCGGCGGCGAATAAAAGTAAGAAAACGGCACTTGCCAAGACGATTTCCTGTAGCCAGATGAATCGCTGGTTTTCGGCTGGCAGCAGTTTTCTAGCAAGCACGGGGCCAGTGAACTGCTTGCGTTTCTGCTCTTGTTTCTTGCGCAAGGAATGCAATAGCAAGAACCAAAGGGGAACCAGCCAGAGTAAGTAGAGCAGCCATGTATTGGTAAATGTTAATCTCATAATGTTACAAGAGTCTTCGCTTTGTATTTACATTCGCAAACGTGCATGCACACAGCAAGAGGGTCGCGATGAGAATAAGCATTCCGTAGTGTTCTTCAAACCGTTCCAGCATTTGCTGCCGCACAGGGGTCGTTTCGAGTTCATCGATGGTCGCCAAGGCACGGCTCAGACCATCTTCATCAAGCGTATTGAAATACACACCACCTGTAAGGTCGGCAATCGCTGCTAGTTCCTCTTCGTCTATTTCAATATAGGCATAACGAATGGACTGTCTTCCGGATGCATCCGTGATACGAACGGGGGCATGCCCTGTAGTACCGACACCAATCGTGTATACGCGCAGTCCGAGCTCTTTCGCAATCCGCGCAGATTGCATAGGTTCGAGAATACCCGTATTGTTAAGGCCATCGCTGAGGAGCACGATAATGCGTGACTCGGTTTCCGCATCCCGAAGCCGGGAACTGGCAAGAGCCAATGCGTCTCCAATGGCGGTCATGCGTTCGTCTTCGTTTACAATAGCACCGGAAGATGGATCTTGGAAAGGAGGTGGAATTTCGACCGTGTCTAAAATTTGTAGCAAAGCGTTATGATCCATTGTTAGCGGGGCGAGGACGCTTGCATACCCCCCAAATGAGATCAAGCCGATGAGGTCATCTGGACGTTGATCGACAAATTCAGTAAAGACTTCTTTGACCACATCGAGCCTCGTTAGATACTCGATACCATCCTCTGTTTCACGCGAGAGATCCAGTGCTTCCATAGAACCGGAAACATCAACGACCACCATAATGGAGATTGCTTCGGTTTCGCGCTGGTATTCGGATACATTACGTCGCGGACGTGCAATGGCGATCACGAGGAGCAATAAGACCACTGAAAAAAGCCAAGGTGCCAGATAATAGAGCATGGTGCGCCATGTTTTATTGTGGAGGGGAATCGATTGTGTTCGCGCGTATGGGATAGCAGGGCGTGGACGCGGGAGAATCATGCGCATACACACGATGATCGCGGGTAGCAATAACCACAGCCATGCAGGATTTGCAAGATGCATACTAGCTTTCTCCTTGGGTATTTGTGGATTCGTCCTCGGCCAAATAATTGCGTGCGGTAATGATCGTGTCTTGAATGGCTCGCTTTGTGGGCGTCCATGCAGCAAATTTTACGAGGTCAGCAGATTCCAGAAATTCACGTAGTCGTTCAACAACGGCAGGATGAAACGCAGGGCGTTTTGCTGCTGCCGCCAGAAATTCCGGCGTAGTCAGTTCCGGTGCGCGGATACCATGCTGCCGCTCGATGTACGTGCGAATAATGGCTGTAATCGCAAAGTAAAACGTTTTGAATTGTCCTTTGGCGGGAAGGTCTTTTGCCAACAGTTGCTCCAGTTCGAAGCGCGCGCGTTCTCCAGGCGTCATACGCATAATCTCAATTTTGCGTTTGAGTTTGCGCGCCAAGAGTCCGCCGCAGAAGAGTGCGCAAAGCAGCATGACGGCATAAAGCGCCCATCTCAGGAATTCAGCCATGGTAGGAGAGATATAGACAGGCTCAACCGTTTGAGTCAAATGGGCATCATCTACGGCAGATAGGCGACGCACAGGTGGGCGAATAGCGGGCGTTATCAGATATTGCGTTTGGGCATTCGCATCATCATTAGGCATGATCGCAAACAACATGGGAGCAATACGGTAGTGTCTGCCGGGAATTGGTGTGAGACGTAATACCGTTTCCCTGACTTGATAGCCGCTTTGATCGGTCATGTCGGGCGGGGACAATGTTGCAGCGACCTCGAAGCCTTCCAGAAAGACTTCTGTTTGCGGAAAGTCGATCTGCAAACCGGCCGGAAAGCGCGTTACCAGGGAAAATATTGCATCTTCACGCGGATCGACGATACCGGGCGAAAAGGTCAGGGTGACAGAAATGCCATGGTCTTCCACGACATGCACAATATCTGAAAGATCAGCCACGTCAGGGTTTTGTGGCCGTTGGCTGCATCCGATTGTAAGCAGGAGACCCAGAAGCATGACGAGATATGTCCATGTAATTCGATGCATGGCTTATCCTCTTTTTTGGCGTGCCTGCCGCTGAATGAAAAGGCGGCGCACGGCATCAATGACCGAAATATGGGTTGTTAGGGGAATGGTATCAATACGATTGCGGCGAAACATGCGAAATAATGAATCCCTTTGATCGCGTACGTGCTGATTATGGCGTTTACGGAAACTCGGGTCGGAGGTATCTACCAAATGCAGCATACCGGTCTCCGCGTCTTCAATCTCGAGTAAGCCAGCGTCCGGAAGGTTCTCTTCGTGTGGATCGCTGATAGGGCAGCATATCAGGTCATGTCTGCGTGCCGCAGTTCTAAGCGCATTTTCGAACCCCTGATCAATGAAGTCTGAAACCAGGAATACGACTGCTCTACGCTTTTGTACCTGTGCGAGAAAGTCGAGTGCACAGCGTATGTTTGTGCCTTCCCGCGTTTCTTCAGAGGCAAGCACCTCCCGCACGATTCGCAATACGGCTTTGCGTCCCTTACGAGGGGGGATATATGTGCGGATTCGGTCGCTGAATAGCATCAGACCGACATTATCCTGATTTTTCACTGCTGATAGTGCCATGAGGCAAGACAATTCAGCGGCAGTTTCTGCCTTACTTCGATTTGTGGACCCGAAAATATGCGATCCGGACACATCAACAGCGAACAAGATCGTAAGTTCGCGTTCCTCGGCAAAGCGCTTGATATAGGGGTGGCCCATGCGCGCCGTCACATTCCAATCGATCGATCGTACATCATCGCCATAGGTATAAGCACGCACTTCGTCAAATTCAATACCTTGACCTTTGAATGCAGAATGATAAGCCCCTGTTAAACGACTATCGACCAGCCGACTGGTGATGATTCGCAGTCGGGCCACCTGGCGCATCAGTTCTTTGGTGTCGAGCGGCATACTATCTCGGGGTAGGGAATGGGTTGTTTACGGAACTGGAATTTCGCCAAGAATATGTGCAATGATGCTATCGCTCGTGCACTCTTCCGCCTCAGCTTCATATGTGAGAATAACACGATGCCGTAAAACATCCGGCGCAATTTCCTTCACATCCTGTGGGGTTACATAGGCTCTTCCGCAGAGCATGGCCCGCGCGCGAGCGGCCAACTGCAAGAAAATGCCTGCGCGAGGGGAAGCACCATATGATATCTGATGATCAATTGGGATGCCAAATTGTGATGGTTTGCGGGTAGCCAGTACGATGTCCAGAATATAATCGGTTACTTTTGCATCACAATAAATCCTGGGCACCAGTTCGCGACAAGCCGTGATCTGCTCTGGACGCATCACAGGACTGATGCTCTCAACTGCTTTTCCATCAAAGCGATGCATGATCTCACGCTCCTCATCTTTGGTGGGATAATCAACTTTGCACATCAGCATGAATCGATCCACTTGTGCCTCTGGTAATGGGTAGGTGCCTTCTTGTTCAATGGGATTTTGCGTTGCGAGAACAAGAAAAGGAGTCGGTAGCTTGTATGTGCTGTCGCCGATCGTGACCTGGCGTTCTTGCATCGCTTCCAGAAGGGCTGATTGCACTTTTGCAGGTGCGCGATTAATTTCGTCTGCAAGGAGAAGATTCGTGAAAACCGGACCTTGGCGTGGAAGAAATTCGGATTTGGCCGGATCGTAGATCATAGTACCGATGATATCAGCAGGCAATAGATCTGGGGTAAAAGAGATACGCTGAAATGGTAAGCCAAGAGCATCACCCAAAGACTTTACTGCAGTGGTTTTTGCTAAACCGGGAACGCCTTCAATGAGTATATGTCCATCACTCATCATCGCGATTAACAGAGAGTCAAGAAGGTGTTGCTGACCCACTAATATCTTGCGGACCTCGTTTCGTAAGCTATCAAGGGTAGAAGCAATTTGGGTCACTTCCTTTTCCCGTTTTTCCATATCTGGTTCCATGTAAATCTCCTTGTTTTTGGTTTTTCTTGTTCCTGTAAACGGTTGGACCCACAAGTTATCATGCATTCCGGTGCCGTAGCGTGGTGAAGGCACGATGCAGTGTATTATACGTGGGTATGGGCACCGATATTAGTATTGACGGTTGCCGTATGCAAGCGGGGTCGTGTTCAGTCCTCCGCCAAATCTATACCCATTACAGACAGAACGCGCTCCAAATCATCGTTGGAAAAGAAATCGATTTCAATAAAACCTTTTCTCTTTTTTCCGTTTGCAAACGTTTTACAGGGAGCGAGTCGCACACTGGTTCCAAAATGTTGGTGCAATTTTGCGGTTAGGTCACGCAGAAAATCTTTTGGCAAATCGGGTTTCGTAGCACGCGGTTTGGTGGGAATGTCGCCGTGGCGTTTTACAAATTTTTCGGTTGTGCGCACGGAGAGATCTTCCGATACGATGCGTCGTGCCAGTATGATTTGTTCCTGGGGGATCGTCATGCCGAGCAATGCCTTGGCGTGGCCGGTTGAAATATGTTTTTCCTTGAGGAGGGCGCGTACTTCATCTGGTAGCGTGAGTAAGCGCAATGCGTTTGCCACAGCCGCGCGGGAGCGGCTGACGCGTTTGGCTATTTCTTCTTGTGTGAGTTTGAATTCGGCGGCAAGCTCTCTGTAACCTTCTGCTTCTTCGATGGGGTTCAGATCCTCGCGTTGTAGATTCTCGATGATCGCTATCTCGAGGCTTTGTAAGTCGGTGGCCTCAACCAGGGTGACGGGTACAACTTCGAGTCCAGCCAGGCCAGCGGCACGTAACCTTCGCTCCCCAGCAATAAGCTCATACATGCCATCCGGCTTTTCACGCACCATCAGTGGCTGCAAGACGCCGTGTTCGCGGATACTATTTGCCAGCTCTGATAATGAATCTTCGCGAAACGTTTGTCGTGGTTGGCGTGGATTCCGCACGATTTGCTCGACGGGCAGATCCGTTACACGGCTCCGTGCATTTTCGTGGGATGTCATTTCTTCATCCGTGTTGTTGGGCGGTGGGGAGGCAATGGGGGCTTGCCGATCTGAAATCAACGATCCAAGTCCGCGTCCTAATCCTTTACGGGCAGCCATGCACTTATCCTTTTGGTTCATCATTTTGGTCATTACGTTGTGGCGTATGCGGTTTAATATGTAATGTGGCCCGCAAAGCTGCCCCATCTTCCACCACGAGTCGCGGAGATGCCAGGGTGCCATGAAATACGGCATCGCTCTGTATTTCGACTTGCTCGCGCGCTCGTACGTCAGCTCGAAGTGTTCCCATAAGCTGTAGGGATTTGCAGTACAATTCGGTATCTATCGTTACATTTTGATTCGATGATATAACGACATCAACAGCGTCTAGCTTTGCACTATCAATGCGCGCACCTGTTTCCAGCTCCACACGTAATCCTGGTTGCAGACGTGTTTTGCGACACTCTCCAGCGATCCGTATAACGGTTGCTGTAATCGTAGAATCTGTAACACTGGCACCACTATGGATCGTTACCGAGCCTACGGTTTGAATGGTACCTGAAAAAGGCCCGCAAATGGTTTTGTCTCCAGTATGCAGTTGCTCTCTGCATTTCGGGCACAGGAGGCGATCGAGACTTCCCGTGACATGGAACTGGTACCCGCAGGCGTAGCAATGAATTTGATGTCTGGTGGGTAGGGCAGTATGGCCAAAGCCCTGTGGTTTGTTCGCTTGACTGGGTTGCTGCTCAGGTGATGACTGATGGGCAGCTTCGGACGGATCGGTATGGTCGCGTTCCTGCTGTCTGCCACTACTGCGGCGGACAGATTGAACAGCCATATAGCCGTCTATCATACCGTTTTTATCGGCGCGCGCCATGCCATCTCCTGCGGAAAGCTCTTACCTTCAGTATGCCTAGCGCCGAAAAAGCCCTTTGGTTTCGCCATCTTTGCTTGGGATGTCAGGCTCTGGTGCGGCTTTGGCGTCCTGGCTTTTCGCACCCGTCGCACCCGAAGGGTTTACGTCAACCTTACCGATAAACGTTACGCCGTCTTCCACGGTTAAGCGTTTGGCTCGAATATCACCATGCAAACGAGCCGTTGATTTTAGATCGATTTTGTCGCGTGCTGTGATATTGCCGTTGAGGGCACCTGATAAAGCAACGCTTTCCGTTTGCACATTACCTTTGATTGTGCATTCGCGTCCGATGCTAGCGAGTCCGCCACAGGTGAGATCGCCGTTAAGCTTACCGTTGAGCTGAATGTGTGATTCGCATTTTAGATTGCCAGTGATTTCAACATCCGGCCCGATGACTGATTGAGTTTGATCCATTTTTTCCTCCTGTTATTTTGATATCTACCTAAATATTGTATCTTGTTCCTTTATGGAAACATGCCGGTACCAGCAAGTCCTGTCGACTCAGGGAAACCGCAAAGTACATTCATATTTTGTACCGCAGATCCTGCTTGGCCTTTCATCAGGTTGTCAATGTAGGAAACGATGCGTAAACGGTTACAGCGTTTATCCACACTTATGACGATGTTACAATGATTGGTGCCTCTCACATATGCTGTGCCCGCGAGATCCTCGGACGACAATATACGCACGAAAGGAGCGTCGGCATAATAAGCGCGATAAAGATCCAGTATCTCGTTTTCTTGTAAAACTTGAATCCCATTGCCATATAAACAAGACATAATGCCGCGGCATAGCGGTACAGCTTGTGCGGTGAAGGTGATCTGTAGATCAGTCTGGTTGGATAGGTAGGCGAGCTCGCGCTCAATTTCACATACATGTTGATGACCGGAAAGACGATATGCATTCATGTTTTCGTGACGGGATGAAAAGTGAAAGGCTGCATTGAGTTTTTTTCCAGCGCCGGAGACTCCCGTTTTACAGTCGCAAATGATCGAGTTCCCCATGATGAGGTTTTGCTGCATGGCGGGAGCAAGCCCTAAAATGCAACTCACGGCAAAGCACCCCGGGTTGCCAACGATACGTGTCTTGGAAGATAGTGATTTTCGATGGATTTCCGTAAGACCATAAATGGCTTCCGGCAACAGTTGTGGTGCCGTGTGCTGGGTTGGCAGGCCAATTCGGCCAGCATAGTCGGCATAAGCTTCTTGCGTGTTAAAGCGAAAATCACCACTAAAATCAATGATCCGTACGCCCGCTTTCAATTCTCCCGGTGCGAGTTGCATGCCAACACGATCGGGCGTTGACAGAAAGGTGATATCCGCTTTGTCCGGAACTTCATCTGCCGATAAGATAGGCAGGTCACAATAGTTTGTGAGATGCGGATAAAGAGAACTGATCGGTTTTCCTATATTTTCGGTTGCAACAAGAGACTGGATTCTGACTTCAGGATGACGGGATAATAATTCTATTAAACCGACACCACCGTATCCCGTTGCACCGATGATCTTTACATGGACCATACCCTGATTACTCCTGCCATTCTTCTGCCATTACCAAATCGTTGGCGCATTACAGCATATCATCCATGCAAACTCAATGCTAGATACACCACAAACGTTCACTTATGCATGCTATTCTAAAGCGGCCATTGTATCTGGTAGAGGTGCGACCATTTCTTACCTGTGACCCATATGGATTGATCCTTTGGATCATATGCGATGCCGTTAAAAACATCTTGTTTGGGATGTTCGTGACCCGGAAGCGGTAAGTGGTCAAACGTGAGATAGCCAATCACATGCCCTGTTTCAGGGTTGATGCGGGCAATTGTTTTCGTCTCGAAAATATTTGCCCAGATTTCTCCTTCAATCCATGCGAGTTCATTGAGCTGTGTCACAGGGCCTTGATGGTCATGTACATCGATCGTGCGGATAATCCGAAAGGATGCGGGGTCGCGCACCTGCATGGTGTCGGAACCATTGCTCATGTATAACCATTGATCACAGTTCGTTAGGCCCCATCCTTCACCTTCATAGCGAAAATGGCCCACAACTTCGAATGTTTCACGGTCGTATACGAAACAAAGCCCCTCACGCCAAGTCAGTTGGTAGAGGTTGCCTGCAAATAGTGCGAGACCTTCCCCGAATAGATTCTCTGGCAAGGTGACACTTCGAAGCACTTTACCTGATTGTCGCTCAACTTCGCGTAATTCCGAGTGTCCATACCTTCCCGTGCTTTCCAGCCAGACATCACCATCGATTACTAAACCTTGCGTGAAGGCAGTTATATCATGCGGTACGAAGGATAGAATCGCAGGCTCTTTAACAATGGGCGTAGAGCGAGGTCTTTGGTTATTGCAACCAAGCAGTAAAAATATGGTCGCAACCAGAGCTCCTCGTTTGCAAATCGGAATCCATGTAGGTTCCGAATGTTGCCACTGCTTAGCAACAACCTGCAAAAAATATGCAACCAAATGAGGAAACAATATAGGTCTTTTTTGCATAAACAAATACTATACTATCGCTGGAACTTGAAGCTTGTCAGGACTGAATTATTTTAGGGTGGGGCCCTTTGTCGCGCGACACGGCAACCATCATTACAATGGAAAAAACACGACAGCATGCGCCATGCAGGCTTTCGCCATATGTAACCTCTGCCACCTCGCGACAAATGCCGACATCGATGTTCTTACAGTACCATTATCTTTACTCTTTAAATTCGGCAACTGCAGCTGTGATACTGGCTTTTGCATCACCTAGCAGCATTCGCGTATTAGGTGAGAAAAAGAGTGGATTGTCAACGCCCGCAAAGCCTGCCTTGAGGCTGCGCTTTAGCACGATACAGACACGCGCTTTATCCACGTCGATAATCGGCATACCATAAAGGGCAGATCCTTCCGTGCGTGCTGCAGGATTGACAACGTCATTGGCTCCAATCACCACAGCCACGTCCACATTGGACATGAGCGGGTTGACGTCCTGGGGCTCTACCAGCTGTTCGTAGGGAACATCGGCCTCTGCCAGTAGCACATTCATGTGCCCAGGCATACGGCCGGCAACCGGGTGCACGCAATACTTTACTTCGCACCCATTGGCCTCCAACAGGTCGCCTAATTCACGTACAGCATGCTGTGCCTGGGCTACTGCCATACCATAACCAGGAACGAATACCACGCTTGTTGCAGCTTCCAGCATAAGGTAGGCATCTTGTACGCCTACGGTTTTGGCTTCCCCTTGGAAACTCGGACCTTCAGATGCCGAAGCTCCAACCCCCGCAAACATGACATTGGCCAGAGAGCGATTCATGGCACGACACATAATGCTGGTCAGAATCAGACCGCTGGCACCGACCAAGGCACCGGCAACAATAAGGACGTTGTTCATAATGACAAAACCGGCAGCACAGGCAGCCAGTCCGGAGTAACTGTTGAGTAGGGCAATCACGACGGGCATATCCGCACCGCCGATGGGGATGGTCACTAGGACGCCGAGTATCAAGGCTGCAACAACAGCAACAGCAAACATGGGATAACCGGCGACGTTTCCTGCCCGCACAAATAATATGGATGCCAATACACCCGCAGCCAATACCAGCACGTTTACGATTTGCTGACCTTTGAACAAAATGGGTTTGGTTTCCATTTTCTCTGCCAGTTTGGCATAGGCAATCATGCTGCCGGTGAAGGTGATGCCACCAATGAGGATGGTGAGGGCAATGGCGATGAGCGTGAATAGGATACCAGGTGCATCACCACGGGTGATGCGGTGGAATTCCGCCCACCCGACGAGCAAGCTGGCCATGCCGCCGAAGCCGTTGAACAACCCAACCATTTCCGGCATCGAGGTCATTTTGACGAGACGCGCGGCCGAGGCACCGATGACGGAGCCAACGATGGCGCCAACGACGATCCATTTGTAATCGATCCCGATATACAAGAGCGTTGCCACAATGGCAAAGAGCATGCCTACGGAGGATACAAAGTTTCCCTTGCGAGCTGTCGTTGCCTTGCTAAGCATCTTGAGGCCAAAGATGAATAATACGGAGGCAACGACATAGAGAAACTGGATGATTGGTTCAGGTACGATGGTTTCTACAGTCATGGTTATTTCTTCTCCGGTGATTTGTGTTTGAACATTCCAAGCATACGGTCGGTTACGAGGTATCCGCCTACCACGTTAATCATGGCAAGAGCAACCGCGAGGGTCCCGAGTACGATCATGACAACACCTTCTCCTTGTTGTGCGGCGAGTATAGCGCCGACAACAGAAATGCCGGATATGGCATTCGACCCCGACATGAGCGGCGTATGCAATTGAGAGGGCACTTTGGAAATGAGCTCGAGGCCTAGGAAGATCGCGAGCACGAAAACAAATAAAAGTAGTCCAATATTATCCATGATCAACCTGCCTTTTCCTTGATGGTTTCGTTAACGATTTCACCGTCGTGCGTTAGAAGTGAACCTGCAATGATTTCATCTTCGCGATTGAGATTGAAAGTCTTGGCTTCCTTGTCCCAGAAGTGATCCACGAAATTGAAGAGGTTGGAAGCATACATCTGGCTTGCATCCAGCGGCACGCATCCTGCCAAATTGCTTGCCCCAATGATTGTAACGCCGTTTTGAACAACCTCTTCGCCGGGCTTCGAGCCTTCTACGTTACCTCCGGTTTCGGCTGCCATGTCGACGACGACGCTACCGGGCATCATGCCATCAATGACATCGCTCTTGATCAGCACCGGAGCCTTGCGACCGAAAAGCTGGGCGGTTGTGATGACAATATCTGCCTGCGCACAGGCTTTAGCCATCCCTTGGCGCTGTAACTCGAGTTGTTCGGGGGTTAGCTCCTTGGCATAGCCGCCATCGGTTTGTCCCGTTTCACCCAAGTCGATTTTCAGAAACTTGGCACCCAGCGAGCATACCTGTTCTTCCACGACGGGTCGTGTATCGAAAGCCTCGACGCGCGCACCGAGCCTTTTTGCAGTTGCAATCGCCTGCAAACCCGCAACACCGGCTCCAATGATGAACACTTTTGCCGGAGACAAGGTGCCTGCTGGCGTCATCATCATGGGGGCAATCTTATCCAGTTTATTAACGGCTTGTAGAACAGCTACATAGCCAGCGAGGTTGGCTTGTGAACTTAACGCGTCCATCTTCTGGGCAATTGTGGTACGCGGTATCATCTCCATGCAGATTGCGCTCGCTCCAGCCTTGGCTAACTTTTTAACACGCTCCAGATTGAAAAAGGGATCCAGATAGCTGATATGAATCGCCCCTTTTTTGGTGGCGCTGATTTCTTCGCCGGGTGGGGGAGATAAGCGCAATATGATATCAGCCTTTGCTAAAGCCGATTTACGATCAGGTGTGATCTTGCATCCCGCCTTTTCGTATTCGCTATCTGCAATTTTGACACTTGCACCAAATCCAGCCTCGACTGTGATTTCAGCACCTAGCGCTGAAAATTTCGATGCTATAGATGGTACCAACGGTACACGTGTTTCGCCTTCTCGGATTTCTTTTGGAAAGAACAGCTCCATTGTTGTTTCTCCTTGCGCATGGTCTGGCTAACATGAAAGCAGATTGCCTGCCTCGGGCAGTAATGCCGCCGAATAAAAATAACTTTTAGTGTAATTGTGACGAAGCGTCAATCTTTTTGGCAACCCGTATCCGTTCACAGGTATAGACACCCAAACGCAGAAATTCCGGTTTCCCCTTCGCACTACGCGCTGCGGCGGACCGAGGGAAAGCTGCCCTACAAAAGCGTTTATATCAGATTTTGCCACGTTTGTAATTCCGCTTTCAGACGGTTATTGCACATAAATAGTATTGTAGACTCATGGCTGCACGCGTAAAACGGCAGATACCGTAAGGCATCCATGAAAGCCATTTGACGGTGAATGATTGCCTTTATGTGAAAACTTGCGTATAGCATAAAGCCATTATGAAAAGCTTGTGGTTCTCTTCGTTGTTGTTTTCGTTCTCTTTTGGGTTGATCGGAAGGTATTTGGGAGAAGTGGACCCTGTTATGGTTGCTTTTGCTCGGCTCTGCGTTGCCATGCTCGTCTTTTTGCCCTTTTTGCGGTGCTCTACATTATCGGTATGGGATTGGCTAACACTAAGTGGAATAGGAGCCATTCAATATGGTCTCATGTATATTGTCTACATCTATGCCTTTCGATGGATGTCGGGACATGAAGTGGCTCTCTACACCGTGATCACGCCACTGTATGTGATTGTATTGCATGGATTGCGCCAGTCACGGTTTCATTTGTTGTATGTGCTAGCGGCCGTGTTGGCAACAGTTGGTGGAGGCATCCTTGTGGGACGACCGACAACCTATGAGTTGATGGGAATCGTGCTCATTCAAGTGTCGAATTTATGTTTTGCCATCGGACAGGTGGAATACAAACTATTGTGCGAGCGTCGCTCTATAGGGAATAGTTCCGAACATTTTGCCATTCTGTATGGTGGAGGGGCCTTGATGGCAGGTGTTGTGGCTGCTGCTGGGGGACATTGGCGTGGATTTGCACCTTCCTTTGAGGCTTGGCTGGTGATGGCTTACCTGGGACTCGTGCCTTCCGCATTGGGTTTCTTTTTTTGGAACCGGGGCGCGAGAATGGTACGCGCCGGTACGTTAGCCGCAGCCAACAACCTCAAAATTCCACTGGCTGTTGTGGTTTCGCTGTTGGTTTTTCGCGAGTCAGTTGTCTGGGCACGCTTTGTGCCTGGCACCTTGCTTTTGCTTGCGAGTCTTATCATATTACGCCTGTACCGATCATACGTCACGCGTTCAAGCGGTTAGGCTCGCCCCAAAAATTCGCCTGTACGGGTATCAACGCGGATGGTTTCGTTCGGTTCCAAATATTCCGGAACCTGAACGGTCAAACCGGTTTCAAGTACAGCCGGCTTTGTTCGCGCTGTCGCTGATGCGCCCCTAATCGATGGGTCGCACGCTTTGACCTGTAACACTGCAACTGGTGGAAGTTCCAAGCCGATCCATTTACCGTCGCACAGTAGGGCTTGTATCCCTTCCATTTCTTCGGTGATATAGACAAGTGCGTCCGAAATATCGTGATCCTTGAATGTGATTTCGCTAAAATCCTGATTGTCCATGAAAACAACATCCTCATTGTTGCGGTACGAAAACTGTACTGGACGGCGTGTGAAGTCGCAGGGTTGAAAAACTTCATCCCCTTTGCAGGTTTGATCAAGCTTGGTTTTGGTTTGCAGGTTGCGTAGACGGAAATGATACAAGCTTGATGCGCCTCGCGCGGATGGCGTTGATATTTTTAGTTCTTCGACGGTATGCGGCATTTCGTTGATAGATACAATATCCCCACGTTTCAAATCACTTGCTTTTGGCATAAGGCATCCCTCCTGCTTTGTATCGATCATTAAGAAAAATTGGTCTGGCATCCTAACGGTTGTTCACGAGAAGGGCAAGTCGATCCCGTTATGCGCGCAACTGCTTGACATGGAACGATTATGTGATACCTTCACGCTTCTAGAATTTCCCATTCCTGTTTCCAAATGTGCATGTATATGTTTGGGGCTGCAACAGGAGATTGGTATGAAAAAGCAGATATCCTGAAGGAGGATTGCATGGCAGCGAAAAAGGTAACAGATAAGAAACTTGTTTATTCATTTGGAGCGCAGGCGAATGAGGGTGATCCTTCCATGAAGGAATTGCTCGGTGGCAAAGGTGCAAACCTTGCAGGCATGGCCCAGCTCGGTTTGCCGGTTCCTCCAGGCTTCACACTGACGACAGAAGCGTGCGACCTTTATTATAAGGTCGGTAAGCAAAAGCTTTTCACCATGATCGAAAAGCAAGTAGCAACAGCCCTCACCAAATTAGAGAAATCTACAGGCAAAAGTTTCGGAAAAGGGCCAAACCCACTCCTGCTCTCGGTTCGTTCCGGCGCGGCAGCCTCCATGCCCGGCATGATGGACACGGTTCTGAATCTTGGACTCAATCCTGAAACCGTCAAAGCGATGATTGCGTTAACAGGCAATGAACGTTTCGTGATGGATTCCTATCGTCGCTTCATTCAGATGTTTGGCGATGTCGTACTCGGTGTTGAACATCATGACTTTGAGGTCGAACTCGAGAAAGTAAAAAAGGCACGCAACGCGAAATTGGATACGGATTTAACGGCTGCCGATCTGCAAGTTGTCGTAGACAATTACTTGAGGGCTGTCAAGAAATCCACCGGCAAGCCATTTCCAACCAATCCGATGGATCAACTTTATGCTGCGGTGAACGCAGTGTTCGGATCCTGGAATAATCCTCGCGCTATTAAGTATCGCCAGTTGAACGATATTCGTGGTTTGTTGGGCACGGCCGTAAATGTACAGGTTATGGTATTTGGTAATTCCGGCACGAACTCAGCAACAGGTGTGGCTTTCACGCGCGATCCTTCGACGGGTGCCAAGAAGTATTTCTATGGTGAATACCTGATCAATGCACAGGGTGAAGACGTTGTGGCCGGCATTCGGACGCCGCAGCAGATTACGCTCAAAGGTTCACGCGAGTGGGCAAAGTCTCAGGGCGTATCCGAAGCAGATCGCAAAAAGAATTTCCCGTCCTTGCAGGAAACCATGCCGAAAGTATTCAAGGAACTGGATGCAATTCGCGTAAAGCTTGAAAAGCATTATCGCGATATGCAGGATCTTGAATTCACGATTGATGATGGCACGCTTTATATGCTGCAAACGCGTAATGGTAAACGTACGGCAGCGGCTGCTGTTAAAATTGCCACGGATCTCGTGAAGGAAAAACTGATCACCGAAAAAGAGGCTGTTATGCGCGTAGAGCCAGCGGCACTCGATCAGTTGTTGCACCCGGTTTTTGTAAAATCAGCCGAGGAAAAAGCGGATAAGCTCACGGTTGGTTTGCCTGCTTCTCCAGGCGCCGCTACGGGGCAGATTGTCTTCAATGCTGAAGTCGCTGAGAAATGGGCATCGGAAGGAAAATCCGTCATTCTTTGCCGCATCGAGACGAGTCCCGAGGACATCGGTGGCATGGCTGTTGCCAAGGGTATTTTGACTTCACGCGGCGGCATGACATCTCACGCTGCTGTCGTGGCGCGTGGCATGGGAACCTGCTGTGTGGCTGGTGCTGGCGATGTCGTGATGGATTACAAAGCCAAGAAGCTCGTGATTGCCAAGAAAACACTGAAAGAAGGTGATTGGATTTCCTTGAATGGTTCTACCGGTGCTGTATATGCGGATGCAATTGATACCGTAGAGCCCGCCTTGAGTGGTCCATTTGGCCAGATCATGAAGCTTGCCGATAAGTATCGTAAGCTGAAAGTGCGTACCAATGCTGATACACCGCATGATACGGCTGTTGCTGTGAAATTCGGTGCTGAGGGTATTGGCCTCTGCCGTACTGAGCACATGTTCTTCGAGGGCAGCCGGATCGTTTCTTTCCGTCGCTTGATTTTGGTTGCAGAGACGGTAAAGCAACTCAAAGACAAATACATGTGTGAAGAGCTAACGGCATTAGAGAAAGCCCTGAAAGCGGACAGCAGCTTGAAGAAGACAGAACTGAATACGGCTCAGGCAGCGATCAAGCAATATCGTCAGGCCCTCAAGGAATTGTTGCCTTTGCAGCGTAAAGATTTCACGGGGATCTTTCGTGCTTTGAAGGGTCGTCCTTGCACGGTGCGTCTGCTTGATCCGCCGTTGCACGAGTTCCTGCCACATGATGCTGCCGGTCAGGCTGCCATGGCGAAGGAGTTGAAGGTTTCGCCAGCTTCCGTCAAGAAGCTGGTTGCGTCTCTGCATGAGTTCAACCCGATGCTGGGACACCGCGGTTGCCGCCTTGGAATGAGCTATCCGGAAGTAACAGCCATGCAAACGCAGGCTATCTGCGAAGCCGCAGCTGCCGTTAGTGGATCGAAACCGGAAATCATGGTGCCATTGGTGGGTAATGTAACCGAACTTTCGATTCAAAAGCAGATCATTAACGAGACGATTGCGTCGGTAGAGAAAGCCAAGAAGAAAAAGCTCAACGTGATGATTGGTACGATGATCGAGGTGCCACGTGCAGCTATGACTGCTGACCAGATTGCGGAAGAAGCCGAATTCTTCAGTTTTGGTACAAACGATCTGACACAGATGGGATGCGGGTTCTCCCGTGATGATGCTGGCAAATTCCTAGGGGATTATGTCAATAAGGGCATCTATGAGTATGATCCATTCCAGGTGTTGGATCGTGATGGTGTTGGCCGTCTGGTGCAGACAGGTGTAGATCTCGGCCGCAAGACTCGTAAAAACATAAAGATCGGTATTTGCGGTGAGCATGGTGGCGAACCGAAATCGGTAGAGTTCTGCCATGAACTCGGATTCGACTACGTTTCCTGTAGTCCGTTCCGCGTTCCGATTGCCCGCTTGGCTGCAGCACAGTCAGCCATCAAAGACTAATCCCACCAAACGTGTGTGATTGAAAAAAAGCCCCCGCGATCGCGGGGGCTTTTTTTGTGCTTACAGATGTAGGCTGATACTAATCATACCAATCACGGAAACCTATCAGTATTATTGTTCGCTTTCTGCCAGGCAGCCTCGATCCCACCGACCTTGCGTCGGTGGTGAAGAAAGTTGAGAGATGCCGGCAGCTTTACCGCAACGTTTACCTCCACCGACACAAGGTCGGTGGGCGGTTTATACC
>PXBF01000144.1 GCA_003567005.1 PVC group bacterium
GGATATCTGCTTTTCTATGTTCATGACGTCCTTGTTTGGTTTTTGTGGTGAAAACATGCAAGTTGTTGTATCACAACAGCTTGCAACAAACAAGGACGTTTTTATGAATAATTCAGGCTAGTCTGTTTTTTCCGGTTTATTCATGTAACACTCCATTCTTTTTTCAATTGCTCGTAAAGGGGCGGATTCACCAAATCTATTTTCCCATTCTGGTCCATAGGGAAATGGGAAAAATGGGGACAGTCGATTGCCCCGACAAGAACCTTCCTGGCTGTGCCGGCCTCCTCGTAGATTCGCAGTAGTTCTTGGCTCTGCTGCCCGTAGATGCTTCGCTTCTTTATGTGGAGATCCGCCAATTTATCGAATTGAGCGAATGGGTATTCGCCTGTTTGGCTTCGCCCTGCTGACATTCGTCTCTAATGGATGGCCCTCCGTGCGCTTGTCCTGTGAAGTCAAAAGCGATTATTCCCAGGAACAGGGAGATTATGCCTTGACTTCACTTTTCATAGGTGACCCCTTTGCTCCTTTACTTGTTGAAAATCGAGAGTAAATCGAATATGGGGACTGCCAAGGTCGTATGTTTACAGGAGGGCATTGGTTATATAAGGTAGAAGCAGATTGTGGATCGATTGTTTTGATATGTGAGGAGGGGTTTGCAGATGGAAGAGGTATTGAATGCGGTGGAGGCTCGGGTATTAGGATGTTTGATTGAGAAGAAGCGGACGACGCCGGAGTATTATCCGTTGACGAAGAACAGTTTACTGGCTGCTTGTAACCAGAAGTCGAACCGTAATCCGGAAATGCATCTTACGGAATCGATGCTGGATGAGGCGCTCGACTCGTTGCGTTATAAGCACAAGTTTGTTGCGACCGTAACCCAGGCAAATAGCCGGGTGCTTAAATACAAGCATGAGTTATTGTCGCATTACAAATTCGATCCGGAAGATATTGCCGTGCTTTGCGAGTTGCTGGTACGTGGTCCCCAGACTGCCGGTGAGCTACGCACGCACACGAAGCGGATGGTGGAAATTGCGTCGCCTGCCAAGGTGAAGGAAATTCTCGATAACTTGATGCATTGGGGGGATATCTCATTTGTCACAAGAATGCCTCCGGCACGTGGTATGCGCGAGGAGCGCTATGCACACCTGTTTTGTGGTGAACCCGAAATGGATGAAGCGCAGGTTGGGCACCCGGTGCAAGGCATGCCGGAAACGATGCAGGCGCCCGCAGGGGACGCCCGCATCACGGCATTGGAGGAAAAGGTCGCTGACCTGGAAACGCGACTATCCGCTTTGGAACAGGCACTGCTGTAGCCTATCATCTGGTCATGCCTTTTTCTTTTGTTTGCGGGTGAAGAGGTCGTAGAGTACGGGTAGCAGGATCAGCGTCATGATGCCGGAGACGAGGATCCCGCCGACCGATGCAATACCGGCTGCATTACGAAATTCCGCACCGATCGCGCGACTGACTGCCATGGGCATCATACCGAGTACTGCGGCAATGGTGATCATGATCACGGGCCTGAACTGTTCGGATGCAGCTTGAATCATGGCCGTATGGCGGTGTTCGCCTTCACGCACATGGACATTGAATTGATCCATGATCAAGATGGCATTGTTCACGACAATACCCATCATCATGATCGCACTCATCATCACAAAGATTTCCATACTGTTATTCGTGAGGGTCAGTGACCAGGCAATACCGATCATGGTTAACGGGATGGTTACCAGAATCAATAGTGGCTGACGAAATGATTCGAGGATGGCTGAAAGTGTCAAGATCACGAGTACTAGCGCAATCAAGGCCGCTTCGCCCAAATCGCTCATGGCATCGGTCATGATTTCATACATGCCGACGAACTCATAATCATATTCGGAAGGCAAGATCTCGCTTTCGTCAATCACCGCAGAAAGCTGCTCAACTGCGCTACCCATCGGTAGAGTAGGGGCCAGGTTTGCTGTCAACCGTGCAATGCGTTGGCGGTTCTTGCGCGTAATTTGCACCAAGGTTTCCGTTTCTTCAATATGCGCCAGCGATTCCAGCGTTACGGGGCGGCTGCCGTCACCCGGAAAAGCAAACGACCGCAGTTGTTCGATCCCGGGGCGTTCTTCCAATTTGACGATGATATCGAAGTTACGCGCATCGCTTTTAAAGGTTCCGGCCTCCAGGCCTTCAATATTGCCGCGCACCATATTTCCCAATGCCAAGGGGGCAATCCCCATATCTGCCAATACAGGTAGATTCGGGGTAATGTTCCATTCCGGTTTACCGCTGCGAACAGATGTCTCCACATCGGTAAAGCCGGGAATGTCTCTTGCCAGCGACTGGATATCGGTCGCCAATAGATCCAGTCTTTCTAGATCTGGACCGGCAATCTCGAGCTCCAGGTCCGCGCTGGCGTCACCGGAGAAATCGGGTATGGACACAGTCACAATCGCGTCGGGTACATCGGCAAGCTTTTCGCGCACGGCATTCACGAGATCATGAATGGATTCGCGTCGCTCGTCGCGTTGGTTAAAATAGATCTGGATGGATCCGAGAAAAGCGCCTTCAAGAATTTCCCCTTGTACGCCGCCCGTCCGGGTGACGATATGCTCGATGTGGGGGACTTCCTGTAGTTTTTCGCTTGCGGCCAGCACACGCTGCCGGGTGCGCTCCAGCGCAAAGTGGGTGGGGTATTCCAGTCTTACCTGCACCTCGGCGCCATCTACATCGGCAGCCCCTTCGGATCCCAAGCGTCCCAATAGCATGAGGGAATGCAAGAACAGCAGGGCAACCGCACATACGACTAGAATAGCCGCCCAGCGCCGCTGTTCGAGAAAGCGCAGAATTTGCCGGTAGCGCCGTAAGCGATTGTCAAACCAACGGTTCCAGCCTTTTTCCATTTTTGCGAGTATACCATTTTGGGATGTATCACGCGGTTTGAGCAGTAAGGCACAAAGCATGGGCGTTAGGGTGAAAGACACGAACAGGGACACAATCGTCATCACCAGTAGGGTCATGGAAAAGAAACTGATGATACGTCCGAACAAGCTTCCCATCACGGATATGGGGAAGAGCACCACCATATTGGTGCTGGCACTTGCCAACACGGGTACAAACGCCTTGGCTGCTCCGCGCCGTGCCGCTTCTGGTGGCGGATGGTTGTCATGCAATGCCGAAATAATGGCTTCGAGTACAACGATCGAGTTTGTGACCAGAATACCCACGGACATACCGATTGCCATGAGCGTGGTGGCATTGAGGCTGAAGCCGAGCGCATAAATGACGAAGATCCCAACCAGAATGGTGAGTGGCATGGTCAACGCAATGATGAACATGGAGCGCACGTTATACAAAAAGAAAAAGAGAATGGCTCCCGTCATGAGAATGCCTTGTATGACATTGAGCCAGGCACCCCGGTTCATTGATTCAATCAACGTGCTGTTATCGGCCACCCAGACCAAATCCATATCTTCCGGTAGACTTTCGCGTATGGAGTCGATTTGTTCCTCGACGCGTCGAATGACGGCGACAGCATTGGCATCACCTCGTTTGATGACATTCATTACCACCGCTGATGCACCATCCAGTTCCGCGGTTTGACGCAATTCTGCGGTAGTCATGACGGCACGTCCCACATCGCCCAAATGGATACGATTTCCGTCATGGCTATCGATGACAATCTGATCGAGCAAATCGAGGTCTTCATATTCCGCTCGGTAGGCAATACTATACTCGGCATAATCGTCGCGTAAGCGCCCAGCCGGAATGCTGCCGATGTTACTTTTTACAGCTTCGGCAATGTGTGACGATGTCAAGTTGCGCGCTGCCAGTGCTTCGCGATCCAGCAAGATGTGCATTTCGCGGGGCGCACCGCCGACCAATGTAATGTCGGCGACCCCCAGTATGGCGGCGAGCCGATCACGCAACTGATCATCGGCATAATCAAATAAGTCATCCAATCCGGCTGTTCCGGTCAGTGCTAACGTAACGACGGGTGTAGCCCCGATATCCATTTTTAAAATGATGGGGTCATCTGCACCAGCGGGGAGATCGGAAAGCACGAGGTCGATTTCTTCACGGACATCCATTGCCGCAACATCGACATCTACTTCCAATTCGAATTCAAGCAAGACCTGGCAGACATTTTCCATACTGTAGGAGGTAACATGCCGGAGACCATTGACAGCCGAGACGGCATCTTCGATGCGTCTGGCAATATCGATTTCAATCTCTTCTGGAGAAGCCCCGGGGTATGTCACGGTGACGGTGACATACGGGACATCGATTTCCGGCAATAGTTCGAGGTTCATTTGCCGCAAGGCATTGATTCCGAGCAATGCGAGGGCTATCAAAAGACAACCCATCGCGACAGGTCGTTTAATGGAGGCATTAGCAAGAAACATTGTATTACTCCTCGTTGGTTACGTGAACCGGTGCACCATCTTCCGCGGCGTGATGGCCTGTTTTGATGACATACGCCATGTCCTCTGATAATCCTTCCAGGATTTCCGTCATCCCGTCGGTGCTGTAACCGGTTTTGACATTCACGCGTTTGGCTTTGTCGTCTTCCACGACCATGACATAGGTTTCTGTTCCGCTTTTGATGACTGAATCCGTCGGAACGCCGCGTCCCTCGCGCTGATCCAGTATGATCGTAGCCTTGGCCATCATACCGGGAGCAATCCAGTCGGGTGGGGCATCGAGTCGAGCGCGAATTTCAAAGTTGCGTAAGCGTTCATGGACGGTTGGGCTACGATAATGTATGCTGTAGGTACCGAGCGTACGTTGCGCTGCCTCTAGCGCCAGGTGGGTTTCCCCCTTCACAATGTCGGGAAAAACGCGTTCCGGGAGGAAAGCGGAGAATTTCAGGTTACCGACGGCATCGATGCGAAACACGGGGTGATTGGGCGCAATGCTTTCTCCCCGTTCATGCATGCGCTGGCTTATGGCACCATCCAGCGGGGCTCGAATGATGGTGTCGCGCACATCACGCTCGGCGATGGCTAAAGCCGCTTCTGCCTGCCGTATCTGGGCTTTGGCAACATCCACATTGGCTTTGGCAACCTGCTCGGCAGCTTTGGCCGCTTTCCATTTTGTTTCCACTTGTTCCGCGCTTTGTTGGGACACAGCGTCATCGGCACGCAATGCAACAAACCGGTTTTGTTCTCTCTCGGCACGATTGCGTTCCACCGTAGCCTGTTGCGCTTGCGCCTCGGCTACCAACAGGGCGCTTCGGGCATGATATACATCCTGCTCTCGTGCCACACGTGTATTTTCCCACTGCTCGGCATCAATATGCGCGAGGATCTGCCCGTTGGTTACGGCGGCACCATCCTCCACCAGTATCTCCTGCAATATGCCTCCGGTCCGGGAGGGGACCATCGCATATTCCTCTGCTTCGATCGTGCCTTGGACTTGTGCCCTTCGCATAAAGTCCATGGTCTTGACAGGCGTGACTTCCACTTCCCGTATGGTCTGGCCGTCGTTGCCATCGTCTCCCGCACGGCGGGAACAGCCTGCTGTGATTACGAGCAGTATTGTTGCGAGGATTGTCCATTTTTTCTTATTGTTGATTAACATGTTCGTCCTTTCGTGCTGTCATGCGTGGGGTTGTGAGGAGTGTGCCTGTAGCGCGTTCGAGTGCGCGATAGGCCATAATGCGGTTATAGGCGGCATCCGCGAGGCGGCGCTCGCTCTCGGCGAGAGCAACTTGCGCGGACAAAACGTCGATCTGTTCCTGTAAGCCCTCCTCATATGCACGCGTGGCGAGGCGCAGGGCTTCGCGCGACTCAGCAGCAAAAGCGGTTTCTGCTTCCAGCAGGCGTTCGGTAGTACGGATGTTGGCTTGCGCCTCTGCAATTTCCCACTCGGTCTGTAAAAGTAAGTCTTCGTATTGCAAGCGAGCCTGCTCGAGCCGCGCACGTGATTGGTTGATTTTTCCTTGCGTCCGGCCACCTTGAAAGATTGGCATTTCAGCGCGCAAGCCTACGATCCATTCGTCTTCCCATTCATTTTCAAAGGACGTATTGGGGTTTGCTTGTTGATAGCGCCCAAAGGCGACTACTTTTGGCTTTCTGCCACTGCGCGCCACTTGTTCGCCTTCGCGCTCCACTGCCACTTTGAACCGTGCTGCCGCAAGATCAGGGCGGTTCTGCCGGGCGATCGACAATAACGCATCCTGGGATATCTCCGGCGGATCTACTTCCAGTTCGCCAGTGATTTCACGGGGCGAATCCAAGGGAAGATCCAGCAAGCGGAAAAGCGCAAGACGCGCCTTTTCCAGCGCATTTTCAGCAGCGATCACTTCCGCGCTTCGTTGACTGCGTTGGGATTCTGCACGAATGCGGTCAAAACTTGTGCTGATGCCTTGTTCTTCTTTTTGGCGTACGATGGAGTAGTTGCGTTCGGCCAGTTTATGGGCTTCCGTTGCGACCGCGACATGCGCCTTTGTGCGCAATACTTGATTAAATGCCTGATGTACCTGATAGGCGGTTGCACTGCGCGCTTCATCAACCAGCGCATGTGCAGCCGATTCATATTCCCGGGCAAGATTCTTTGCGGCCCGGATGCCACCACCGGCATACAGGATCTGTTGTAGCTCTGCCGCGGCTTCGTAATTATCGCGCCGCCCCATGTTAATGGGGGCATCGCCGAACATCAACATGGGTATCTCATCCAGATACGTATAGTCAAAGCGTAGACCAAGTTGGGGCAGGGCATCGGCACGTATTTCCGTGATTTGTCCTTGCGCAACCGACACCTCTTGTTGTGCAATTTGTATGTGCCGTGCATGGTTGTCGGCTAGCGTGAGTGCCTCGATCAATGTCAGGGGAGAAGTATCCGTTGCGTCGGTATCCGCCAATCCCATGCTTCCCATAAGCATCAGGCAGGCGCTCATGCTTGCGATATTCCTTCGTTGACTCATCATTCTGGTATTCACGTTTTGCCTCATTTGCTCTGTTTCTCATTCCAGATGGTGTGCGACAAGGCACCAAATGCATGCATGGTCTCTGCGAGTAGATAGCCCTCACGCGTTTTTACCGGCTGTCGATCATTATCCCACTGCAGAATCACTGCCAAATCCCCAAAATCGTCGGTTTGCGTCCACACCAGCACGCCATGCAGACTGGAAATCGGGCGCAGTTCCTTCGCCATCTGTTCCAAGGTTCGAAGTGCGTCATCCCGATCTTGCATGCGCGGCCGCACTTGTATCATCTCAACCCATCTCATAGGCCCACTCTCCTTGTTTATTCTTGTACGCGTGATTAATAGATGCAAATTGCGTGCCAAGCTCAAAACTCTTAGAAAACCACGGTTTTATAGCTTGTAACCCTGGTTGAAACGCAATATATTGCGACAAAGAGTCAATATATTGCGATTGTGTTAAATGTTGATGCCGGCAATATTAATACGTTGAAAGAGCTAACGTTTGTTCTTTATTAGGGAGAAAAAAATGTAGCCCGCTGGAGCCTGTCCTCCATCGCTTCAGCGAAGAAGATCCGAAGGCGCGGCTGGCCGTGCGTAGTACATGGGTGTGTGGTGTGTACCAAGCCTTTAACGGGCTGGCTATGTGCGTCCCACGCGCAAGGCTGCTTTCGGCGAAAACAGCCTACTAACAATAAAGGTGATAGTTATGGAAATTGATCGGAATACATTTTTTCGCGAGGTTACGTTGCGGGTCAGCAGCAGTTTGGTGATTGAAGAGGCGTTGCGGGCGACCTTTGATTATGTATCGCGTTATATTCCGAGTGACACCATTGGCTTGCATCGGGTTGACACGGAACAGCGGCGTATCATAGCCGTTGCCGAAGTTGCACGTGAGGGATTTGTAGGTACCGTACAAGATGAACAACCGATCGTTTCGATGGATGACGAGATGATTCGGATGATCGAACAGTTACGTGCGCACAAAACGGTGACTTCCATATACAATCGACCGCAGGAGAAGTTACCGCGATTTGTACTGCAATGCTTCCCCGAACTGCAGAGTCGCTCCTTGTTGAATCTGCACCTGTTGATTAATGACGAACCGATTGGTGGCTTGATTTTGTCGAAAGAAGGGCACGATCACTACAAACAGGAACATGCATCGTTACTAGAGGAAGTCAAAGATCCGATTGCCTTGGCGATGAGTCATGCCTGGCGTTACCGGGAATTATCGCGTTTACGGGATGCATTGGCTGAGGACAAAGATACCCTGACAGTGGAGCTTCAGCAACGCATGGGGGGCGAGATCATCGGGGGCGAGTTTGGTTTGTCGTCTGTTATGGAAATGGTACAGCGTGTGGCCACGTTGAGCAGTCCCGTTCTGCTGCTTGGGGAAACGGGAACCGGCAAGGAGGTAATTGCAAACGCAATCCACGCAGCCTCTCCGCGGAAGGATGCTCCCATGGTACGTGTGCAGTGCGGGGCAATCCCCGAGACCTTATTAGACAGCGAGTTATTCGGTCATGAAAAAGGGGCATTTACGGGGGCAACCGAGCGGAAACGCGGTCGGTTCGAACGGGCGCGCAATGGAACCATTTTTCTGGATGAAATTGGCGAGCTGAGTCCGGAGGCGCAAGTCAAGCTCTTGCGTGTTTTGCAGGAGCGGCAGTACGAGCGTATTGGTAGTAGCACCACCCTGAAGACAGAAGCGCGCGTTATTGCAGCCACACACCGCGATCTGGCAGCCATGGTACGGGAGGGCTCCTTCCGGGAAGATTTATGGTATCGGCTGAATGTCTTTCCCATTCATATTCCACCGTTGCGAATGCGGCGTGATGATATTCCCGCGCTTGCCACCTATTTCGTGGATCGCAAGGCCCGCGAAATGAATGTTACAGTCATTCCTCGCATGGACGCGCAAACGGTTGAAGCGTTACAAAGCTACGATTGGCCTGGCAATGTGCGCGAACTCGAAAATGTGATTGAACGCGCCTTGATTCTGTCTCGGGGCGGAAAACTGGAGATTCCTTCGCTTGGGACAGCGGGCAACGAGACACATCACCCCATGCAGGCCCATGAGACATTTCAACCACAGACATTGGATGCAGCGATTGCCGATCACATTTGCAAGACGCTTTCTGTAACGGGGGGGCGGGTAGCGGGGCGCGGTGGCGCTGCCGAACTCTTGCATATGCATCCTAGCACGCTGCGTTTCCGTATGAAAAAATACGGCATCGAAGTCAAGCGCCAGGTAGCCAACACAGCGACTAGCTCTTTATAGAGCGTTCGCACCTTATTTGCCATTTATTTTAACCCGCATTGGCGCGCACTAGCTGTTCATCAGGTTGCACCTAATTGTTGCGTGAAAAAGCTTAAATACCCAAAAAAGCTTGCAAAATTACACTATGTGCGCATAATGCGCATTGTGTAAAGCGCATAACCCTTAAAAAGGAGATCGCAATGAACCAATACGTTTCAAAAACGATAGTCTTTTCCTTTATTTTCGTACTGGGGCTCTCGATGACGGCGCGGGGCACGTCTCCGCACATTGTGTTTAGCCGGCCGTATGATGATATTTCGGAAAGCCCCATGGAAGGGTTGGAAATTTTTTCAAGGTCCTGGTTTAGGCAGGTTGTATTAGTAGAAAACGAGGCGGATTCCCCTGAGGATATTACGCTCGTTCTTTCCGCGATAACGAATGGGGTGGGGGGCGTCACTCCGATAGGCATCACAATGACCGGAGATGATGCATGGATCCTAGCCGAGAAATCAGTAACGGTACCGGGGAATGAGAGTCTTGAAGTGTTCCTCGATGCTTGGCTCGAAAATGCAGGTTTTTACCCTCTCATGCTCAACGGAGAGCAAGCGGGCTATGTTCATGCATTGGCCCTGCATGCGAGACCATTCGAAAACTGGATTCGATCACAACCTATCGAGTATCTGCCAGATGAAGGTCAGCGTGGGAAATGGGATATGCCAGCAGACGATGGAACGCCGAATTTGATCAAGTATGCACTTAGGATACCGCCTACAGAGCAGATTTCCGGTGGTTTGGTTGCTCCCACGTTTGTTGAAGAGGACGGGGATTGGTATTTTGCGGTTCCCATCAATGTCAATCCGAATGCTCTCGGCGTCGAAATCGGGGTTCAATTTTCCGATGATCTTGATTGGGACGATACCGAATCCATGTTTACAACGAACGCCATCGCAACCCAATCTACCGGCAGCCAGCTTTTCCTGGATACGGTTCCCGTCGGTGATGATGGTATGCGTTTTGCAAGGGTTATAGCACGGGAGATATCGCTTTCTTTTAGCGACGAAGCATTCGAGGACCTAGTCCGGGAAGTTCTGGTCATCGAACTCGATCGCCCCGAGCTGGCAGATCCATCAGAATCCATAACATTCAGTGATGCGGAGGCTTTCACTGCCCTTTTTGCCGTCGATCAGGGGATTTCCAACCTGGAAGGAGCAAGTCAGCTCTGGAACACGCGATTTTTAAACCTCAGTGACAATGCAAGCATCAGCAATCTCGAGCCACTCGCTGATCTTGCCTTCCTTAATACCTTGCGGTTGGCCAATACAGATGTGAATGATATCACCCCGCTTTCGTCAACAGAGACGTTACAAACGCTGGATCTTGCCGGCACGGAAGTCTTCGACCTTGCGCCGTTGAGCGAATCATACCTTTTGAAGACGCTCGATGTATCAGACACATGGGTAGATGACATTTCTGCTCTTGCAAATCTGAGTGGATTACAAACGCTTTCTTTGGAAGGTGCCCCGATTTCAGATATTACCGCGCTCGAAGAGCATTCCGGGCTTCAGCAATTATATCTTGGACGCACCGAGGTGGATAATCTGGACTCTCTCCGAGATATTCCGAACCTCCAGCGCCTGGATCTCACCGGCAATACCGCATTGGTAGCACAGACCGGTAATTTTTTCCCGCTGCAGGCTTTACTTGCCATCAATGCCCAACAGATCTTTCTGGAGGGCACAACCGGCTTAAATTGGAATGATTATGGTGAAACGTGGCTCTGGACGGATCAATTGATTGATCAAGGGCGCTTGGTTCATACCCATTTCAGCGATGGTCCGATTGCGTCCGTATCCGTGCGTGTCAACGATGTGGATCCATTGAACACGGCTCCATCTTTCTTTGATGTGAGCGTCACACACGACACGCACCAAGAGACCAAAATATTTATGATTGATCAAGTGGAAGGGTTTCTCGAAGTGCCACACGAAACACGTATCACGGCTCACCCCGGCAATGGGTGGCGTGCGGTACCCAGTGTAGACTCTCCTACACCCGATAGTGCATACAGTATTGTAGGTGCGTACAGCCGCTCGCTTCAGTTGGGAGATCGACCGATCGGAACTGTAAATATTGATCTCGAAAGAGCAGATTATTTTGTTGAAGGGATTCTCGTTGATGACGAAGGTGCCCCCATTGAAGGTGCGAGTGTTCGTATCACGGACATTGAAAGTGGTCGTGATACGGTCGTAAACACTGATTATTATGGGCATTTTCACTTGGACTTTGAGGAGGCAAAACCTGATGAGGTTGTTGTTGCACCAGAGGTGCAGGATTTCATTTTTGCATCTGAACAAACGTTCAATGTGCGCGATTTCGGTCAGATGACTCCCTTGACGCTGGATGATGAGTCGAGAATTGTCTTTGTGGACGACGGCGATTTACATGTCATCTATCCCGATGGCAGCGGACGGCAACAGATTCAAAGCCGGCAAGGTAACGCACGCCTCCCGAACTGGTCGCCAGACGGCAATCGTATCTTATACAATGAAGGGCATGCCTTACGCAGGATTCATGCAACGGGTGGTAACGACACAGAAATCATCGGGCAAAGCGATTTTATTCCTCCTGCGACTGGGTCTGGACAATTCTGGTTCTTTGAAGGGAGTTCCTGGGCGTCTGACGATACGGTTGTATTCAGTTCAGATGTAGAAACCACGCCAATGTCTGTAGTCATGCAAAACGTCTTATGGGAGACCACCACAAGTGGGGGACAGCACGACCTTGAAGATGTAATTGGATACGACTCGCCGGAGACCGACTGGTTCGCGCAGACGTTTTCCCATCCAGAGTTTTCGCCGGACGGGGATTATATCCTATACACAGGGGGAGAAAACGGTTTGCCACATTGGGATTCTACAGACATTACCTCGGGTGTATGGCTTATGGACCTGTCTGGTGATCCGGAACGCGAGCTACTTGTAGAAAATGCGTCCCACCCAAGTTGGTCTCCCGACGGTGAATACTATGCTTATGCACTTGATGGGGAACTTTATATCCAGCCAATTGGTGGTTTCGGTCCCGGCGCATCCACACGTTTAGCGGCCATGCACAACGGCATTCATCGTCCGAGATGGTCTCCCGACGGAAATTGGATTGTCTATGAATACGAGGGTTCGCTATATATCGTTTCCACCATATATGAAGGACACGAACCGATTCACTTGACGGTGGGTGGCGATCCGGACTGGAGTGTATAAGCACCCTTTAACCTTTGATCGAGCATGCAACCGATGTATGACTTGGTCCGAGGCCCAGTATGCTAGGCATTATGCTTGTCATGGTGATTCCAAAAGCCTAGCATTCCCTTACTTTTTGGACAGGCTGTTCTGTCAAGTATACGAAGAGGAGTGTGACGATGAAACGGATGGGGCTGGCATTATTGGTTTTGGTACTGGGTTTTCAACTGCCTGCAGCGGCAATTTGGGGCGAGTTACAAAGAGATCCCGAGCGCGTTCGGGCGACATATGATAGCATTTATTCGCGGTTGGAAGCAGGTGGTGACCTGATGATCATCGCCAATACCGAGGGTATTCTCGAGAATCTGGTGCAGGCTGGATTACGTATCGCTGAAGTGGCCGAGGCGGATGGCTCCGAAAAGGAAGCTGTCGACGCGCTGCGTCGGGGCGCTGCATTTCTTAACGAAAATGGTTTCTATGCTGTCGAGGGGCTTGGTTTCAGCAGTGTGCCTCAAGGTGACGGGCTTCACGCTATTTCGCTGTTTATCAAGCGCGATGCGCAAGCTGCCGCGCAACCCCTCTGGCGCGCCACAGTCGGTGCGGGCCCGCGTGAGATGGACGTGCTCGATTATTTACCGCGCGATACAGCGTTGGTTCGTTCCAGTACGAGTGATATTCGCTTTCTCTGGAAATTGATTCACGATGCTGTACAAGATGTCGGTGGAGAGGAGATGCAAGCAAATTTTGCGGGGTGGCAGGAAATGGCGCAGGCCATGGTGGGGGAATCGGTGGAGTCACTTGTGAACTCGATTGCCCCGCAAAGCGTCATCGCGATTCAGTTAAGTCGCCAAGAAACTGTTTCCATTCCAATTGATGAGACAGATTCTTTAGCGATTCCTCGTCCTTCGCTTTTGATGGTAACGGAAGTGAATGATCATACGCTCATAGAAACAATCAAATCATTATTATCGATGCAGCTCAATATGCCGCTACCCGAGATGGAGTATGGAGATGCCGTCATCTATTCTGTTCCGCTGCCGTTGCCCGCACCCATTCCGGTTTCTATTACGTTTGCAACCCACGGGAACTATCTGCTATTTGGCAGTACGGAAGCAGTTGTGCAAGAAGCCATTGCGGCATACCGCGACAAGGATGGCCTGAAAGCAGAGGAAGAATTTCAGGCATCTTTTCCAGAGCTAGGTCCCAACAATGGTATTATCTATATGAGCCGGCATCTCGGAGAGACGATTGCAGCGGCACAACAGCAGATGCTGGAGCAATCCAGTCGCGATATGGATATGCCGGAAGCCATGCAAGGTCTGATGCAAAAATGGACACAAGATCAAGTCCCGCATTACTCTGCCATGACGATCATGAACTATCGTAGTGGAGTGCATGTCAAAGGGTTGAGTTCAGCGGGGGGGCGCGAGATGGTGACGAGTATGACGGTCGCTCCGATTGGAATGATGGCTGCCATCGCGATTCCTTCCTTCGTGCGAGCGCGCTCCACCGCGCAGCAGAATTCCTGCATTAACAATTTACGGCAGCTCGATGCCGCAAAAGAGCAGTGGGCGTTAGCAAACAATGCCAGCGATGGTGATGATCCCGATCACAGTGGCGTGATGGAATATATTCGAGGTGGCATTGTGATTTGCCCGCAGGGTGGCATGTATGAACTACATTCGATCGGGGAATCGCCAACATGCTCCGTGCATGGATCTCTTTATGACTGAGTAACCGCTTTTTTGTAGGCAGATTATCCGGGCAACCGTGAGATGACGATTCGCGCATGCATACAAGAATAAGCAAGCGAGCAAAGATGCTATGGATGGTCTGCATGTTTTGTGCGGCCCTCTTTCTCGTTGCTTTTTCTGCCTGTGCACGATTTCCGCTATGGTCGCTGCGGCCATTGGCATCCTTAGAGCGGATTGAAGGGTGGATACCGTATTGGGTTGATGGAGACGCAGTCGCACGCGAGGCGATTGCCGCCGGTTTTACGGATTTGTTGTTGTTCCACGGTACGGTGGATGCAGATGGGAACGTTTTACTGGAAAATCCGGATCGTCTAGAGCAAGCTCGATCACGTGCCGCAGCAAAAAATGTGCGTACGTGGCTGACCGTCACCAATCACGGAAGATCTTTAGAGGGAGCCTTGGGACCCGGGCGGCTTGCGGCGCATGTGGATCGTCTGCTGGAAGCTTTTCACGCGAGTGGTTGCCAGCATCTGGATCTGGATTACGAAAGTATGACGACAGCGCAAGCCTTACGGTTGCCCGAATTGGCAGGCATGCTGGCTGCGCGTCTCGATGACGACGTGAAGCTATCTTTCACGCTTCAGCCCGTAGATGATCGGTACCGCCGCGATCAGCGCCCGATGGTGCGGGAGTTGCTGCAGATGCCACGTGTCACGACAGTCCGATTCATGATGTATGACTATGCCTGGCGTAATAGTTTGCCGGGTGCGTTGTGTCCCCTGGCAGACTACTTGAGGTTGCTGAGAAAGTGGGCACATGATTCCGAAAAGCTTACGGTTTGCCTGCCCTTGTACGGTTATGATTGGCCCCGCCCAGAGGACGTGAGTTTGCCACGCGCGGAGTCGGTATTTCTGCGGGATGTTCCCGCATTGCCAGGTGCAACCTTTTATTGGATGCGCGAGGAAGGGGAGTTGGCTGCCCGGTATACCAAAGACGGCGTACATCACATGGTTGCGGTTCCATCGTTGCGTGCGGTAAACGAACGGGTTCAAATCGCGCTGGACCAGGGAATTCCAGCAGTGGCTTTCTGGCATCTCGGAGGAGCAGATCTACGTTCTGTTGTGCGTGCGTCACGGCGGAGCAGTCGTCCCCAAGAGGCTGTTTCGTATCAGGAGATAGCAGGGTGGCATTCGTGGATCATGCCTTTCAAACATCGCGTAAGCCGCGTGATGATAAGCGATGGTACCTCACTGGAAAACCTGGCTACCCGTTATAACATACCGCTTCCAACCATACATCGGTTTAATTCCCACGTTCAAGGCTCGCTATATGGGCAAACGATTTTTTTGCCTACGAGTGAGAATTTGTAGCCTGTTGTATAAGCGATCCAGTCGTCTTTTTCGGATCTATGCATTATCCCTCGCTTTCTGCAAGACTTCGGCTTATGTTGCTCACTGAACGTGATCATACAGGTTCACGGGATGGTCCTGAACCTTGTTTGCGGCCATTGCGCCTCCTACCAGAGGTAACATGCTTTGTAGCTTGCAGGCAAATAAGCACAAAGCCGTGCATGCACAGGTGACAGTCTTGGCAGAGCCGGGCAGCTTCGTCGCCAGCATGGATATTACAAACGTTTTGAGGAATATAGGGTATATGCATAATTTGATTTCATGGAAAGAGAAGCTTTCAGATGGAGTGAAGCGAGAAGTGCGCGTGCATGTCTCACATCAGAAGTTAAAGTGGCAATTTAAACGGAGTGATGCGGAAGGATGGGACTATGATTCTGCCCCATTGGCATCCGATTGGGATCAGTTGTTAGATATTTTACGGCGGCGTGCCGGACGTGGTAGATCGGTTGATCTTGTGGAAGCGGTACGGCGCATGCGCGTCAAAGCCGGGGAGTGAGGGCATGCATCCGTTATCAGAAGACATGTTGGAATTTCATGCTGCCACGATCCCCGGAACGGAACGTGTCTTGTGTGAAGAGTTACGGGAATTGGGGTTTGCCAGTGTCCGTTTGAATCGCGGTGGCATTCCTTTTCGTGGCACGATGCAGGATGGCTGGAGAGCCTGTTTGCAGAGTCGGATTGCGGCACGTATTCAGATGTTAGTAGCGCGTTTCCCCTGTCGAACACCCGATGATCTTTATTATGGGGTACAGGGAATCGATTGGCAGACCTATCTTTCCCAGTCGCAGACTTTTGCCGTATCGGCGGTTAGTCGCGAGGATGCATTGTCGCACAGTGGCTTTGCTGCACTGAAAGTCAAGGATGCCATTGTGGATCAATTGCGGAAGAATATCGGTGCGCGGCCGGATGTCGATCGGGAAGACGCGGATGTGCGTGTGTTTGCCCACATCGCCAATCAGAAAGCAGCGATTTATCTCGACTTGGCGGGAGACCCCTTGAACAAGCGCGGTTACCGCAAGGTCGCCGGAGAAGCGCCCTTGCGTGAGACGATTGCGGCGGCCTTACTGCGGATGGCAGGATGGGATCGCAAAAGCCCTTTGTCGGATCCGATGTGTGGATCGGGTACGATTGCCATCGAAGCCGCCTTGTGGGCTAGTAATATTGCACCGGGCCTATTGCGCGAACGGTTCGGTTTTGAGCGTTGGGCCAACTTCGATGCAGAGGCCGCGAATGCGTTGCGATTGTTACGCGGGGCGCTACGCGGTGCATCTAGAGGCACGATGCCGCGTATTGTTGCCGCCGACCAGAATGCCGACATGGTCGAGGCGGCCCGACAGAATGCAAGAGCTGCCGGCGTTAAACTTGCGTTTCGCACACATGATGTTCTGGTAAACCCGCCATCGGGTGAGAAAGGTTTTTTGATCACGAATCCTCCCTATGGTCAACGACTCGAAATGGCACCTGACTTTTCGCGCCATTTTGCAGCAATGTGTAGTCGTTTGCATGGCTGGCGATTGGGGATTCTTACAGCTAGCCCAGTCTATCAGCAGGCCATTTCTGCCAAACCCCTGCATACGACCGCTATTCCCAATGGTGGTTTGGATTGTACGTTTCTCGTATACGATATGCCCTGAAGGCGCGATTATGGCATTACTCAGTTTACAAAATGTTACGGTGCGGATGGGTGGGGATCCTTTACTCGAGGATGCTACGCTCCATATTGAAGCAGGCCAACGGGCAGCTCTTACGGGCCGTAATGGATGTGGCAAAACCACATTATTAAAGCTACTGACTGGGCTGATTGAAGCCGACGAAGGACAAATGATTCGGTCGCCGGGATTGCGTACTGCGTATTTGCCACAGGACGTGCCCACAGACCTCGAGGGAACGGTTCAAGCGGTCGTGGATGGGGATACGGGTGGTGTTGTGGATTCCTATCGGGCACATGCGCAAGCAGGGGCAGAAGCCATATCCAGGCTCGGACTCGATGCGCAAGCCGAATTTGCATCACTCTCTGGTGGCATGAAGCGGCGCGTGTTGCTTGCTCGTGCATTGGCCTGTTCGCCGGATTTGTTATTGCTGGATGAACCAACCAATCACCTGGACCTAGATGCCATTCTATGGCTGGAAAATTACTTGGTTCGTGCGGGCATCACCATCTTGTTTGTCACGCATGATCGCGCATTCCTGCGTAAGGTGGCCACCAAAATCCTGGATCTGGATCGCGGTGAACTGGCAGGTTGGGATTGTGATTACGATACGTTTCTCATGCGCAAGGAGCAATTGCTCGCCGACGAGGAAGCCTTGTGGGAGAAGAAGGGCAAACGTCTCTCACAGGAAGAAATCTGGATTCGCAAAGGCATCAAGGCACGGCGTACACGTGATGAGGGTAGGGTACGCGCCTTGCAAGCGCTACGAGAAGAATTCCGGCTCAGACGTCAGCAAATGGGTACAAGCAGAATGACCCTGCAGGAAGCTGCGTCTTCCGGGGCGCGCGTAGTCAAGGCTCAAGGCGTAAGCTTTGGGTATGACCCGGAAAAGCCGCTTGTACGTAATTTGGATCTGCAAATCATGCGGGGGGAAAAAGTCGGTATTATCGGTCCGAATGGTTGTGGCAAAACCACATTACTGCGGTTGTTATTAGGAGAGATAAAGCCACAATCGGGATCCATCCAGTTGGGTACGCGATTGCAGGTGGCGCGGATCGATCAGCTCCGGGGGGCATTGCAACCGGAAAAGTCCATTTTGGAGAATATCAGTGGTGATGGGATGCATGTAGAAGTAAATGGCCAGCAGCGGCACGCGTATGGGTATTTGCAAGAGTTTCTATTCACCCCGGAGCGTGCACGGACCCCAGTAGGTATTTTGTCTGGCGGCGAAAAGAATCGCTTGTTATTAGCGATGACGTTTACGCAGCCGTTTAATGTTCTGATTCTGGATGAGCCAACAAATGATTTGGATCTGGAAACCCTAAGCTTACTGGAAGAACAGATTCAACAACATCCTGCCACCATGTTGCTAGTGAGTCATGACCGCGCGTTTTTGAATCAGACCGTATTGCGCACGCTCGTGTTCGAGGGTGACGGTACGATCGGGCAATATGCGGGTGGCTATGATGACTGGCTTTTGCAGCGCAAAGAACCGCAGCTGGACAGCAGCCCCAAGCAACCGAATAAACCGGTTCGTTCCAATGCAGGAAAACGTAAGCTTACCAATCGCGAGCGGGAGGAGTTGCGAACATTGCCGTCGCAGATTGAGTGCTGGGAAGAGGAGCAGCAAGGGCTTCTAGCCGCGCAGGCAGACCCTGCCTTTTACCGGCAGGCGCCGGATGTCATTGCCGCTTCGCAATCGCGCTTGGGAGAACTCACCGCGCATATCGAGGCTGGACTGGAACGCTGGGAAGAACTCGAGAATATTGCTGTTGGGTAGTTTGGGCTCTTGGGCGTCAAGACGATGCGGGGAGAAACTTTTGGCAGGTAGGGCAAGGCGTCCTCGCCGAGCCGTTGTCCGCAACTAGCGCATCTTTTTTCATGGTCAGGCGCAGGTCTTTCCATGCGCTGACCATGCCCCTTCTACGGTCACGGCTCACCGGGTATCCTACTTCGCCCAAGGCTTCGTAGGACATGGCTGATTCGCCCTACCAAAAATGAAGATAAACAGTGAAATTACAGCTTAGATGGGGAGGCCGTGTGCACGGCCGTGCATTTCGCGCGTGACAAAGACAGGCGTACCATCTTTTGCTGGGGCAAAGCGATCCTTGGGGGTAATGGTAATCGTCGGCTGCGGACCCCCCGCAGCACGTGCGCGCGTACCAAGATGCTCGTGCAGGTATCGTATCGACCATTCCGACGCATCTTCCACCTTCGTGAAGATGGGGGCATCTGTTGCACCCGAAATACGGAAGGAACCACGTTCATTGGTTGCAATACGTAGCGTGTGGCGAATTGAAATGTCGCCTATAATTGCGCCAACGGCATTGGCTACATCTGCGTAAGGCGGAACCTTTACTTCTGCATTCAGTATTTTCCCGGCGTTTGGGGTAAACACCTCGGCGGGGGCACCAATGCCAATTACCGGCCAGGGTATATGTATATGCAGTTGTGGTTTGGGGTCTGGCGCTTTTTCCGATTGTACGAGGTGCGCTAACAAATCGTCTGCGTTTGGTTGCAAGAAGAAGCTTGCTGGCAACGACTCATGCAATGCCATACGGGCCATTTCACGGGCCAGTTGTTCTTGAAAGGTTTTGAGAATGGATTGAGCCCAGAATTGGGCCTCTTGAGCCGTGCCCGCTATGCTGCATGCGGCTTTCAATACGGCTTGCTGATCCCATTGGGTAAACATGCCTAAGACATGCAAAGCATCCGTCGGGGTGAAGCCACTGTAGGCGACGAGTTGGAGTTCCAAGAGGTGCTTAAGCGGAAGGAGCCGATGATGGGGTACATCTATCGCGGAGGCAAGACGCTGCGGTGTCAGCGGTTGCTCTTCCAGCGCCGACAGCGTTTGCAGTTCCCGCTGCGTGAGTCCTGCTGGTGCCTCCTTTTGGGCGCGTAGCAGGAAAAGCCAATCGTCGGGCAACATGGGAGCCTCTGCGGCATGTGCCGCCAAACGTTCGATGGCCTGCTTGCCGCCTGCAGCATGGGCTACCAGCCATGCGAGCGGGATCACCCGATCCGGCCCCAGTGTAATCACTCCTTTTTGCATGCGAATGCAGCTATCTCCACCGAGGCCTGCCGTTTGCAAGTCGAGTGCTTGAATATGGGTTTGCCAGCCGCCAATCGAGGCACCCTCCGGGTTCATGGCGACCTGTCCATCTTGCAAAATTGCAGTGTCTGTGGTCGTGCCGCCAATATCTACAATCATACCATCCCGAATATCTCCCAGCCAGCCAGCTCCACGTACCGACGCGGCCGGTCCCGAGAGCATCGTCTCCAATGGCCGTTCGATCGCAGCCGCCAGGTTCATAAAGGATCCATCGCTACGAACCACCATGACTGGGGCATGGATACCAGCAGCTTTCAAAGTCCCCGAAACCCGTTGCAGTAATTCTTCCAGACAGGGAATGATGCGGGCGTTCAAGGCGGCCGTTTCGGCACGAATACGATAATGGAGGCTATTGGAAAGTTCATGACTGCAGGTGCAAATGCATCCAGTCGACTCGCGTATCAGTTCTTTGACTTGCAGTTCATGGGTCGGATTGATATGCGCGGCGTAGCCGCCCACTGCAAAGGCGGTTACGCCTTCCTTTTGCATCAGTTCTCGTGCAACGTTCCGCACCTCGTCGGGCACAATGGGTTGCTGCTCGATCCCTTCGATTGTCATTTGCCCTTGTATAATAGAAAGGGGTTTATGCTGAAATCCGTCCAGCTCCGACCAGCCGCAGGGAGGCATGACAAGCAATGCCACCCGTTGTCCGCGATGCTCTACGATGGCATTGGTTGCCAGCGTAGTAGAAACGGCCACAAGTCTGGCTTTGCGGGATAGATCTGCCTGCAATCCTTCGAGGGCTTGTCGGATTCCATGCGAATAATCCCAATGTGTTGTGAGAGCCTTATTCTTCTCTATAACCGTGTTACGATCAAAATCAAAAAGTACGGCATCGGTATAGGTGCCCCCGGCATCAATACCAATACCCATGCCGCGTGGCCGATTCCCTTGGGATGTGCCAGATGCTGTTTCCGGTGCAATTGAGTACGCTACTTTCTGTTCGGGCATAGCAGTCGCAGAGCAGGTGAGACGACTCCGCATAGCATCATAACTGGTTGTGCTGCCCGGAGGAACAACGAGAATCGAATCGTTTGTTTCCGTGCCATGCAGCGCAGTTTGCAGCAACTGGTGCGTGCCTGGAAGTTTCTCGTATTTCCAACCGTGTTTTCGTGCGAGTTCCTGTGCCTCTTGAGCATAGCGTTCTTTTCTGCCGCCCAGGCCAGTGTCAATAAAGGCTGCGCGCGTGTAATTGCGTGTCCAGCTCTGCATGAAGTCCTCGATATATGCCTGATTTTGTTCTTCATCTGTATCACCACCAGACGCTCGCTTTTCGCGCAAATCTGTTTCAGGACCATCAGACCCCATACCGGATGCAACATCGTCCTTCTCTTCCACCCACCCAGCCGAGAGGTAATATGTGCCGGGGGCTTTACTGAATTGTTCACGGTAGGCTTCATCTGAACCGAGAAAGAGGGCAATGCAGTCATGTACCCGTGGAATAACCAATGGTTTGCTGCGTGCCTGAATACCAGATGTGCCATGGCCACAGAGTCCGTATCCAATAACAATACGTCGGATGGTGGAATCCTCATCGATGGCATCAATCGTTTCTTGCAATCGCGCACGTAACAAGGCCGGTGACTTGTGTAGTCCTCCGGGCAGATAATGGGTCTGAATCGTAAGGTCGGATTGCGTACACAAGTATTTACAATCTAATGCCAGGACACCGCAGGCAATAAGTGCGATTTTTGTATTATCAGGGGCATGGTTTGAGGAATCATTCATGCGGGGCATTATGCGAGGCCACTGATGACCTGTCCAGTATCGATCTGTCTTTTGAAAAGTTACATAATTGTGATTATGGCTCTAATGGGTCCTACATAATTGTTTTATATGTAAGTCGTGATTCCAATCGCGAAACAAGAAAAGTGCCATAAATTAATTATATTTTCGGCATTGGGCCTTATTTGCAATATTGGCACGACTTCTGCTTTACATGTAAGTCGAATTCAAAACATGGTGGTAGTGGTGCATCGATATCGCATCACGAAAGAAAGGAATGAAGAGGTATGATGAAGGAAAATGAATTAGTGGAGTTGTACGGTGAAAATGTATTCAGTCCGAAGGTAATGCGCAATTATCTTTCGGAAAAGGCATACGCTTCACTTATGCAGACGATATCTGCCGGTACGGCGCTAGATGTGAGCATTGCCGATGAAGTTGCTGAGGCCATGAAGACTTGGGCGCTTGAGAAGGGTGCTACCCATTATACGCATTGGTTCCAGCCATTGACGGGGAGCACTGCTGAAAAGCACGATTCGTTCCTTACGCCAGATGGTGAGGGTGGGATCATGCTCAAATTCTCCGGTAAGGAGCTGATTCAGGGTGAGCCAGATGCTTCGAGTTTTCCGTCTGGTGGTCTTCGCGAAACCTTCGAGGCGCGCGGATATACGGGCTGGGATCCGACGAGCCCAGCATTTATCAAGGAAGGAACCGATGCCGCGACGCTTTGTATACCGACCTTCTTTTGCGGATATCACGGAGAGGCACTTGATAAGAAAACGCCCTTGTTACGCTCGATGGATGCGTTGAGCGACCAGGTTTGTCGCCTTGGGAAGTTCTTTGGCATCGATTTGCCTGGCAAGCGTGCTTTAGCAACATTAGGCCCGGAGCAAGAGTATTTTCTGGTCGACCGGGACTACTATGAAGCGCGCTTGGATCTTGTGCAGACAGGGCGCACCTTGTTTGGTCGTCAGCCTGCGAAGCATCACCAGATGGATGACCATTATTTTGGTGCGATCAAGACCCGCGTCATTGATTTCATGGCTGATTTAGACCGTGAATTGTGGCGATCGGGGATTCCTGTCCGTACCCGCCACAACGAAGTGTGTCCTGCACAGTTCGAAGTTGCACCGATGTTCGAAACCCTGAATCTGGCTGTTGACCATAACATGGTGATGATGGAAACCTTAAAGGTTGTGGCCGAGCGTCATGATTTTGTTTGCCTCTTACATGAAAAGCCTTTCGCAGGCGTGAATGGTTCAGGGAAACATAATAACTGGGCTGTTTGTGGTCCCGATGGCAAGAATTGGCTGACCCCGGGCGACAATCCGCATGAGAACGCTAAGTTTCTTACAATGATTGTTGCGCTCATGAAAGCGGTTGACACACATGCTGATCTTCTGCGGGCCTCTGTTGCATCGGCTGGCAATGATCACCGCCTCGGGGCAAATGAAGCACCTCCGGCTATTCTTTCGATCTTTTTAGGCGAGCAGCTTTTTGATGTGATCGAGCAGTTGGAAAAAGGTCCTGCCAGCAGTAGCAAAGCAGGTGGAGAAATCAAGGTTGGCGTAACCTCCTTGCCGACTTTGCCACGTGATGCGACGGATCGTAATCGTACCTCACCCTTTGCGTTTACGGGAAATAAGTTTGAGTTCCGTGCAGTTGGCTCCAATCAGAGTTGCGCTGGACCGAATGTCATTCTTAATACAATCGTTACCGAGGCATTGGATGAGATTTGTACCGCTTTGGATGCAGATATTGCCGCAGGTAAAGATTTCAACAGTGCATTGCAGGAATTGCTCCAAGGGTTGATTAAGAAGCATAAGCGGATCCTCTTTAATGGTGATAATTACACGGAGGAATGGGTAGAGGAAGCTGCGCGGCGTGGCTTGCCCAACTTGCGAAAGGGCCCTGAGGCAACCGATACGGTTATTTCAGATACATCCATTGCGATGTTCGAAAAATATCATGTTTTGAGCGAAAGCGAGCTTCGTTCACGCCATGCCATTTATCAAGGCGCATATAATGAAGCCGTTTCAATCGAGGCAGCTTGTGCGGTAACCATTGCGAAAACCCAGGTATTGCCTGCAGCGGTGGAGTATCAGGGGACATTGGCAAATTCCATCACTTCGATCAAGGAAGCCGGTGTGAGTGATACGGCTGCCATGTCGAAATTACTTGGTGAAGTCGCAGGTCTAACCTCTGCTCTGATTACGGGAATAGACGCGCTTTCAGGCGCAAGCGAAGAAGATCCGCTCGGAACGCTCGAGAAAATGGAAGCCTTGCGTGAAACCGTAGATGCGTTGGAGGGTGTCATTCCAGATGACATCTGGCCATTACCTTCCTATGCAGAAATGCTGTTTGTATATTAAGAATCCCATGCCCACCATGGGGCCGTCCTTCTCTTCGGAGAGGGGCGGCTTTTTTTGTGTCAAGGTGGACCTACCGTAGCCTCAGTGCCGCGACGCGCACGTAAAAAAACACATTGGATGCGTCTTGTGCGGTATCATCCTTGCATTACAAGATGCATACGGCATACAGTATGAATTTTGATGTGAGGCAGCAAGAAAGCAGAAGGTATGGCCCAAACAGTTCAGTCGATCGAAATCGTGGATCTAGCATACGGTGGGGAAGGGGTTGGGCGCATGGATGGTAAAGCGGTATTCGTACCCGGCACCATTCCAGGCGAAATCGTGGATATTACGTTGACCGAAAACAGAAAGCGCTTTGCGCGTGGTGCACTTGCGTCCGTTCAAAAGCCTTCGCCGTCACGTTGCGAGCCTGTCTGCCCGTTGGCTGGGCATTGTGTCGGATGCTCCTATCAACATATATCCTATGATCAGGAAGTCGCCTGGAAACAAACGCAACTCGTTACACTGCTCACGCGAATCGGAAAATTGTCAAGTGTGCCAACTTGTGCTGCTATCGCTTCACCTGCGCCACTTTCCTATCGGAACAAGATCGTTTTACATGCAGATGGCAATGCTAAACTTGGGTACCGTGGTGCTGATAATCGAACGATTCTCGATGTGCCCGATTGTCCTTTGGCAGTAGAGCCGATTCGTGCTGCTCTAGCTTCCTTTCGGGATGCACACCTAAATGAGTTGATCGCAGGGGATCGCATTACCTTTCGTTGGACAGATACCGATGGCGTCACGCAGTGGGTCAACGACCATGCCCCGCGGAAAGATCTGACAGAAACTGTTAACGGGACGCAATGGCTGGTTCCAGTGGGAGGTTTTTGGCAGGTCAATGTATATGCGGCGCCACTTCTTTTAGACAAGGTGACGGATATGCTAGCGGGATGCGACATACAGTATCTAATCGACATGTATTGTGGCTCCGGATTCTTTACGTTGGCGCAGGCAGGCCATGCAGAGCATGTATTAGGCATAGAGCGAGATGCCCATGCCATCCGTGCTGCCGAGCGTACGGCCGCGTTGCAAGGTAAGAAGCAAGTACGCTTTGTACAAGGGCATTCCGGTGATTTGTATCCTGAAGCACAAGCTTGTGTCGAACCCGAGCGGACCCTCGTGCTGGTGGATCCTCCGCGCAGGGGACTGGATGCCAGCATGCTTCATCACATCATCGAGCCAGAGGGTCCGCACTATCTGTTGTATGTTTCCTGTGCAGCCGATACATTGGCGCGGGATTGCAAGGCTCTAACCTTATCGTATGACATAAAAGAGGTTGCGATGGTTGATATGTTTCCGCAGACGGCACACTTTGAATCCGTGATCCTGTTTGAAAAGCGGGCATAAAAAAAGACGGGCCCTTGAGCCCGTCTTTTTTAGCGAAGTGTATGCGTGCCGTTTAGTTCTTGCCGCGACCGCTGACCCCTTTGGTGGCGCGTGTCACAACTTTTGCTTTGGCTTTGGGACGCAGGCTCCGGGCTGCTTTTCCAGCGAGCCACATTTCAGAATTTCCGATACCGGATAATTCTTTATCCAGTCGTTCTTTGTAATCTTTTCGTCCACACATATTGATAACACGTTTGGTTTCCGTGCCATCCTTAACCCGTTTATAGAGTTCCTTGAATACAGGCAAGGTAGCCTTTTTGAACTTAGGGCGCCAATCCAACGCACCACGCTGGGCTGTGGCCGAGCAATTGGCAAACATCCAATCCATGCCATTCTCATCCACGAGACGAATCAAACTCTGGGTTAATTCTTCTACGGTTTCGTTGAAGGCCTCACTCGGGCTGTGACCATTTTTGCGCAATACATCATATTGCGCTTCCATGACACCCGCCAGTGCGCCCATGAGGATGCCTCGTTCACCAGTCAAGTCGCTATGCACTTCATCTTCAAAGGTTGTCGGGAAAAGATAACCGGATCCAATGCCAATACCAACGGCAAGGCAACGTTCCTCAGCGCGGCCCGTTGCATCTTGAAAGACCGCATAACTTGAGTTGATGCCTGCACCATTAAGGAAGTTGCGGCGCACGGATGTTCCCGAACCTTTGGGTGCCACCATGATAACATCTACATCGGGTGGGGGAATGACCTTGGTCTGATCCTTGTAAACGATCGAAAAACCATGAGAGAAGTACAGAGCATCACCCGCATTCAAACATTTTTTGATTTTGGGCCAAATGACGCGTTGGGCTGCATCTGTCACCAGCATTTTTATGATAGTACCGCGCTCGGCCGCCTCCTCGATATCAAACAATGTTTTTCCCGGCACCCACCCGTCTTTAACGGCACGATTCCAGTCCTTCTTATATGCTTTGGATTGACCAATGATTACATTGAATCCATTATCCTTCATATTCAGAGCTTGGGCAGGGCCTTGTACGCCATACCCAATAACAGCGATTGTTTCCTTTTTCAAAATACGCCGTGCTTTGCTCATGGGAAACTCTTTACGCATGACGACGTTTTCTTTTACGCCACCAAAGTCAATTGTTGCCATGTAGACCTCCTGTTTATTTCCTGCATGTGTGTTAATCGTTCCTCATTTATTCCACCCGAAACAAGATTACGAAACGTGGCATTGTAGTTTTCTTATGCAATCCGTCAACTGTTAATACGCATCTTGCATACCGAGTAGTGCAAGCATAATGGCTATAATTGGGGTCAAGGGAGCACATGCACCCATCCGGTGCGCTGTGTGAATACGCTTTTTCATGGTTGCATTGCAATAAAGCAGAGAAATGGTGTGAATATAAGTTTGACCTAAATGCAATAAAAACGCATGATATGTATGTTTCAGTATATGTTAGCGAAATCGTGTTGCATGTCAAAATAGCGTGCAGACTTCTTGGGTGCAAAAGAGGGCAGAACTTCGCCTTGTATTAGGTTAAGAAAGGTAGCAGTAATGAGCGGAAAGCATATTCTTCAGTCAAGTTTGATAGCTTTGGTTGCGTTTGTATCATGTTCCTATGGATCGCAAGAAGGACGTCCCTTGCGTTTTGGTTTGTCAGCTAGTGTTGAAGCCAATGACAACCGTGACGCTACGGAGCGCGACAAAGAAAGCAACATCGACTTTTTCTTGCGGCCTTACATTAGTTACCATCTCGATGGACTAACAACGCGTTTACGTTTGCGTTACGAGCCAGCGTTTCGCTATCGGACCGAACCGGGTGACGACCAAGATGAGATCGATTTGCAACATCGTATAGACATTCGGGCACGCCACGAGCTTTCCGAACGGGCCAGAGTCCGCTTGAACAATACGTTTGTAAAAATTGATGATCCCCAGATTGAAGAGGGGGGGGCCATTGTCCGCGCTGATCGTAGTTATATCCTGAACACATTGCGCGCGGGGTTGAATTATGACGTAGGCTTGCTATCGAATATCGATGTTGCCGCGCAAAGTACAATCCGTCGTTATGATGATTCCGATATTGCTGCGTTATCCGACAAGGATGAATACGGCATCGGTTTAGCATTTCGCCATACGCTATCCGAAACCTTGGTTGCATTGGTTAGCGGTTCTATCGAAACCTATCGTTTTGAAGATACCCCGGCCGTTTCGCGTGATTTTGATTCGCTGACGGGATCTGCAGGGCTAGAATATCGGTTTCTACCTCAATTGTTAGGCTCGCTATCCGTTGGTGGGCAAACGCGCTCTTATGATGACAGTTCTCTGGAAGTGGGCGACAACCTATACGTGTCGGCAGAGCTAAGTGGTAACGTCGGAGCGGATCTGGTAATGGGCATCATAAGTGGATATGGTGTTCGCGATGCAGATGTTGCGCCCTATGCTTCGCAGGAATATGCAGAATTTCGCGGATATGCCGATTTTCAAGCTACGCCTCTCTTGGCGTTGCGCGGCGCACTCACGTATCGGACCTCCGATTATGATGCCGTGCGTGAGCTTGGGCTCGCAGGCGGCAATGAAGACGTGATTGTATTTGATGCCCAAGTGACTTATAGCCTTACCGATACTACGTCGATCATGGCTGGGCATCGGTTTGAAGATATTAGCGCAGACGATGAGTTGAGCAATAGCTACACGCGCAATATCTCGCGGTTAGGTATGCGCCTAGACTTCTAACACTTCCAACAGATTGGGTTTTTGGGGAGCCCGCTGGTAGGCAGCAATGTCACTTGCGGGCTCTTTTCATAATGCCCGTTTTGCAGGATACTAAGGACATTATATAGATATGGCAGAGTCAGAGCAACAGTTGCATTTTCTGGATTATTGGCGTGTAATCAGTTCACGTAAAGAAGTGGTGATTGCCGTAGCGTTACTGGTTGTCATTACCGGAATCGTCATCACCTATTCCATGCCACGCGTCTTCATGGCGTCTGCCGTGATTCGGGTGCAAGAAGAGTCTCCTGACGTAGATGTATTTTCACCTGATCGGTCTCGTTATGATCCCTTGTTTTTGCGCACGCAGTTCGAGTTGATTCAATCACGGCCCATTGTAGAAGAAATGGTTCGACGCCGTGGCTTAGACACGAAACTGGCAGAGGCATACGGGTTTGAGCACATGGGACCTCGCATGCTCGAACAAGCTGTGAGCATCATGTCCGGTAGCATGCGCGTGCAACAATACCGCGACACCAATCTCATTGAGATCCAGGTACTGCTATCTGAACCCGAAGGGCAGGCACCAGTGGAAGCAGCTGAGGCTGCCAACATGATTTACGAAGTATATCGTGAATATATGGAGCGAACCAGTAGACAAGCTACCGAGCAGGCGCTCGATGCCCTCTACGAGTCCTTGCAGGAGCAGGAACGCCGATTAGCGGCAGCTGAGGCAGAAGTGGATCGTATTCGCCGTGAGTACGAAATTGACGTTATCAGTATGCGGGGTGATTCTGGAGCTTCGCTTGACAAAATGACACTCACTATGCTCGAGGAATTGCGTGTTCGTACGCGTCAAATGGTTGCTGAGCAAGAGGCACGTTATAATTTAGTTCAATCCCTGGAAGACGATCGGTTGATTGAGTCTGCCCAATATCTTGTGAATGACCGCAGTATACCGCAATTGGTATATGAGAAACGTCGTGCAGAAGTTGATTTGAGTCAGTTGGAAGAATCATATGGTCCGAATCATCCCGACGTGGTGCGTGTCAAACGCGCCATTCGGGCAATTGATGCCAATATTCAGGATGCCTTAGGTGGTTTAAAAACAGGAGTGTTGGCTGAATATGAGCAAGCCCAAGCCAAACTGGAAATCATCAATGCCGAGTTGGAAGAACGTCGGGCCCGCGAACGCGAAGCCGAAGCAAGCAAGTATCGTGAATTTGCACAGGCTGTTGACGCACGCGATCATATCAAAAATATACGGGACGCGCTTGAAATGCGTTACTATCAAGAGCAAATCCAATTGCGTATTCCCAAAACCACGGTTACCTTGGTTTCGCCAGCGCGTCCGCCTGCCGCTACCAATTTTGTGAGCCCGAATTTTACGCTCAACATTATACTGAGTATCATGCTTGGGTTGGGTGCAGGAGTCGGGCTAGCTTATTTTGTGGAATATCTGGATACCTCGGTGAAGACAATCGATGATGTCGAGCGCAGCATGGGCGTTCCTGTTCTTGGGGTGATCCCGCAGAAGGTGATTCCCCTTAGCGATTCTCATGCTAACCCGGCGCATGCCGAGGCTTATCGAATCCTGCGAACGAACATCCAATTTTCTCTAAAGTTCAAGGAAGGCAAAACACTTTGCTTTACGAGTGGGAGTATGGGCGAAGGAAAATCGCTTACCTTGTTTAATCTCGGGTTTATTATGGCGCAGTTGGGCGATCGAACGCTTGTGGTTGACTCCGATCTGCATCGCCCGCGTCAGCATAGAATGTTCAATGTCAAGAATGAGCTCGGTTTGGCTCAAGTCTTGGTTGGCGAGAAGACAACCGAAGATGTGATTCAGAAGTCCGTACATCCGAATCTGGACTTCATGCCGAGCGGCAAATTAGAAAGTGGTGTACATGGTCTTCTCGATGTAGCGCGCGTGCGTGCCTTGATCAAGGAACTAGGGCCAAAATATGATCGCATCCTCTTTGATGCACCGCCGGTCATCGGGGTGAGTGATGCTTCCGTACTGACGCGTGAAGTCGATGGTGTAATGCTTCTCATTCAGCACCGCAAATATCCCAAAGCCGTATCCGAACGGGCGAAAGGCATTCTGGAGAATATGGGGGTCAACATCGTGGGCGTTGTCCTCAACAACATCAATATTTCGCGCGATCAGGGGTATTATTATTATCAGCAGTATTATTATCAATCGCATTACGTAAACAAACCGCGCAAAGGTTGAGCCAATATGATGAAATTCTTATCGATACACATGACACTTGCTTTGATGCTATTCATGCTCGGGTGTGTCGGTACACCGACGCGACAAGAGGATCAGACGCACCGCATGGCACGCTACGTTCCGAATGCGACCTCCAACCCTGCTGGAATTACCTCGCAAGAATTTGGGCCAGATGTGGGGCCTGAAACAGTGGGGCAGCACCATCAGCTGGTCCCTGGCGATGAGGTAAGGACGTCGCTGCGTGGCATTCCAAATCCGGAAGATATTCAAAATGTTGTGGACAATACAGGCCATATTACTTTGCCCCTGATCGGACAAGTGCAGGTGTCTGGATTATCTGCTTCGGAAGCAGAGCGCTTTATCGAAAATGCCTACGTTGATGGTGGCTATTACCGAAGTATCAACGTGATTGTGGTTTCGAAGGATCGCTCGTATTTCGTACAGGGCGAAGTGAATATACAGGGACGCTTTCGACTCTCCGGCGAAGTGACGTTGCTGAAGGCAATTAGCGAGGCGGGTGGCTACACACCCTTTGCTAATCGGCGGAATGTAAAAGTGATTCGTGGAGATGAGGTTTTGTTCTTCAATGCAAGAAATATTGCAAATGGGCGTGATCCAGATCCAATGATCCAAGCTAATGACATCATTGAGGTGTTGAGGCGTCGTGTCTTATAATCGAAGCAACTTGTTACGGTATTTTTTCGGTACCATGCTTTCTTTAAGTGGCCTTTTTGCGAGCTGGTATGCGGTTCGGGTTGCCTATGCAAAGATAGCGTATCAACGAATCAAATTTCGCGAGCCTGATATTACGCTATCAGAGGCTCATCAAACAGCCCAAGGGCTTCATAGCATCTATCCTCACAATTACCATCTCAGCGAATGGATGGCCGAAAAAGCCTTTTACGACCATGGGGATACGGACATAGCTGCCACTTGGGTTGACATCGGGCTCGCACAAAACCCGCACCGACTCAACATGCGCTGGATCGAGACCTTGCTCGTGGGTATGGATGATCCAGAGGAGGCCGCGCGTTTATGGGAAGCTTATAGTGACGATGTGTTCTGGAATCGCTGGGTCATGGCAGGACGCGTATATTGGCTCGCACGCGCAGGCCGGATCGACGAAGCTGAACATTATATGGCACTCTTGCGCCAGATGCACGGCGATCATGGTTGGGCCGAACAGGAACTAACCGCTGCACGCGCTGCTGCAGAGTGATACCATTTTGCGTTGCCCCTGCATGAGCACTGGGGCAACGTTCGTTCCTCTTAGCGGAAGCGGAAAAGGGTTGGCTGTATAGGCAGTGTTTCCACTTCGATTACGTTCGAGTTGGGACTCGTTTCTGCACCATCGACAGCCCGTACACGATAGAAATACTGGGTGCCTTGGGTGAGTCCGGTAACCGTTTCACTGGTACCTTCCACAAGAAGATTCTCATAGCCATCCACGTAGGCAGGCGTGAAGGGTTGTCCGGTCAGAACAATGTCCCGTAACCGCTTTTGCGATGGACTGCTTTCACGTGTCCAACGAAAACGCACTTCATCCGAGAGTGCGGTAATCGCGGTTGGTCCGCTGGTTACGTAGTTTGCATCGTCAGGTACCGGTGAATCAAAGGTTTGCGCATCCCAGGTTTCTCCGCCATCGATAGATACTTCGACTGTCAATGGACCGTCAGTACCCGAACCAAATTTGGCCACATCAAACGTTAAGGCTACATTTTGATACCCGGAAAGATCATATATAGGAGAAGTTAGCGTCGATGCTGACTCCTCGAACAATAGATATCCATCTCCTACCGTTCGAGCGTCGATATCTACTGCCGTCCAGCCTTCCGGGATCTCGCCTGCGCGCATTTCCTCATTGAATATGTCTTCTTCATCCTCGACAGTTCCGAAGGTGCTTTCGGTTGCTACATCAAGACGGTAGGATGTTGCGGCATCGACAGCCGTCCAGTTTGCCACGAAACTGGTCTTTGTAATAGCAGTGGCAGCTTCTGCCGTGGGAGCCGCAAGCGGCAAGGTGCTAAACGTTTCATCGGATCCGTAGGCGATTGCTTCATCATTGATAGCATAGGCCCGATAATGATATGTCTGATTCGGGGAAAGACCAGTTGCCGGCACCGAAAACGTCCCAACTTCTGTGTGGGAATCAACAAGCACTGTATCATTCGTGGTGGGACTGGCGGTTGTTGACAGCACCACGCCGCGTTCGATGATCTGGCTGCCGCCATCATCGGTTACCTCCCCTGCCAATGTAGCGGCATTCGCAGTCACATCTGTAGCGGGTCCTGTCATTACAGCCAGAACAGGCACTACAGGAATGGAATCAACTGTTCCTTCTACCAAGACATCGTCTATCCGAAAAGCTCCGCCTCCTGTTGTGCCACGAGAACCGTTGTCCCACCCTTGAATTCTGATTTCTACTTCCCCGCTTAGATGTTCGAATCCACTGATAGGGAAAGAGTAAGCAGTTGTTTCGCTATCGGGCACATCTGTTACAGTCGCAGATATGTCCGTTCCATTTATATGAATACCTAAAGCAGATGGACCGGCACCGGTTGCGCGTGCAAGAAAACTAACATTGGTAACAGTGAGCCCAAGTGGTGCATCTGGTTCCAGGGTAAAAGTGAAATACTTAGCTGTTTCCTGAGAAGATTCATCCCAACCTTGACTGCCTTGCGCGTAAGGTACACCAGAGCCAGTCCATGTTTCGCTCTGGGCAGTCCCATGGCCAACAGATCCGCTTGATATGTCGAGGTCATCTGCACTTAAATCGTCGCCCGTATAAAAAGACGAAACGGTATTGTCCGTAAATGGATAGAAAGCCAAAGCATTTTCCGGAAGCACTTCGCCCTCGACTTCGATGTTAACGTCAGTTGCATCTTCACTGGTCAGTGCTATACTATCCATGATAGAGCCGACTGCGGCAGATCCACTGATACGCATGTATAGTGTGCCGCCAGCCTCTCCTTCATCCTCTGTAAAAGAAACCATTGGACCCCAGTTCTCGTCATCTCTCGACACTTCAAATCCTGACGGTGCAGTAGCCGTAATGTCATCAGTCAAATTGACTCCCTCAACTTCCACAGAAGTGGAAGTGGATGCATTGCCAAAAGGAGTGTATAGGAAGTCAGGGGTACCCGTGGTGGAGATTGTTGGTGTCGGAGTAGCAGGGGTGTATTCAGTCCAGCTAATGTTATCTAAAGTAAGTTGTCTATTAGTTGAGGTCTCGCCTACGTTCTTGATTCGTACGACCACGTTACCTGATGTATTTACAGCATGCGTGAAAGTATGAACCGTTGCATCTTCTCCAGACTCATCCCCAAAAACAGGTGAAGTTGCAACCTGTACCCCATTAATAATTAACTCCAATTGCCGGGCAGCATTACCGGAAAATGCTTTTCTGTATTCAAATGAAAAAGTCCCCACCCCTCCAGGAATAGTAGCTTCCAAGTAGCTGTCACTGGCACGTCTCAACATCAGTCCATTTCCATCAATTGGATAGTCTCCCTCGTCGCGGGAGTGACCGTAGGTCCACGTGATGCCGGCATCGCCTACAAATGACCCATCGGCGTAACTTCCAGTGGCATTGCTATTATCAAAACTCTCTGAACCTTGTCCCAACGTTGGGGAAGGCAAAACTAGTATGCAAATAGCTGCGGCTA
>PXBF01000021.1 GCA_003567005.1 PVC group bacterium
ACGCAGAATAACGCAGAAGCTGTTAGGCCCCGTTGGAACAAGGTTCCACAGGGTAGGCTCTGCTGGTATTAACCGCGAATTGGGCGAATTAAGCGAATTGAGGGGCTGATGGTAGAGGGTAATGTTTTGACTGGTGGTCTTCAGTCTTTTGTCTTCAGTCTGTAGTCTGGGTTGATATGAAGCTGAGTGTTATTACAATTGGGCGTAATGCTGGGTTGGGGTTGCGGGATACTGCGAATTTGGTTTTGATGCAGTCGCGTTTGCCGGATGAGTATATCATTCAGGATGGGGGCTCATCGGATGGATCGGTGGACGCTTTGATGAATTGGTTGGGGGAGAGGTATCGATGGGAAAAAGCTGAAATGCTGAAAGGGGAAAAGGAACCGCAGAAGACGCAGAAAGACGCAGAAGAGGGGGGAGGGGCAAAGATAGAGACCGCAGACTACAGACCACAGACTGCAGACCGAAGACAGGAGAAGGTTAACCGCGAATTGGGCGAATTTAGCGAATTGAGAGAGAAACCGCAGAAAGATGCAGAAGAGGGGGGGGGCAAGGAGGTCGGAGGGCGGGTGTGTTTGTGGGGGCGGGCGTGTGAGGTTAGGGTTCGGTCGGAGGGGGATGCTGGGATTTATGATGCGCTGAATCGGGGGATTGCACGTGCACAGGGGGATGTGATTGGGTTGTTGCATGCGGAAGATGCCTACGCGCGGTCGGATGTTTTGGCTTTGGTCATGCAAGCATTCGAGGATGGAGCCGAAGCCGTCTATGGGGATTTGCAATACGTGCGCTATGTGGATGGAGAGATGCGGTTGGTGCGACATTGGCGCAGTGGTAGATATGCAGCCGGCAAGCTTGCGTGGGGTTGGATGCCGCCGCATCCAACCCTTTTTTTGCGGCGTGAGGTATATGAGCGCGTGGCCTTGCGCAATGGTGTTTACTTTGATCCTCGGTTCCAATGTGCGGGGGATTATGATTTGATCTTACGTGTGTTGCCCCAGTTGCGCGTTCCGCCTATATATATACCGCGCGTATTGGTGCATATGCGGACAGGTGGAGTTAGTAATCGCAATTTGGGACGTATTTTGCAAAAATCGCGAGAAGACTGGGATGCAATCCGGCGGAACAGGATCGGCTCGGTTCACACGCTGATTGCAAAAAATCTACGGAAGGTAGGGCAGTTGCGTGTTGCCATTTGAGACGTTTTTGAAATATCCCATTGTGCTGCTAGTGGGATTGGTCGTTTCGTTGCTGGTGACACGTACATGGGGACCGCTGGCGCCTCGCTTCGGTTTCGTGGATCGACCCGGTGCGCGCAAGCTGCAGAAGAATCCCGTTCCCACTGCCGGAGGCATTGCGCTGTTTTGTGGTGTCCATGCTGCCTGTCTCGTGTTGTTGCTCTTTCCCTGGCGACCATTTGCCGGGCATATTACTTTAGGTTGGTGGGGGCGATTTGCGGTGCTTTCGTCTATTGTTGTGTTGCTGGGAATCTGGGATGATAAGAGGGCTCTTTCGCCCATCTGCAAGTTGGCAGGCCAGGTTCTGATTGCCGTATTGGCTTTTATGATGGGGGTGCGGTTTCAGAATGTGCTGGGTATTTCGATGCCTGTCTGGCTGAATGTTGTCCTCACGGTTGGGTGGTTTCTAGTATGGATGAATGCCTTTAATTTGATTGATGGCATTGACGGGTTGGCCACAGGAATTGCCTTGATCGCGGCCATTGGCCTAGCCCTTTCCTTGCATTTTCGTAAATCCCCGGGGGATGTATTGCTCCTTTTAGGATTTATCGGGGCTTGTGCGGGCTTTCTGCGATATAACTTCTATCCTGCACGTGTTTTTTTGGGGGATACGGGGAGTTTGTTTCTTGGGTTTACATTGGCGATGCTAGCGATAACGACCCATTCAAAGGGCACGTTTGTGGCGGCGATCGGGATGCCGCTACTGGCGGCAGGTATTCCTCTATTTGATTCGCTGCTAGCGATTTGGCGTCGTGCCATTCGGGGGGTTCTATCCAAAGATGTAGTTGGTGCCGGAATCATGAAAGTTGTAAAGGATGCCGATGCCGAGCATTTACATCATCGTTTGCTAAAGAGTGGTCTTGGGCAACGGCAAGTTGCCTTACTGCTATATGCAGGCACGGCGGGACTTGTTCTGCTGGGATTGGCAGCAAGCCTTTTTCATGATCGTGCAATCGGCATTCTTGCACTCGGGTTTATGGCGGGGGCGTATGTCATTGTGCGGCATTTGGCCTGGATCGAGTTGCGGGAGACGGGCGAAGCCGTCTTGGAGGGCGTCGCGAAACCTGTGCGCCGTAATATGGCCATGTTGTTCTATATTGCGTTTGATCTGGGAGCCTTGGCTTTTCTTCTGCTGATTACGGAAACGCTGTTGGGTTTGGTCGCTTCTACAGGCGTTCCGGGATGGCGGAGTCTATGGGTCCGTTACGCACCGCTAGATGTCGTGCTGCCGTTTATCATGCTTGTGTTGTTTCGCGCGTATACGCGCGTCTGGTATCTGGCACGCGTTTCGGAATTTCTTTTGACAGGTGTTGCGTTGGTGCTGGGGTACGCTTGTGCTTTTGCGATCCGGGTTACGGGGGGTGATACGACGGGGTTGGCATTATTAATTGTGCGCTACTGGCTTCTGGCGGGGGCTGCAGTGCCTATCATGGTAGGCATTCGTGCGTCGCGGCGCATTTTGATGGATAGTGTGTATTGGGCAATGGGTGCATTTCGCTCGCACAGACCGGGGAAGCATATCGATGCACTGATTTGTGGGTCAGGGTGGCAAACGACGCTCTTTTTGCGATATATTTCGGATTTTGATCATGATCAACCGCATGACATCCACTTTAATGGGATCGTTGACCCAGACACATCTTTACGCGGTCATTACGTGCATGGCATTCGCGTGCTGGGCGCGCCGCGAGAATTGCCTGCACTGCTCGGCGAGTATCCGGTGGATGTGGTGTATCTCGTAGGCACACAGGATACGGCTACGGATAATCGAATTCGTCAAGTGGTTCGTCAAGCTGGTAAACAATTCGTGCGCTGGTCGATTGATGTCGAGCTTCCAGAAACGCCTACTGATGTGTCTGGTGTGGGGGACGTGGGACGTGAGACGTGGGTGTCCCGTGACAGGTCTATGGTCTGTGGTCTGTAGTCTGAACAGTCGTTCGGATGCGCTCGCGCAGGATGCGTAGGGGGCGGTAGAGCCAGTAACGGTTACGGTTCTGGGGTTTAAGACAGAGTCGGCTGAAGTCCGGATCGCCCGGTGTGACTGTCTGCAGAGTAACTGCACGGATTTTTTCCCAAGCATTGCATAATGGACGTTGCAGGCGGCGGCGTTCTGTTCGATTGGGTGGGGTTGGTGCCATGAGTTGCGAACGATAGGTTGCGCAGGTGGCCAGCATCTGCGGATTGATTTGTTTTTGCAGGTCTGCTTTGCTTTTTTTCCATCCCGGCAGGTCGGGGCCGAACAGTTGATCTGCCAGCAGACAGGCCGTGATCAGCGATTTACGTAGAAAAGTATGCTTGCCACAGAGCGGTTGCGCATGGGTTATACTATCCGGGTGTCGGGTCAAAAGGCCTGCAATGTCCGCGATCCAAGCCAGTCGTTCCCCGCCATGCCAGAGGGCATGTGCGCTTGCCAGCACCAGGTGCGCGGCGGGTGTGGGTAATGGCGTATTCTCGCCATCCAATAAAAGTTCGCTGACGGGTAAAGCACGACCCGAGGGACCTATCCCGACCGGGCAGGGGTAGTGTGGTGGGAAGAGGCGGTGGTTGACTTCGAGGAAGTAACCATCGGGATGTCGAAACGTTACCCCCCAACCGAAGTGCCACAGGTGTTTGTTATGGTCTGTGCCTTCAACAAGCGGTTGATAGCCGGATGCGCGTACGACTTCGAAAAAGGTCTGGTAGTCGGTAATACGGCAACGAAAGTCAAAGTCGTCGAATGTACGTAGTGCTGGTTGGGGCCATGCTTGCGCTGCCAGTCCCGGCCCTTTGATCAGTATGGGGGGAGGTGATATGGCCTGCGATAATGCATGATGTATGCGGAGTGCTTCATGCGTATATCGTGCAGATTGCTGGGCTAGTGCCAAGGCTTGTCTGTTCCAGTTTCGGGTCGCATGGCCACCGAAACCAGCGTAGAGGATACCTTGCATACGATGCTTGCGGATGATGGGAAGCAGCTCTTGAAAATCCGGGTCATTGCTTGCGATATCGACAACAGGTAAACCATGTATGCGGCGGAAGGCTACACGGCTATATTGTAGAAACCGCTCCGCTTGTACTTCTTCTTTTTGCATACGATTCAGACTACTACCCGGCACGAGATTTTGCTAGACCGATTGCGGGGAATCCGGTTTTCCTTCGGTGCCGAGAGCGTTGCGTCCCCCATCTAACGTGATATCGGGACGGTAGCGTATGTTTTGCGATGGAGTGGCGAAGCGAACCCGAGGGTATTCTTTACTGAATGCACGGTGCAGTTTTTCAATGATATAGGTGGAAAACTCTTGGCGGCGAGCGGGGATGGTTTGATAGCGCAAACGCACAAGAATGCCCCAGTCTAGGAATTCGGCGCGGATAAATGGCTCTTGACCGGTTTTTTCAATGATTTCTTTTGTGACTTCGCTAGCAGCATCCGTCATGATTGTCTTGGCGAGATCCCAATCGGAGTCGAAGGTAAGACGCACGGGGACTTCGTCGAGCATGTATTCCTGGTCAAGGGTATAGTTGATGATGACGTGCTGGAAGAGAATGGCATTGGGTATCAGGATGCCGCGGCCGGACCGCTCTTCGCCCCCGATGGATCCACCGACCTGGTTAAGAATGACGTGGGTGAGGGAGATTCCGGTCACGTCGCCGGTGATGCCGGCGATGACCACGCGGTCGCCAATACGGAATGGTTTTTTTAGAATGATCATGAGCCAAGCGGCGATGCCGGTAACGGGTTGTTGCAGCGACCAGCCGAGCATCATGCCGAAGAAGCCTGCCGTGAGTCCCAGTAGGCGTAAAGACCCTGTCATGGCCATGATGACGAGTATGGCGATGATGAACTTCCAGAGCGTATGCCAGACTTTGAGAAAAGCGTCTGCGTTGTCTTGTTTGAATGCGTTTTTAGCGAGCGTGCGCTTCATCACGTGTGTGAGGTATGCTTTGAGATTCAATAGCACAATAAGCGTGAGGATGACGAGAATCAGGCTGCGGTAAGGGGAGTCCTCGCCCATGAAACGTTGCCAGAAGGCCAGGAAATGTCCGGCCGGTTCCGCTATAGAGGTTGTTTCCACGATAACCTCGCTTTGTGGCGCTGGTCGTGTTTCGGTATCCATTCCCGGGAATTGCGCATACAGCGGGGATGTTAGAATGATTGCAGCAAGTAAGATTAGATGACGCACGCGAATCATAAGAATTGCTCCTTGTCGTGTTAAGTTGTGAGGGGATAATAATAGATATGACGCAGATGTCAGGAACAAAGATAAAAAATTTATTGTGTAATCTTGTGTCCGATCCTTGTTTCGCATACGTGCTGATATGAGAATATTTTTATCCATAGCGATGCCGGGAGATTGCAAGAAGGGGTTGCGTGATTATGTTGCGAAGTTAAAGTATAAAGGGGTAGAGGCAGTATGGACACCTATGGAAAATCTGCATTTGTCTCTGGTATTTCTTGGAGAAATCCGTGAGATCGGCAAAGTGAACGAATGTGCAAAGAATGCCGCATCCGGTATTGATGCTTTTCAAGTCCAGATAGAGGGGCTGGGGATGTTTGGTGGAAGGCGTCGTCCTCGCGTATTATGGGCGGGTGTGACTCCATCTGTAGCGCTGATGCATTTTCAGGAAAAGTTGGTTCAGGTGCTTGTGGATGCAGGCTTCCGACTGGAAAAAAGGGCTTATATGCCGCATGTGACATTGGGGCGGATAAAGCCAGCACACAAAGTGCCTGCCAATTTGCCAGCTATCTTGCAGGACGCTGAAAGAAATATATCCACCTTTGTGTTTCCTGTTGTCGGGTTTGATCTCATGCAAAGCCACCTCGACAATCAGGGAAGTCGTTATGAAGTCATCAAACACATTGGGTTCTCGAAATAGGGGGCTGCGTATTCATCCAGACCGCAGGCGTTCTGATTTTGAAATTGCGGAGCCAGAGGAATCAGCGGCATGAGATTACGTTGCTTTTTCTGAGAAAGGTGCGCAAGAGCTTGATTGTATAGATGTAACCCTTTTCCCATTGACTGGTGCGGGGACCTGCAACATTGAGGCAGCAGATACGGTGCTTCTGAATGAAAGCGTCCAGCGAGATGGCAGCATCTGATGGGTTTGAATGGGCAGCATCGATTTGTAAGAGTGGTTTTTGGTGTTTTTGCACTGCTCTGACGGTCTCGGCAGTGCCACCGGATATGGTGCCCTCATAGATAACGAGTGTGCCGTCGGAATCGATCACATTTTTCCACGTGCGTTCACGGTAACCACCTTCAGGCATTTCCCGGAGGGGATAGTCGGCAGGAATGATTCCATCTTCTGCACGTCTATCGGGGGGGCACCAGCCTCCGCAGGGAAGGTGGGCGTTGCGCGCAAAGTCTAGCGCAGCGCGATCTACGCCGGTTTGTCCGCCGCTAACGATTTTGATATTCACGAGATAGCCTTCTCTGCTGTTGCATGCGCTGGTATGGGTCTGCATTTTCGGGTTCTTTGTGTTGCAAGCATGCCGCAGGCGGCTTCGATTTCGAGGCCGCGGGATCGGCGGATCGTGGCGATGAGTCCGTGTTTGTTGAGGGCATCGCGAAAGGTCAACATGGCATGATCATCAGGTGCTGTGAAATTTGCGCTGGGTATGGGATGAGGGCGCATAAGGTTGATGCGTGCGGGAATGCCATACAATAGTGCGGCCAGTGCCTTTACATGTGCAGGGGTGTGATTCATACCCTTGAAAACGAGATATTCGCAGAAAATACGCCGATGCGTGGATAGGGGTGTTTGCCGGATGGTATTCATGATCTCGGCAATGGGCCATTTCCTTTCAATGGGCATGAGGGCGGCGCGTTCTTCTGCAAAGGGGGAGTGGAGGCTAATGGAGAGGGGCGCAGAGAAATCGCGCAAGTAGGTGATCATGCCGGGAAGCACGCCAGCCGTAGATACGCTGATGCGTCGTGGGGCAAAGCCATAGTCTTTCGGATCCATGAGTCGTTCTAATGCGGGGAATAGCGCGGTGGGATTATCAAAGGGTTCGCCCATGCCCATGAAAACTAGGTGCGTAAGCTTCGGTGCTTCCGGGACGGCATCGATTTGCCCAAGAATTTGTTCGGTGGTTAATTGCGCTTGGCGTTGCATTTGTCCGGTGGCACAGAAGCGGCATCCCATACGGCAGCCTGCCTGGGTGGAAATACATAGTGTGTGGCGTTCCTTTTCCGGGATATAAACGGTCTCGATGGAAAGTCCTTGCGGCAGTTCGAAAAGGTATTTACGCGTGCCATCTGCGGATTCTTGCATGGATGTTATTTTCACCAAACTCCTTTTAGACAAAAAAAACGGCGACCCTATTGGCCGCCGTTCGAGTCTGCTTGGTGATGTTCGCTTACCAGCGGCCACCACGTCCGCCGCCACCGCCGCCCATGCGGGGTTTGGGCTGTGACTCATTCACGCGTAGGGCACGGCCGTTGAGGTCGCTTCCATTGAGTGCTTCAATAGCTTTGTTGGCTTCTGCGTTATCACGCATTTCAACGAAGCCAAAGCCCTTGGCGCGACCGGTTTCGCGATCGGAGATTACGCGCGCCGAGGATACTTCCCCGAACTGAGCGAACAAATCTTGCAGTTCACCATCGGTGACGCTGTACGGCAGGTTTCCAACATAGATATCCATGTTTTTTTCCTCATCTTCTCTGTGTCATGCAACTTGTAAACTTCGGAATCCACCTCCATAACACGAGAAGGGCCCTGCAGTGTCACAAACGATGTAACACATCACCGCGAAGCATTATCTTTTGTACCGTCAATGTCAATCCCGTTTATGCAGCAATTCCCACTATGGATGCAGTCGCCTGAATGCGTAATTACAAAAGCCTCAAAGTCAGGAACAAACGCGTTTGTAGTATCGGCCTTTAGCGGGGATGTTGCGGGTAGGCATCCATAATGGAAATTGCTGTCGATGATGGCTATATTTTTCCGGTTCTTGTCCGTGTTTTGGGCGGTTTCTGTAGATTTGCTTTTTCAGCGTTTCACATGCTTGCAGTAGCATACAGATCCCTGTAAGGTTCGCGCATGATTAGAGGTGCTCGACAATTTCGATTTCCTTGGTTGCCGTATGTGTTTGCCGACATTCTTGCGCTTGTGCTGGCATACTATGCAACGATTCTGTTGCGTTTCAGAAGTGATCTTGGCCGCCGCCTCTATGATTGGGTAACGATTGTTATTCTGGAGCATCCTGCCGGCGAGGCGGACGAGGTACTTGAATCGTTTTATTATACTTCTGCCTTTCGGATTATCGTTATTCTTGCGGTTGTGTTATTCACGCTATATGCCTTGCGGCATCTTTATGCAGGCAAGCGCTTTATCTTGCGATTTCCAACTGCTTGGAATGTCGTTGTTTGTAATCTGATCGCATTGGCGCTCTTCTACTTTTATTGGTACTTGACGCGAAACGTGTTTCATCCGCGCAGTTTATTCGGAACCTTGATTGTTCTGAATATCGTGTTGTGTCCTTTGCTACGCTCTCTTATGGATGCAATGCTAGCGTTGATGCGTAAAAAATGGGGAATTGACCGCATAGCCGCATTGTTAGTGGGTAATGGGGATGCCGCAGATTTACTGCACGATGTGCTGGTGAACATTGAGCCGCAGGGTATCTATTGTGCAACGCGGTACTCTTTTGCGGAGGATCAGCCACTTTCGGATGAACTGGAAAGGGTGCGTACAACCATGGAGGCATCCGCTATTGGCATGCTGATTGTTGCTGATACAACGCTTTCTGTTCCGCAAATCATGCAGGTTCTGGAGTTGGCGGCAGAGATGGGGGTGCCGGCGAAGATATTGTCGCCTCATCTGGAGGTGTTGGTAACCGATGCAAAATTGCCGTGTGATATGCTGGAGGGGGTTCCGCTTGTGCATTTCAATGCACCTCAGCACAATCATGTTCTGATGCGTTTGCGGAAGGGTATGACGTTTGTTTGTGCGGCACTTTTTGTCCTGTTGGGATCACCCGTGATATTGGTGCTGGCGGTTTTAATTCGGTTAACCAGCGAAGGGCCGGCGATTTTTAGACAGAAGAGAATTGGTGTGAATCGGAAACCGTTTTATATTTATAAGTTCCGGACGATGCGCCATATGGCAGAGGAAGAGTTAGAGAGTCTCGAGACCGAGAATCAAAGTGCTGGTGCCTTATTCAAGATTCGTCGAGACCCTCGCATAACATCAATCGGTCGTTTTTTGCGCCGATTTAGTCTGGATGAGTTGCCGCAATTGTTTAACGTGTTGCGCGGAGATATGGCTATTGTAGGACCGCGTCCTTTACCGGAGCGCGATTTCGAGAAGTATGAGGAAGATTGGCATTACATTCGGCATGGGGGTCTGCCGGGCTTGACATGTTTATGGCAGATATCGGGACGAAGCAATCTGAACTTTCATGAGATGTGCATTCTGGATATTTATTATTTGCGCAATCACACGTGGATCATGGATTTGAGTATTGTTTTGCAAACCGCGCGCACCGTGCTGTTTGGGGTGGGCGCGTATTGAGTAGGATGTGTGTAGAAGTATAATGGAGCGATTCAGCGTAAACTGGAGCGCATTACGGAGAGAGCCAGAATGCGATGGTCTATGTGCGGTATATTAAACGGAATCCGGCTGGGTGACTTGCGGGACAGGATGATTATCGAGGCGTTTGTCGTGCCACCTTCAGGCGGCTGCCTCCGTAGTGAGAACTGCAGGCAATTTAATGGAATGTCTTGATGTTTGCTGACATATTCAGAACGATAACGAAAGAGCTACTGGCTGCGGATATTGCATATATCTTGATTGGTGGCTTTGCGGTGAATCACTATGGCTACACGCGTAATACGCTGGATGTGGATTTCATGATTGTCGGCACGGAAGCCAGTGCCGTACGAGATGTGATGTGCGATGCGGGTTTCTCAAATATAGATGAGCGCGACAATGTACTGTTTTGTTCCAAGCCCGAAGGAGGTCCACGCATTGACTTCTTGAAGGTGGATGCCGGGACAATGCGGAATTTGCAAGAGAATGCTAGCGAGGTCACATTGTACGGCAGCAAGGTACGTTTGCCGTGTTTGCTTGACCTGATTGCAATGAAAATTTTTGCGCTGACGCAGAACACGGCACGACGAATGGCGAAAGATTTGCCGGACATTGCGTATTTGACTGTGCTGAACGATCTTGATCTTGCGGCTGATATTAAGCCGTTATGTGACCGATTTGGTTCCCGGGTTGTCTATGACATGATTCGGGATCAAATAGAGGAGTTGCGATGAAAAGGAACCCCGGCTTGCCTTTGCCGCCTCGACTCTCCATGGATGCGTATGCCGACTTTGTTGCTGCGAATTGGCAACGCGGCAATGTGGAACAAATGCGCCGCCAGAAAGAGGTTGAAAAGCGGATTGACAAACCGTTTTGTATACTTTCTGCATCCCTTTCTGAAAGAGAGTGCTGTGCATGGTCCATGTTGGGCAGAGGTACATGTGACTCGTGATGTTGTTGTGCCGAAGCACGCATAGTTAAAAAGGAGCCAAATTATGGGGCTAGATACGAACGGGATTCGATTCCTGCTCTACAGCAAACAACTGGGGGTAGACTTTTCGCGTACAGCCATGATTGGTCGGCAAAGCCTTCACGTAAACAAACACGATCTTGCGCGTGAACTCGCATCCTTTGGTTATCGGTTTGAGGCGCGAGAGCTCGACTCCATCATGGTTGAGAATGATGGGTACGCTGAACCGCTGCTACGATATCTTGGCGCTACAGAGGTCCACTCTTTTGATTGTTCGCAATATGAGGGTGCCACACATCAGCATGACATGAATCAGCCATTGCCTGGTAAATGTAAAGAACAATACACGACTGTTCTTGATGGGGGATCGTTGGAGCACATATTTAATTTCCCCGTTGCGATCAAAAACTGCATGGAGATGTTAAAAATTGGCGGTTACTACCTTGCTATAACCCCCGCGAATAATTTTGTAGGACATGGGTTCTATCAGTTCAGTCCGGAATTGTACTTCAGTGTCTTTACACCTGCTAACGGATTTAAAATTATACGTGTCCTTGCTTTTGAGAATATGAAGCAAGCAAAATGGTATTCCGTTAAAAATCCCTTAGCTTTGAAACGTCGGGTAACCTTGACGAATAGTGTTCCCGTGTATCTCGTTATCATTGCGAGAAAATTGGCCTGTAAGCAGATATTCGAAACAATACCGCAGCAAAGTGATTATCTCTCTCTCTGGCATGAAGAGGAAACGGGGCTTGATTGCGATGAAAGCAACAGACCGCAGACTACATTGAAATACTTGCATTCTGCCAAGAGAGTAATTCCAAAGCCGATTAAGAGGATGCTCTGTTGCATGCTCTTGAGAGGCTGTGCTCTCGTTTCAGGTTCGTTTCATCCTGCATTTTTTCTCCCAATTGATATTACGAAGGATAGAGAACCGCCCCGCAAACAGTGACAATGTATACCGTCAGTAAAATGCCGAAACGTTATGAAAAACGATATTATTTACGTAATCGCACTCATGAACGTGTGAATATAAGCTTTATTCCTTTACATCAAACCCTTTTTTTATAGCTATATCGTGCAAGATACGCAGTTTCAGGACATTTTGTTCTTTTTTCACGTACACAATCACTTTCGGGGATATCATGCGTAATACGGAGCGATTGAAATCGTCGTGTGAAGGTCGGGGCTGGCAAATGGAAAGGAAAGGATTAGCGATGGAGAATCGCAATCAGGATATGGTTCTGGAGAGTGAACTTGCTACCACGTTGCAGTCGATTACTGCAGATGTTCCTGCGGATGGTTTTTTTCTCGAAAATTCGAAAGAACATGAATTGGCATACGTTGAAAAGAGTGTCATCCGATGGCTAGATATTCTTACCCGTATCCATCGTCTCGGATTAAACGGCGTTTGTCTGGATATTGGTACCTCTCCTTTTACTTTTGCTTTAAGGCGTCTGCATGTTTTCGATGAGGTGGATACCCTCGATTATACCGCTGCATTCAAGTCTCGCTGCGAGCATGAGAATGTAGCGCATTTTGTTGGAGGGGAAGGGTGGACGCAAGGGCAGGATTGTGATTTGGCTCCATCGCACTATGACTGCATTTTGTTGCTGGAAGTGATTGAGCATATGCACAGCAACCCGGAGCAAACGATCGCTTTCCTACGTTCACGTTTACGCCCTGGTGGATGTCTGATTTTATCGACACCGAACCTGATGTGCCTGGGAAACAGAATTCGTATGCTTCTTAATCGGAAACTTTTACACTTTACGTACCCACCTTTTGCCAGCAATGAAACCCCCGAACATGGGTATCAGCATGATCGGATTTACATGCCGTCAGAAATGCATGATTATTTCGAGAATACCGGATGGACATCTTTTGAGGTGGGGTATCATTCGATTCTTGTAAGTGATGGCGACCTGCATCTTTCTCCTTTAGCGCGAGCTTGCCGATATCCATTACGTTTATTGAAAAAAATGTTTCCTGCGCTGCGCCAAATTATGGTTATCTCGGCCATTCGTTAACAAACGTCCCTGTTTTTCTGAATATGGATAAAGGATGGTAGGGTGAATATCCGATCACTACAGGTTAAGCCGGATGAAATATTTGCTGCGTCTTTACCCGAGAGGCATTTGGCCGGTAGTTCTGTGCGTGGTGGTGGCGCCACGATTCTTGGGACCGGCATGGTTTTCGCCATTAACATGGTACGCACGGTTCTTTTAGCGCGTCTGCTTGTGCCGGCAGATTTCGGTATGATCGGCATGGTGGCCGTTGTTATGAATTTTGCGCAAATGTTCAAGGGGGCCGGTCTCGGATTTGCAACGGTTCAGAAAGAGGTGATTACGCACAAACTGCTGAGTGCACTGATATGGATGAATTTTGCAGTTAGCATAACGCTTGGTTTGGTGATTGCACTATGTGCGCCTTTGGTGGCGTATGTGTATGGGGTTCCGGAATTACGTAATGTGACGATGGTTCTCTCGCTGAGTTTTCTGCTTGGGGGATTTACGATTCAGCATCATGCCTTGCTACAGCGACATATGCGATTTGCGTCCTTGGCGATGATGGAAATCCTTGCCCAGAGCATCAGTACATTGGTCGCACTTTTGCTTGCGTGGATGGGCTGGGGATACTGGTCGCTCGTCGGTGGTCTTCTTACGCATACCTGTGTTTTCGCGGTGCTCTGTTTTGTGCTGTGTCCCTTGGTCCCCTCGCTGCCTACATGGCACGGGGAAGTCGCTGCTATGCTGGGGTTCGGCGGGAATATAACGGGTTTTAACGTGATCAATTATTTTTCGCGTAATACTGACAATTTTTTAATTGGCAGGTATTTAGGTGCTATGCAGCTTGGATTTTATGATCGGGCCTACCGTCTTTTATTATTCCCGATCTCGATGCTTTCAGGACCACTTGGTTCTGTGGCGATACCCACGCTTTGCCGTTTGCGAAAGGACCGCGACCGCTTGCATCGTTATTATTTGAATATCTTGTATTTATTAAGTCTTTTTATGGCCCCTGTGGTGGGTATTGCATTTGTCAGTAGTGAACCCATCGTATTGCTATTGTTGGGGTCGGAATGGATGGCGGTTTCGGATGCCTATCGTTATTTGGCAATCGGGGGCTTACTGCAACCTCTTTATAATACGCAGTCCTGGCTTCATATTGCCGGAGAACGATCGGATCGCTTGTTGCGATGGTCTTGTGTTGGAACGCCGATACTTATTTTATCGTTTGTGATTGGTCTTCCCTGGGGCATTAATGGGATTGCTTTTGTGTACTCCCTTGCGATTGTGTTGGTAACGCCGGCGTCATTATGGTATGCGGGGAACAGTGTTGGACTGAATGGGGTGCGTATCGTGAGGGCCGTTTGGCGGCCGATCGTTGCCTGTGTCATCACAGTATGCTTGATGTCTTTGCTTCCTTTCGAGAAGATCGCGAATGCAGGGGTTACGCTTGTGCTGCATGCAGTATTATTCCTATGTATCTATATTGTGCTTATTCTCATCTTATATGGTGGCATCAAACCTTTTAGAGACGTTGTTGACTTGCTGCATCTGGCACGGGCGGGTAGATGAATGTGACCTGAAATGCAGGCGCTTGTATGAATGAGAGGTGGCGGTGAAGCAAAAACCGCAGGTTGACAAAGAACATTATCGTTTTTCTTCGTATTACAGTCTTGGCCGCTGGGCTAGTCTGTGGCATCAGCTTGAAGAAATGCATCGACTTGAGCCCGATCGTGTTCTAGAAGTTGGCCCCGGCAAAGGGTTATTCAAGCTGGCAGCCGCTCGCTTTGGCATACCGGTGGAGACGGTTGATTTGGCGTCGGATTTGCAGCCGGATTATCTTGCATCGGCAACGGCATTACCTTTCGATGATGGTTCCTACGATTGCGTTTGTGCTTTTCAGATGTTGGAGCATTTACCTTATGAGGAATCCTTGCGGGCATTTCGGGAAATGGTTCGTGTTGCCAAGCGTTGGGTTGTGGTTAGTCTGCCCGATTATCGTCCGGTCTGGCATTACCGGATACATATTCCCGGTGTGGGGGCGATCGAAAAACAATTTCACAAACCGTTCTGGCGTCCTTCTGTACACCATTTCAATGGTGAGCATTACTGGGTTGTCAATGCGAAAGGGTATGGATTATCGCGGGTTGTACATGACATGACGGAGGATGAGGTGCAATTGCTGCGTACCTATCGGGTTCGCGACTTTCCGGCGCACCGTTTTTTTGTTTTCCGCAAGAACGCCTAATCTTACATGGGCCACTAATCTCTAACCGTTGTTGTATAGATACGATGAAGATAGCAATAAGTATAACGCAATCATCCTTGGGTGGTGTAGGTACTTCTACCTATATTCTTGCTTCAGGCATGCAAGCTGCGGGGCATGAGGTTGCTATTCTTGGAACGGATAAAGTCGCGGGTGTGGATTATGAAAGAGCGCGCAACGATGGGTGGCCGGTGGAGGCTATTTGCATGGGACAGCAATGGTTACGTCAAAGGTTGGAAACGGTATATGCGCGGCTTTGCCATTATGATGTGGTCATCAACAATCATAGTATCGAAACGCAATTGGTTTTGCCTGCACTCCCATCGCGGATTATTCGTCTTTCCGTGATTCGTTCGACGCATTCTGATGTTATTCGCCAAGCGACTCCCAATAGCCAGTGGTTGGATGCGTTGGTTGGTATTTCGCCAATCGTGACGGAACTGTTGCGAGCAGCCCAACCGGGGTGTCCAGTAAAAACGATTCCCAATGCGGTTCTGGCTGAGAGCAAGGGCTTTCCCGTACTGTCTGAACCTCTGCGCATCGTTTTTCTGGGGCGGCTTGATGAGGCTTACAAAAATATATTGCTCTTACCGGATATCGCAATGGAGCTGCGGAGAATGGGGGTTGGTTTTACTTTGCACATATTAGGGTACGGGCCCCAGCGCAAACTTTTAGAAAATAAGCTGCGGAGATACAAGCTAGGAGAGCAAGTCGTGCTTCATGGAGCGGTTGGGCGGGAAGAAGCCTGGAAAGCTCTGGGTGAGGCTCATTTTTCGTTGATTCCCTCGCGATCCGAGGGTTTCGGTCTTGTGTTGGCTGAAAGTATGGCGGTTGGGGCAATCCCTATTGCGAGTGATTTGCCTGTTTTCAGGTGGATTGCAGGAGAGGATGCGGATGCAATGCTTGTTGCCGTTAACGATGCGCGCGCCTATGCCGAACGCATTCAACAGTTATCCCGTGATCCCGAACGCTATGCCGCCTTGCAGAAGAGCCTTTGCGAGCGACAGAAGGCGAAGTTCACACCTCGGGAAACCGTGAAAGCGTATCTGCATCTGATCGATGTACTCCAGTGCCAGCATGATCCTTCGCGGTTTACCACTGTGCCTTTTGATCAGATACCCTTGGATCCCTTTCAGCGTTTGCGGTGTTCACGTTTCTGGTTTACTTTGCAGCAATGGAAGGATCGGTTGAACCGTAGGCGCAAGGAGCGTTCTCTGCAGGTTGAATCGTAGGAATGCTATTTGTATAACCTCGGGACATGGTGAAATGCTGAAAGTATTGTTGGTTTCTTATATGAACGCTGATGCACCGACCGGTGTACGGGTGTATTATGAGAGGCTGCAGGGAAAATTATGCGCGATTGGCCATGATGCCAGCATCATTACCGAAAATAGCAGTTCCTGGTACTGGCAGAAGATTACCGGTGTTCTGCGGCGCTTGCTTTGTGTGTGTGGAAGCTTGGATCGTCGCTTATTCGCCTTCGAGCTAAAGTGTTTTTTGCGTGTATATCAAGCATGCAAGGTGTCACGCTTTCGACCGGATATTATTCATGCACAGGATCCCGGGAGTGCTGTGGCTGCGGCGATGGCTTATCGTTGGCGCATTCCTGTGGTTGTAAGCTGTCATTTCAACGATCATCCGCTAGTTGAAACGGCCTTTCGGTTCGGGGTTGCGCCCACCGAACTACCGCTTCTTGCCAGGTGGTATCGGGGGTTGTTTGGGAAGCTCCGTCATTTTATTTGTGTGTCGGATTATGTGAAAACGAATATTGCATCCATGATTCCCGCTACGAGTAAAGTCACGGTGATACCAAACGGGGTTGATTTTGCAGCTTTGGCGAAGCATGGTCCCGCGCCGGATTTAACGGCCCGTTTTGGCAACATGCTTCCAGTCGTAAATGTCGGGCATCTGGAAAAACGTAAAAATCAACTTCAAATATTGGATGTTGCCTCGCTCGTGGAAAATCGCGACATTATTTTTTGGTTGGTTGGTGAGGGCGAGGATAAAGAAATGCTGGAAGCGGAGATTCAATCACGGCATCTGCAGGAAAAAGTGTTTTTGCTTGGCCAGCGGAATGATGTTTTTGGTGTCATGCGTGCAGGTTTCCTGTATTTGCATACAGCCTTGAATGATAACTGTCCTCTCGTGTTGCTCGAAGCGATGGCCTGCGGTCTTCCCGTATTTGCGGTTGCGACTGGGGGAATACCCGAATTGGTTGCATCCACACAAAGAGAAGCATTATTTGACAGGGAAACAGAAGCGCGTGTGATTGCCAGGCGCATTGATGCTCATGCATGCAATCAGCAAGAAGCGCATACTTTGGCGCAACGTCAGTTTGACTTTGGGCAGCGACTATTTGATATTACGGTCATGACAGAAAAAACAGTTGGTGTGTATATGGAGACCATAGCTTCGTACAGGTGAAATCATCATGCAGGAATTTGTTTGGGAACGGGCGCAACAATCAGAGTTGGATTGGTGGGAAAAATGGGAGCGTAAGGATGCGGCTGTCCTCGGGAGTGGAGGGACAAGTCGATATCCTTATTATATGGATGTTTTTGCGGGTGCATTTTCGCGCGAGAGCATTTTGGATGTCGGAGGTGGGGCTTATCCATTGGTAAATTGGGTCGATTGCCGTCGTCGTGTGTCGATCGATCCGCTAAATAGCCAGTTTTGCGAAAAAGGCTTTCGTCGCAATCCTGATGTTACCTATATTGATGGTTTGGCAGAGGAACTACCGTTTCCGGATCATGCATTTGAGCAGGTGTTTTTGTTGAATATGCTTGATCATCTGGAAGACTGGCGTAAGGCGGTTGATGAAGCGGTTCGCGTGGCATCGAAAAGTGTTCTGATACATGTGCATATTGACGGGCCGTTCGCCGGGGATGGCATGCACCGAGTCATGCGTGAAGGAGAAATTGTTGATTGGCTTGAAGGGAAACACGGTGGGATTCGCATGCCGTTTGAATATCCGCCTCGACAAAAAAGTGGTTTGCGTCTTTTTGGTTCCCGGATCAAGCATCGGCTTCTGGGGAGGGGGAGAAAGTCGCCGTCCGCGGTAGAGAAGTGCTGGGCCGGTATCATCCGAAAGCATACGGCCTGATATGATTGCGGATGGATTACACATCTGTTTGATTGGAACATGGGCGGCCCGCGAGGTGCTTGCGTCAGAGCATATTAAAGGGCGGTATCTAACGGAAAAGAAGATTCCGACATGCCCATGGGTGCGTGCTTTGGCCATGGAACTGATTGCGCGCGATGATGTGTCGGCGGTTACGGTGCTCGTGCATACCCGTGAAATTTGGCGATCGCACGCATTTGAGGAGGGTAAATTACGTTTGATTTTTATTCCCAAATACGAGCCGGGCCAAACCGATCCGTTCCACTTGCATGGGCCCGCGCGCTTGCAATTGGCTTCCTATTTCAAACATCTTTCACCTGATATTGTGCATGGCTTTGGAACGGAAACGAGTTACGGTTGGCTGGCTGTCCATAGTGGATATACCAATATTGTTGAGGTACAGGGGATTATATCCGAGTTGCGTCCCTATCTTGGCTGGTCTCATGCGCGCTGTATGGCGACTGCATATCTGGAAAAGAAAGCGGTTCAGAAAGCGGATGGGATTATTGTTACCAGTGCGTGGGGGCATGATTGGGCCTGTCGGCTGCGGGACTCATCTGATGTCCGTTACATTCCGAATGCAGTCAGCCCGGAATTTTTGCATGCACGATCGGACTATTCGGAACCGCTATGTGTATGCATTGGCACGTTGGCTGAATATAAGAATCCCCAGATGGTCATTCGAGCCTTTGCTGCTGTAGATCACAGCAAGGCCAAACTCGTAATGATTGGGGAAGGGACGCTTAAGGGCGTCTGTGAGGAACTAGCCGTTCGGCATGGTGTGGCGGATCGCGTACTATTTACGGGGCGGATCACAAGAAAAGAGGTAATTGGTTATTTGCGCAGGGCCCGCTGTCTGGCAATTGGGTCACGGGTGGATACTTCGCCAAATGTGGTAACGGAGGCCCTAACGATGGGTGTTGCTGTAGTTGGTGCCAATGGTGGAGGTATTCCGAATATGATTCGAGATGGCGTGGATGGTTTCGTTGTTGCGCAAGAGGATAGTGTTCGCATGGGCGCGCACATGAAGACGTTGCTCACGAATGCAGCGTATGCGCGGAAAATAGGTATGGCTGGATTGCAGCGGGTTCGGGCGCAACGTTCGTCTGGAAACGTTGGGCAGGCGCATGTAGACTGGTATAGGGAAGTTATTGCCCGCAGGTGTAGGCATTGACAACTGTGAAGGAAATATTTTGCTTTGGACATTTGGGTGTAGAAGGATCGTATGAAGGTTTTATTTGATGTAGGGTATCCTCTTGCATGGGCCGAGGGTGGTTTATCCATACAAATTCGCCATACCCAGTCTGCTTTGGAGGCATTGGGTGTTGAGGTAGCGTGGGTTGATTATCATAAGGAAACACTGCCTGTCGCCGATATTGTGCATTACTTTGGAGCGCCCAAGTCGATTATCACCTATCGTGCGGGACGGTCTTTGGGATTTCGGTCTGTGTGCAGTATTTTGCCCCCTCATGGTTTTTGTCAGCCAGCCCTGCGCGACCACGTTTTGCGCGTTGTGCATAGAGGGATTCGGCGCGGGCTTGGTCCTTTGCGAACTTTTGGTCGCATGGGGATGGGGTTTGAGGATGCCGATGCATTCATCATGCTGAATGAAGCGGAGCGAAATTACGTAGCGTTTATGTATGGTTGGCCGCTGGACAAGTGTCATGTTGTCCCGAATGGGGTTGACGACATATTTTTCGATGAGACGGTTGTGCCTGAGAAAGTTGATGGCCTCTTTTATCCATCCTATATTTGTCCAAGAAAAAATCAGGTTGAAATTGCGCGATTAGCCAAGCAACTGAAAATCAAAGTGGTCTTTGCAGGAAGGGCACAGGGAGAATATCCTGCTTATTTTGCAGATTTTGAGCGTGAATTAGATGGGGAGTATGCGACGTGGTTAGGAGAAGTTCGTGATCGCAGTCAAATGGCGGCTTTATATCGGGGGGCGCGGGGAACTTTTCTGGCCAGTAAGTATGAGAACCAAGGTCTGATCCTGCTGGAGTCGCTTGCTTGTGGCAAGCCGGCTATGGGGCCGGATTTGCCTGCGCTGCGGACATTTTTCCGGGACCATATTGCGTATTGCTCGCCCGTCGGATCGGATACCTTTGCTTCTGATTTGCAATCGTTCGATCGTTTTTGCGCCGAAGGAGGTCGGCAGGAGATGAAGGTTATGCGCTGGCATGATATAGCCAGGCAGGTGCATCGAATCTATGAGCAGGTATTGCAATTGCCTCCGCCTCAAAAGGGGGCGGTATGAACCTGAAGTTCGTATTACTTTTATCACAGGCGGTATTTCTGCTTCTCGTGATGTTGCTCGTTACCAGCATACTGCAGATTGGTACTCTCTGGAATCTGCTGACCGTGTTCTTTGTCCTGTTAAGTTTTATGGTTCTGTTGCTACTGGCGAACCGTAAGAATTGGCTTGGAATCGCTCTTGCAGCTTGGATGGTTTCCATGAGCATTCCTATTGCTCCCTTGGATACTTTTACCGTCGGTTTTCTAATACTGATTCTGGTATGTGGCCTGTTCGTTTTGGAGAAAATTATTCAGCAACGCGCGTTTTTTTCTTTAAGAGGTTGGGGGAATCGGTTGCTGTTTATCGCTACCGTGCTTTTGTTTCTCCGGTTTGTCATGGATCGTCCAGGATCTGCCCGCATGGGCGGGATTGGTGGCTTGCGTCAGGCATTGGGTTATACGGCCGCGTTGCCGTTTTTCTTTATTTCAGAGATGTTGGGGCGTGAATTGTCGAGGAAGAATGTACGTTCTGTGTTGCGCTTGTTTGTCTGGGTTGCTATCGCAATGGTTTTTTGGCGTCTTATGATGCGTGTCGCAGGACTTGCCGCTCCGATGCCATTTTATTATGGCTGGTACGCGGGAAGCATGTGGTTGTTGATGCCTTTGGTGCTAGCCTGGATTCTTAATCGTCGCGCACAACAGGGAAAGTTTCCCATAGCTGGTTTGTTTTTTTCGGCATTGATGCTTCTGCTGAGTGTGCTGTCACCTTTTCGTAGCCGCATCTTTTTTGCGATTGGTTCCGTCGCTGCAGTTTTTTGGTGTTCGGGTTACCGTCGTCGTTTCGTTATCGGGAGTATTGTCTTATTTAGTATTATGATCCCCTTACTGGTTTTTATGCCTCAAGACCGGATTCCAGTGGTAGCTCGTCGGGCGTTATCAACGATGTTACCCTATGACCGTGCTGATGTAGATGCCATTCGCGAAAGGGGTGTTGATATCTCTGGAGAATACGGATGGCGGTCCGATTTTCGCGCTTTTCTCTTTGAAGCTGCCGCACGGAATATAAGGCGTAATCCTTGGTTGGGTCAGGGATGGGGTATCTCATTGGACGATCTCGTGCTGGCAAGTTCTTTTGATCCCTACGAGCGATTGATGTACGGGTTGGTGGCGTCTGGAGAATATCACAACTCCCTTGTGACGGTGGCCGTCAAGGTTGGGCTTCCAGCTGCTTTACTTATTTCCTTGGGGTTTGTTTTGATAGCGATCCCGTGTGTGCGCAAAGTAAAACGGTTGCCAGAAGGAAACGTCAAAATACTATACATCGGTATCATTGGAGGATTGGTTGCCATTACGGGGCAAATGCTCATGAATGGCGGGTATGGTGAGTTACAAGCCACATGCATATTTCTTGGATTTTTGCAGGGAACGCTCACGTCTTCTGCTATTACCTCTCCGGATGGGACCGAAGCTGAGGGTACCACATGATGCAGATAAGCATTGTTACGCCACACCTGAATATGGGGGATTGGTTGCCGTTGTGTGTTGCTTCGGTCGAAGATCAGTGTGGGGTGTCAGTGGAGCATATTATTCAGGATGGAGGATCTGACGATCAGACATTGACGTGGTTGCGACAGAAGACAGGAGCAGGTTCGGATGCGCTATCCGGCTCGATTGAGAATAGGCGTGCTGATGGTAGTGTTTACCGACTGAGTTGGGTATCGCAATCGGATGCAGGCATGTATGATGCGGTGAATCAGGGGTTGAAAACCGCGTCTGGAGAAATATGTGCGTACTTAAATGCCGATGAGCAGTATTTGCCCGGTGCCCTTCAACATATCTGCGCGTTTTTTTCCTCTCATCCTAAAAATGATTTGGTTTTCGGTGATGCCGTCATCACTGATGCAGATGGGGGGTACTGTTGCAGCCGTCAAGTGTTGGTGCCAAGATGGTTACATACGCGTGCCTGCCGCTTAAGTGTTCTCACGGCCGCCATGTTTTTCCGCCAACGCATTCTAGAAGAAAAGAATATGTATTTTGATATATCCTGGCGAAATATCGGTGATATGGAGTGGGTATTACGGGCAATCGAAAGAGGGTGCCGGATGTCGGTGATTCGGCGTTACATAGCAGTCTTTACAGAAACGGGCCATAATCTGAATTTGGATCCTTCGGGTGATCCCGAACGGCAAAGGTTTCGCGCGCTCTCGCCACGGTGGCCTTGCTGGTTTACGCCCCTGTGGACATTCCTGCATCGATTGCGGCGTTTGGTGCACGGATTATATCGCCCGCAACCTTTTGCATATGCCATATATACACATGCATCGCCTGAGGAGCGTGTGACGTATGAGGTTGCGAATCCCACGTTTTATTGGAAAGGCCGCTTTTCCATGATGCGGTAGATGGTGATCGAGGGTATGAAAATATTGGTTGTCCATAATCGGTATCAGCATCGCGGCGGGGAAGACGTTGTTTTCGAAGAGGAAGTGCGGTTGCTCCGTGAACATGGTCACGAGGTGGTTGTGTTTGAAACGTCCAATGACCAGCTTGCCCATATGGGCAAACTTGCCATGTTTTGCCGAACCTTGTGGTCGTTTTCCGCTTATCGCGATGTTCTACAAGTGATTCGCGAAAGTGAGCCCGCTATCATGCACGTGCACAATACATTTCCTTTTCTTTCGCCGTCGATTTATTATGCCGCATCACGTGCTGGTGTTCCTGTGATTCAAACCTTGCATAATTATCGGTTGCTATGTGCGAATGCACTTTTTTTTCGTGGTGGTAAAGCATGTGATTTGTGTTTACATACTCGTACGTTGTGGCCGGGGGTGCGCTACAATTGTTATCGCGGCTCGCGAAGCGCAACGCTGTCTGTCGTAGCGATGCTGGTTTTCCATCGGATATTGGGTACGTGGCGTCGCAAAGTGAAGCGATATATTGTGCTAACGGCATTTGCGCGCGATACCTTTATCCAGGGTGGTTTGCCAGCCGCCCGGTTGCATGTGCGGCCCAACTTCACAATGGATCCAGGTGAAGCGTGTGATCATCCCCGTCAAGGGGGCGTTTTTGTTGGCATGTTGCATAGCTGGAAAGGATGCGATGTGCTGCTGTCGGCATGGAAACGTTGTAAAGGAGCGGGGGAACTGAAGGTGATAGGTGATGGTCCTCTAAAGGAGCCGCTGGAGGAGGGCGCTGACAAAAGGATCGTTTTTTCGGGGGCCAAAGATGCGGTGTATATTATGCATGCGATTCAGCGTGCCTCTTTTCTGGTGTTTCCCTCCTTACTGTATGAGAACATGCCGCGTACCGTACTGGAGGCGATGGCATGTGGAACGCCGGTAATTGCATCAGACATCGGGAGCATCCCAGAAATGGTTACGCACCGCGAGACGGGGTTGCTATTCGAATGTGGTGATGTTGGAAGTTTAGCGGAACAAATTGGGTGGGCGAGTACGCATCCTGCGGAGATGGCGAGAATGGGGCAGAACGCAAGAAAGGATTACTTGTTGAAATATACGCCGGAAGCTGCCTATCGTTCGTTGTTGGCCATTTATGAAGAGGTGTTAAGCGAAGCAAAAGATACTTCGTGGTGCGGTGATTAAGGATTGTTTCATGGACATTACATATCATTATGACGATGGCGTTACCGCTGCTGAATTGTTTGTACTTTTGGAGCAGCTTTCTAAAGCAGAAGATGGTGGTGAAAGATTTGCTGCTCGTGATATTTTTCATGTGAGCTTGCGTAATCCGGAAAAAGAGGCGCAGAGTCTGGCCCATAGCATTTCCGTTACGGCGCGTGGCGCGGACCATAGATTGATAGGCTATGCGCGGGTTTTGACAGATCAAACGTATATCTATTACATTCTGGATGTTATGGTGGATCCAGAGCACAGGGGGCAGGGTATCGGGACGCGCTTGGTCGAACGCGCAGTGGAAGAAGCGCAGAAAAATGGGTTTATTAAAATCTTTTTGACAGCCATTCCCGGATCGGAGCCTTTTTATAAAAGAATAGGGTTTCGACCATCGATGTCGCCCGTGCTTGTTTTGCGAGGGGAAGAGTATTCGACGTCATGAAGCTGTTTGTATTTCCTGGTAATATTGAGAAAGATATTCTTGCGATAGGCGCCCAGCAGGTACCTTATGTTCGAACGGAATGCTTTTCCGAGATGTGGTTTGAAAGCGAAACGCGTCTGCTACGTATGGCTGATAATGAGGGAGGGCGCGTGTTGGTATTCACTGCGTCAGGTACAGGTGCGATGGAGTCTTGCATTGGGTCATTAAAACCGCATGTGATGGACAAAAAAGCGCTGGTAATCAATGGTGGGACCTTCGGCCAACGATGGTGCGATCTGTGCGCGTATTATGACGTTTCGCATGATGCGTTTACAGTACCCTTTGGGTGTGATCCTGATTACGATGCGCTTCGTGCGGCGATTCTTTCCGGAACATACTCTGTCTTATTCATGCAACATCATGAAACCTCTTGCGGGATTCTTTATGATTTAGCCCAAATTTCTTCTTGGTGCCAAGAGGCGAATGTTTGTCTTGTGGTGGATGCAATCGGTTCTTTTTTGATCGACGCGTTTTCCATGAAGCGCACACCAGTCGATTTTGCCGTTATCAGTTCGCATAAAGGTTTGAATCTTCCTCCCGGATTGAGCTTTGTGTTGCAATCTGAGAAATGGGTAGCAAGGAACGATTGGGGTCGGGGACCCTATTATTTTGACTGGAAGGTATATGCAGAGAACCTTGCACGTGGGCAGTCTCCCTATAGTCCTGACACACATTTGTTTTGGCAACTCCATGAACGATTGAAGCGGTTGGAAACAATAGGGGTACCACATGCAAGGAAGCTTATTGAAGAGAAGACCATTGCCTTTCGGCAAGCGTGTCGAAAAGAAGGTTGGCCCCTGAAGCCCGGATGCTTGTCCAATTGCCTCACAGGGGTGACGCTACCTTGCCGGGCGCGACCGATTGTGGACGCACTTGCCGCAAAGGGGTATTTTGTGATGCCTTCGGCGGAGCCGGATCTTATCCGGGTTGCGCACCTCGGAACATCGACCATCTCGGATCACATGGATTTAGTTAAGGAGATTCGCCAATGCATACAGAAAAGCAGACTATAGTATATACATCCGGCAGTTGGGATTTGTTCCATGTAGGGCACCTCAATATTTTGGAACGATCAAAAAAGCTGGGTGACATACTCATTGTGGGAGTAAGTACCGATGCTCTGATTTGTGATTACAAGGGGATGCCACCTGTCATTCCCTATGAGGATCGATGTCGCATCGTGGCTTCTATACGCTATGTTGATCGTGTTGTGAAGCAAACCATGCTTACAGAAATTGCGCAGTTGCAATCCATGGATGTGGATATCGTTACGATTGGTAGTGACTGGAAGGAACGCAAGCTTGATGGATTAGAGTGGTTTAAACAACAGCCTGGTAAGCGTGTGGAATACTTTGACTATACGCCCGGGGTGAGTACCACGAGCATAAAGAAGCGTATCATCGATAACACGTACAATATTATCGAGGCCGAATTAAGCCGAGAGTTGAAACAAATGAAGGCTTGGCGTCCTCCGCCCGATACTTCTGTTACGTGAGCGAAGGCCTTCAAATCCGGAGTAACGGGCTATGGTCAAAAGCGGATGCAAGGAGTTGGCACGTTCTGTTGTTCACCTGTTGTATGTGTGTTTGCCCAAATGGAATCATGCCATATTGTGGGGATGGCCCGTTGGTGAAGACAGCACACGTGCACTCGCGACGCAATTGCCCGAAACAGCGGTGCGCCATGTGATTATCCTTGTAGATGATTGTCACGTGGGAAAAATGGTTTTTGGAGAAGCACACGGGAAGATCAAGATTATCGACAAAGGCAGTCTTCGCGCTTGGCTCTGGTTTCTGACGGCGCGTTATGTGTTTTTTACGCATCGCTGTTTCATGCGCAGGTTTCCCCGCCGGGTTGTATCGGTGAATGTGTGGCATGGTATGATTTTCAAAAAGTTGGGAGGCTATCGGGATCCGAAAGAGCGTATACGGTCTCGTCATGCGCTCGTTACATCCGAATTCTGGCAGCCGATGATTCAACAGGCTCTTGGTCCTATTGGAAATATCCTTTCCACTGGGTTGCCTCGCAATGACCGACTGTTCATGGATCGCGCAGTTGCAAGGGCAAAACTGGGTGTCACTGACGATGCCAAAAGCATGAAAGTTATTGCGTGGTTACCTACTTACCGCAAGAGTGTTCGTGGGGAAATACACGAAGATGGGGAAGAAAGCGGATCTGCGTTTGGGTTGAAGAATATCGATCCGGCAGAAGTCAACGCTTTCTGCAAGTCACAGAATATTATGATTTGGGTCAAGCCCCACCCTATGAGTGCTTTTGAGAAATCTGAGGAGTGGAGTCACTTGGTTATCGTAGATGACGATTGGCTTCGACGCAGAGGCCTTTCGCTTTATGAAACACTGGCAGCCAGCGATGCGCTGGTCAGTGATATTTCCAGTGTGGCTATTGATTTCCTATTGCTTGATTTGCCGATTATACATTGCTTTCCCGATATTGAAGCTTACCGTGATACGCGCGGCTTTACCGTAGAGCCGATTGAAGATTATTTTATGGGGCCAACGGCTACCGATTGGGAATCGTTGAAGGCTGCATTATTACGAATCTGCCATGATGAGGATCCATGGTGTGTGCGACGGCGGGAATTAGGGGCGCTTTTTCATTCAAATAGGGATAACAAATCAACAGAGCGATTGCTCAAAGCAATCGGCTTGTAATAGTTACGTGTGTATTATCACGCGATATATGCAGAGGATATGCTGTGCAGGAAAAAGATTTCAAGCACTACAAGGTATTGGCGGCAAGGATCAGTGCTGTGCGACCCGCCGTTGTCACGGCTCGTGTGCTGGAAATGGTAAAAACACAAACGCGTGGTTTTATTCATGTCTGCACGGTGCATACGATGCTCGAGTGTGTGGATGATCCTGTTCTTGCGGCAATCGTAAACCAGAGCACCATGGCCGTGCCCGATGGAATGCCACTGGTTTGGTTGGGGCGCAAAGCATTTCCAGAGGAGGAGGTACAGCGGTGCTATGGACCGGATTTGATGTTGGCCATTTGCGAGGCTGGTGTGTCAACGGGATTAAAGCACTGCTTTTATGGCGGGACTCCCGAAGTACTAGAGAAATTACAAAATAACTTGGAAGAGCGGTTTCCGGGAATCAAGATTGTCGAATCCATAGCGCCACCATTTCGGGAATTGACATCTGAAGAGAGAAAGAACGCAGCGGAGAGGATCAATGCGGCAAAAGCAGATATTGTATGGGTAGGTTTGGGCACTCCGAAACAGGATGTATGGATGGGACAGATGCGTGAGAAGTTGGATGCTCCGGTTCTGATTGCTGTTGGGGCAGCATTTAACTTTCACGCTGGACTTTTAGCGCAAGCCCCCCGTTTGATGCAGCGCGCAGGCTTGGAATGGCTTTTTCGATTGTGCAAGGAGCCGCGTCGCTTGTGGAAACGCTATGTGATCGGAAATCCGCGTTTTCTTTGGTTGTTATTGAAGCAGCGTTGTAAAGCGCTTTCATGGGGTAGAATCTAATGGAATGGCAGAGCATTTCTGTTAGTATGTCGAGATGACGAAAATACATCAAACGTTCCTTCCTTTTCAATATGCAGTTGTTTGGTTTACGACACTGTTTCTCCTTTTGTCCATTTCAGGTGCGAATACGGTTCGGATTAATGAAGTGATGGCTTCCAATGGTGAGACCCTTGCAGATGAGGATGGGGATTTCGAGGATTGGATCGAACTATATAACTATGGTTTGGATCCTGTTGATCTATCGGGTTGGGCTTTGTCTGACTGTTATGATGAGCCCTTTCAATGGTTATTTCCAGAAGGGACGATACTTGGTGCAGGAGAGTATATCCTGGTTTGGGCCTCGGGAAAGGATCGATTCGATTGGCCGTATCTACATGCAAACTTTTCCATTGCCTCTTCGGGCGAGGAGGTTCTTTTATCTGCAAATGATGGAACAATCGTTGATGAACTGGTGCCTACTCACATACCTCGTGATATCTCTATTGGACGTGTTGCCGGAAAGGGAGAAGCGTGGTTTTTCTTTGATGATCCGACTCCGGGGCATATTAATAATACAACACCATATGCAGGCGTTCTTGAGCCGCCAGCGTTTTCACAGCCAGCCGGTTTTTATACAAATGCATTTGAGCTGACCCTGTTTCACGAGGAACCGGGGATCGTTGTTGTTTACAGCAAGGATGGCTCAGACCCACATCTTGATAGACTGAATGGTGAACAATACGGTTATTTCAACCAATATCCCTATTATGAGGGGGAAGAGGTTGGCGGTGAACTTTTTCGGATGCATCAGTCTCAAGTGTATGAACAGCCATTGTTCATCGATGATAGGTCTCATGTTGACTATGCGCTTGCTCGAATTAATACGCAAGCAACCCAAAGCGCACGTCTTCCGCAAGAAAATATATTCAAAGGTGTCGTGGTAAGAGCACGTGCTTTTAAGGATGGATATATTCCAAGCGCAGTACGCACGGAAACCTACTTTGTGACACCCAGTGGAGCTGAACGCTACGCGTTACCTGTGGTTTCTCTCTCTACGGATGAGTCGCACCTCTTTGCTGCCGATACAGGTGTCTATGTGCCGGGGAATGTCTATCTGACATGGTGGGAAAATGCCACAAAACCTTGGGAGTGGCAAGTCTGGAGGCGTACAGGCAATTATTTCATGAGAGGTGATGAATGGGAAAGACCCATACACTTTGAGTATTTTTGTGAAGATGGCGTCAGGCTTTTTTCCAAGGAAATGGGCGTGCGGATTCATGGTGGGGCGACACGATTTGTGCCGCGGAAATCGTTGCGTTTCTATATGCGTAACCGTTATGGAGACCACAGCCTGAACCATGCGCTTTTCGCGGGGCACTCGTCTTATGATGGAGAGGGGCGTGACATTGATGCGTATCGACGTTTTATTCTTCGCAATTCAGGGAATGATACCGGCGGTACGCTTTTTAGGGATGCATACCATCAGTCCTTGCTCGATTATTTCCCCATTGAACGACAGGCATATCAACCGGTAGTTCATTTTATCAACGGGGAATTTTGGGGGGTAAATTCGCTGCGCGAGCGTATCGATGCTCATTACATCGCATCTCATTACGGGGTTGCAGATACGAATGTCACAATCTTGACGCGAGATGCAGTTCTTGATTCCGGCACGGAGCAAGATCGGCAACAGTTTTTAGACATCGTTTCGTATGCGCAATCACATGATATGCGCGACCCATCGCATCTTGATTGGGTTGAAGATCGTGTAGATGTAGATAATCTACTCTTTTATTTTGCGTTTCAAATTTACATTGCGAACGTGGATTGGCCTCACAATAACATTGACTTCTGGCGATACAATGGGGCCGAACAAAAGGAACGAGGTGTTCGAGGAAAAGATGGACGCTGGCGATGGATCGTTTACGACTTAGACGCCGGTTCCAATACAAGTCGGATCGATGGAGATATGTTTGAACATGCATTCATCATTAATGGACAGCTACAGGTGTCACGCCTGGTAAATGCATTGCTAGAAAACCCGAATGTGCGAAATCGCTTTGTGACACAATTTGTTGATCTCATGAATTCGAGCTTACGGCCAGATTATATGCATCAAAAGGTAGATATCAAAAACAGCAGACTACACAGTATTCGAGCTGAGCATGTCAGGCGCTGGAATGATGGTGCGCATACAGGCACGTTTATGAAAAATTTCGCGACTGCAAGGCGTCCTGCCATGGTTGACTTTATTCGTGATTACTATTCGCCCGGGGATTTCATGGAAAGTCAATTTTACACGGATCGGTCCAAAGGGTATATTCAGGTAAATCAACTTCGGATAAAAGATGACCTGCCTGGGATTGGCGATGATCCTTATCCTTGGTTTGGTCACTTTTTCGGATCGGTTCCGGTGCGATTGCAGGCACATGCAAAAGAAGGGTATCGTTTTGTTGGCTGGTATATCGTTCCAGCGAATGACACGAATATCCCTCATAACAGTTCCGATTTTTATTCGACGGATGCAGCCGTTGACGTTCTTTTATCAGAGGAAGCGTATGTCGAGGCGGTTTTCGAGTCTCTTCCTTTGGGTCGTCAGCCTGTGGGACTGCATGCATGGGATTTCGAGGATTCGGACGATTTGCTTGTTGCGGCCTATTCGGTTGGTGGTGGCGAGCTTGTGTTCACGCCTGGTACGAATGCGCATTCGGAGGCGATTGCGAATACGGGTGGTGATTTTGAGACGCAGCACTTGCGGGTAAATTATCCGTTGGGTTCGGCGCTGACGTTTGCGCTGCCGACAGTGGGCTATGGAGATATCGCGCTTGATTTTATCACGCGGCGCTCTGGGCAGGGTGCGGGTTTGATGTCGGTGGAATATACGACGAATGGCCTTGCGTGGCTCTCATTTGATTCTTTAACGGTATTCAATGACCCGCCGCAAGCGCACACCTTGGATTTTTCGGATATAGCAGGGGCTGCTCACAACAAGGATTTTGCCGTGCGTTTTGCATTTGAACAGGGTGCGGGGGGTGAAGCGGGGAACAACCGGTTTGATGATCTGGTGCTTTCCGGTGTTGCTTTGCCGGGAATGCCACCTCCGCCAAGCGTTTTGCAAGCCATTGAGATGAAGGGGCTGGTTGAAAATGGGATAGCCAGGAGCATTGACCTTGAAACGGTGTTCGAAGATCCTTCCGGGGATGGGTTGCATTTTTCTGTGGAGTCGGATCGTCCCGACAAGGTCCTGGCCGTACGCGCGGGGAGCATCCTGCATGTAATACCTCAGAGTCGGGGGGGTGCTTGGATAACGGTGACAGCCGATGATGGTTTGTATCCGCCTCTTTCCCTGCGGTTTTACGTGCTGGTTTATCCTGCTGCGCATGCGCTCTCGGATGGTGTGTATGGTTTTACGCACTGGTCGGCGGATGAGCCTGATGGTGCGTACCCACCGCATATGCTTTTCTTGCAGAGCGACGAGGATGACACGGCTCTGGAAACACCTCTCCTGTATGCTTATTCGCTGGGGGAGGATGACTATCATTCCGATGATCAAGATACGATAGGGTTTGCGTACAATAATACAGGACGCACGCGGATCAATGGCCTGGGTGATGCGGGGATCGGGTTTATCAATACGGGGCAGGGGCGCGATCTGGGTGGCGCGTTATTGGCGGTTGATACGCGTGATGTGACGGAGGTATCGGTTGGTTGGCTGGCGGGCACGATACTGCCTAACACGCGTGCGTATGCCCTGCGGTTGCAATATCGCGTAGGAGCGGGAGGTCCATGGACCAATGTGTTGGATGATGCCGAAAAGCCGGTGGAGTATATCCGCTCCGAGAATGCGGGTGATACGGTTTGGATGGATCCTGTTAGCTTGCCGGACTCGGCTTTAGGTAAACCGTACGTACAGTTGCTCTGGCGTTATTATCGACTGAGCGCAGAGGATGATTCCGGTCCAAGGGCGAAGCTGCGTCTGGATGAAGTACTTGTTACGGGAACAGGAGCTGATGATGCATCGGCGCTGGCATTTGCACAAAGCCCACGCTCGGATTGGCAGAGTGGGAAGCCATTCTGGCCCATCAGCGTACGTGCTGTGGATGAGATGGGCCTGATCGATGCATCCTTTAGTGGAACGGTTGGCTTGGAACTTCTGGGGGAAGGTGTGCTCAGCGGGGATCTACAGGCAGATGCTGTTGATGGGGTTGCCGTTTTCACCAATGTAACGGTTTCCGGTACGGGTTCATTTGTGTTGCGTGCGACGAGTGCTACGCTAGAGCCAGCGGACTCTGAGACCTTTTCCCTGGTACAGGTGGATGGTGTTTTCGTTCCGCAGTTCATACAAGGTGGACACGATGATGCCGGCGAGAATTGGGATCGGTTGCCATTTGCCTATCGTGCCCGTATTGAAGGGCTTCAGCCGCATGCTGTTTATCGTTATGGCAATCGGCTGATCCAGGAGGGGGAGCCATGGGACCAGAATGGTGCCGGCAATATGCTTTTTGTGACCGATGCCACAACGAACTGGATTCGCAACACGGATTCACCTCGGTTCAGGGATCATGATATGGGGTCGCGTCATTATACCTTCAACACAGATGAGACAGGCGCCTATGAGGGTTGGTTCGTGAGTGAGCCGACGGGCAATGCTCGTTTTTCCGAGGGTGCGACGGTCTACCCGCATTTGGTGTTGAATGATGGCGATGGTGGAACAGAGGCTTTGCATTACCTCACGCTGGCAGAACCGGTTCACGTGCTTCGGCTGGGGACAGATCCGGATCAGGCCAGTGGTGTGATGGGAAACGCTACGGAAGCCCCACGTAATTTTGTCTTTCTCTATGATTCGGTCGCGGGGAGTGGTCGTCCATTGTCCGGGACTCCTATAGAGGTGACCGGTGCGGAAGTGGATGAACGCTATGCAACGTTTTATCGGCAAGCCGTTGCGACTGCACCGGGCCATTGGGGGACGTTGATTCCGAATGATTTGCCAGACGGCGTGCAGCGTATTGAAATCCGCTCTCTTAGCGATGGAGAGATCTTATCTGTGGAAACGTTTGATGACGGCATTGCAAGGACAAGGCATGCATCTGCCGGAGCGGATGCCTTTTGGATTGGGGATTCGTTTGATGCCGCTCGCTTTCTTCCAGGGGGCGATGGGGATTGGAACACCAGGGTGAATTGGAGTAGCGACGAGTATCCCGATGGAGTTGGCAGTGAAGCCATTATTGGTGCACCGGTAAATGGAGATCGCAGTGTAACATTGTCGGGTCCTGTTACGATCGGTTCGCTTACGATTGATCAGGCGGATTCACCAGACCGCAATCGTATTGCTGCAGAACATACCGATGCTACTTTGACATTTGCTTCCTCCAGTGGCCCTGCTCTGCTCGAGATCCAGGGAGACGGTAGTGGCTTTGCAGAGTTCGATCTTGATGCGGGGGGTTACCTGCAGAGCGACTTGTATATTTCGGTAACCAACTTGAATCTGGCGCATGGCAAGGAAGATGATGCTCTTGAGGCTGATTATGGTGCCTTGCGTTTACGGCGGGAATGGAGTGGCCCTGGTGGCATTACGTTGACGGGACATGGTGTGATGTCGCTGACAGGTGAGGGCAAGGATTACACGGGGCCGACGGTTTTGCAGGCGGGCGTGTTACGGGTGACGGAGCCTAGCGCTCCCGGATATACCTCAGCCCTAACCGTACATCCGGGCGGTCAGTTACGTTTGGTCTCTGGCGGGGATGAACGACGTGAGTATCAATTTGGTGGCCCTTTGCTGCTTTCGGGGATGGGGCGTGCTGCTGTTGTGCCGGAGGGTGAACAGCTCGGCGTATTAGGTGCGTTGCGGTATGACCCGGGATCCAATGATAATGTGGCGGAAGTATTGAATGATATTATATTGCTCGATGATACCTCTGTACATGTGGATGGTACAGGCAATGAGATGATTTTAAACGGGCCGCTTTCGGGCAGTGGTGGAATCAGTAAATCGGGTGGGGGCATGTTGACACTGTCAGGTAGTAGCACGGCATACGAAGGTCCCATTACCGTATCCAATGGCTATTTGCGTTTGGATGGTGAGCTGGGAAGCCACATTACACTCGAAGATGGCACCGTATTGCTTGGTAGAGGATATGTAGGTGGCATTTCTGGTAGCGGAACGGTTTCACCAGAGGGTGGTACACTGCA
>PXBF01000066.1 GCA_003567005.1 PVC group bacterium
GAATTTGTACTTTTTCATGCCCAATGCGTAACAAAAGGCATTTCCTATGTCTAGTCATTTCGCACATGAATACTAATGCTATTAGATATGCTTATCCCAGATGAAATATCCCTGCTGCGGCCCTTGGACGGCCAAGCTGATGCAGAGGTGAAACTACTTACACTTAATCGGACACACTTACTCGTTTACACTTACTCGTTTACACTTACTCGAAAGTCAGTGCTCATGATATCGAGTAAGTGTAGGGGATTACGTGCGGGCGAGTAGGTGTGCAAAAATGAAGTTACAGTCTAGAAAGAGAATTGCATAGGGACAGGTGAGGGGTTTGGGTGCAAGAGTAGGCCAAGATTTGGCAAATTCCGGGTTGACGTAGAGCGTGATGTGCAGAAAAGTGTAAGGTCTATGTTGGAACACATTGGATTTACTTTGCTTTTTGGGTTTACGGCTTTACTCATGCTGCATGTACAGGCGCATGCGGTGCAGTACAGGACCCTTTATGCAGTGCCCATTTTTATTGTATTGCTATCGATGCTCTACTCGGTAGCGCATGAGTGGGTGCGAATGGTGCGGAGACAGTGTCCGAAGTGCATACCGCCTCTTGTGCCGACGTTTGTCGCTGTTATCGTAGGCTCTTTTCTAACGGTATTTCTCGCTAATCCTGTTGGACTGGGTGTTGTGATTGCATCATCGTTAGTTGGGTTGGGCGCGGCGTGGCTATTTCCTAAATGGGCGACGGCTGCCTTTTGTGGATCTTTTGTGGGGATGCTTTCGCCTGAATCTTTTCCGGCCTTTCATCAACTGGTGCTGGCTACAATTGCTGCCGCAGGTCTATTTTGGGCTGGTGCGCCGGTATTTATTGGTTTTGGCGGGAAGCTTGGTACCACTGCGTTTTTTGGTTGTGTGGTGGCTGCCTGGCTTACGGGTGCGCCCTTATTAGAAGCTCCGTTGCCGAGTCGTCAGATTGCCATGCTGATTTTGTTTGTGGCAGCGATTTCCTCTGCCGGTGCGTATGTGTTGAGTGTGCGATGTAAGTTGGGTCCGGTGATGGGATCTGCTTTGGTGGGGCTATTCGCGGGGTTTGTATTGCCTTGGTTGCCGATGGGCATGAATGGGCCTTTGCTGGCGGTAGTGGCATTTTGTGCGTCGTTTGCGGGCATGGCCAATACGGAGCGTATGCCGACCGAATCGCATGCTTTGCTGGCAGGGTTGATTGCCGGCGCCGTGTTTGTTTTTGCATCACCGTCGTTGGGAGGCGCAGGCGGAAAATTGGGAACGATTGCTTTTGCATCCACATTGGCCGCCAAGCCGCTGGGCGATTTGCTGATCTTACTTGCAACACCCCATGTCAAAATGGCGCGTGCCTTTGCTGCGGCCTTTATCGGGGATGGTGTTCGCGATCGGTAAAAAACGTGAATTGTGGAGCGAGGAACGTGAGAGCATATGAGGGGCCTATGTCTTGTGCTCCGCGCTTCACATGTGGCTTACTGCGTGCGGATCGCGTTGGCGAGGAATTCGCCGATTTCGCTCGTTGAGCGGGCTTCGTGCTGACGCTCGGCCGGCAACAGTTCGCGGGTGAGCAGTCCTTCTGCCAGCATGCGTTCAACGGCGGCCTCGATTGCAATGGCAGCTTCTTGCTGATCCAAACTGAAGCGCAACATCAATGCGGCCGAAAGAATTTGTGCGACGGGGTTGGCTATGCCTTTGCCAGCGATATCCGGAGCAGAACCACCGGCGGGTTCATATAGGCCGAATTTGCTTTCATTCAAGCTGGCAGAAGAAAGAAATCCCATGGATCCTGTGATCATTGCGATCTCATCGGACAAGATATCGCCGAAAAGGTTCGAGCAGAGGACGACGTCAAAATCGTACGGACGGCGTATCATCTGCATAGTGGCATTATCGATGTACATGTGATCGAGTTGCACATCGGGGTAATTCTTGGAAACCGCAATGACGGTTTCGCGCCAGAGCACCGAGCAGGCGAGAACGTTGGCTTTGTCAACGGAGGTAACTTTTTTTCGGCGTAAGCGTGCCGCTTCAAATGCGATACGGGCGATGCGCTCGATCTGGTATCGGTTGTAGCGCATGGTGTCGATGGCTTCTTCCGTGTTTCCTTCGCCGGAGCGTCCTTTGGGTTCGCCGAAATAGATGCCGCCAGTCAACTCGCGGACGCAGAGAATGTCAAATCCTTTGGCCGAAATGTCGGACCGCAAGGGGGAAAGGTGTTCGAGCCCTTTGTGGAGTCGGGCGGGACGCAGATTGCTGAACAGTTCAAAGTGCTTACGAAGCGGCAAGAGCGCCGCACGCTCCGGTTGCTGGTCGGCAGGCAAATGTTCCCATTTGGGGCCGCCAACTGACCCGAAAAGGATGGCGTCTGCAGCTTCACAGCCAGCAAGCGTTGCAGGTGGAAGCGCTTCGCCACATGCATCAATGGCCGCTCCACCAACAGGATACTCCGTATACGAAATGTCCAGATTCCATTTTTCTTCAACGGCTTTTAATACTTTGCGCGTTTCCGTCATGATTTCGGGACCAATGCCATCACCGGGGAGAACTGCAATTTTATATGTCATACCTTATGTTCCTTTCGAGGGGGCTGAAAATATACGGAATGTAGCAGGATTGGGGCGGGTGGCAAGAGAAGACTGAAGACCGAGAATAATTCTGATTATAGGATTCATCGCGTCAGAATTCCGGTTTCCACCTTCGCGCTGAGCGCTATGGCGGACCGTGGGAAAGCCAGCACGGCAAACGTACGATAGCCCTCGACATCCTCAGGTTTTTCCTGAAAGGGGGCATGCACGTTGTAAAACCACAGTGCAAGACAGACTGGCTTCAACTGTTGGTGTAGGACTTAACAGCCCGGCTACAATCATGGAAGATTTTGTTATTTTCATCAGATGGTTCATGCGCTCACTTTGTAACTTTCCCCTGTATGTAAAACATGTGTTCGTTCAACAATACATGATGAGCTTGCTGGTAGTCCGTATGCCCTTGGAAACTTTACAACAACGTACAACCCCTTTTCTAATCGGATAAGCGAACACTCTCCCCCTAACGCCCGCCCCTGGGCTCTTGCAGATTCAATCCTTGACCTTTCATCAACTGCCCCAAGCTTAACATTACTTACATATTCTGGTGCCCATTCTTACTGGGAATAGATGGGCCGTATTTTATCTGGTAGCTTCAGGCGATTGTTCGAGCCTTTGTTTCAAATATGCAATAATGTCATCATCATAGTAAAATGGGTTTCTGTCTTCCCTGAAAAAGCGAGATGGGATTGGTTCAACCATTCCGTTGGCAATGGAGTACGCCTCATATACTATCGTGTGATTTCTGTCAGTTATTTGGATAAAGTCAGGCACTCCATCCCTCGTAAAATCGTCGATTGCAAAACTGAACCCTTCGAGACCTGGGGCTCCGGACACGGAAGATAGTCTGCCTTTATTAAAGAATATAACCAGAGATGTCCCTTTCGCCTGGTCTCTGAAGGGATGAATCATGCAGATACTTCGTCCGTTTTCGTCGGCATCGTTTTGCGTAAGAATCTCGACACCGTCACGCGACCAAATCGTGCGCATCAGGTCTGATCTGCTTGGATTTATCTGTTCCCGCGTCTTCGTCAATTCCGATGCTGCATGATATGTGTATGGCTGCATGGGTTGGGGCGGTGGGGTTGCGTTACAGCCGCTTGATAGCGCAATGCATAAAAAAAGCATGGATGGTGTAGACCTTTTCATAATCATTTTCTGTTTGGACATGCGTCTAGCCTCTTTTGGGGGAGCTGTATGTAGCTTCCTTCAGTAGGATTTCAATCGATAAAACCGGTTCGTGAACAGGCTGTATGCATTGGTCTCCGTGAAATGCACTGGGGCGACATGGGTATCGAGGGTCATCCAGGTATTTGTGTCGAGTAGTGTTGTTGTGCCCTGCACAGAAAAGACACCGAAGCCGTCAATTTCCAGGGTGACATTGGTGCCTTCTGTCACTGATATACTCGTGATGTGTGGCGGAGGCATTTGCGACGGTTCGCCGACAGTATAGTGCTGCGGAGAGAACGTCTTCAATCCATCCGGATTTTGTATTGCCAATATCCAAGATCCTTCATCCATCGTGGAGTGATCGAGTCGGGCTCGAAGGTTTGTTGAAGTGGTCTCGACAGCATATGCCGAGACCGGATCGTAACCGCCGCGATAGAACCACAGTGTTGCACCTAGAATGAATCCGCTGCCCTCTACTTCCACGAAAGAAAAATCCTGGTCGGGGTCGCCTCCTTCTGTGTGTCCAGTGATCGTGGGCGGATCTGCCGGCAAAGCAGACTCCAGTCCATCGACCACAAGGGCGTACATTTGCGTATCGCCGTGCAGACTTCCCGTGTGGGAAATCTCGATATCCCAGATACCGGGTTCAGGGTCGTTGACGAGCACCATGATTTTGTTGTCGGTGAAATTCATCCCAGTCACAGCAGGCTCATCTAACAAGTCCGGATGAAAGGGTGGTAGCGAATCATTGCCGACCACGTATGGCATCACGAAGACATGATTTGTCGTTCCACTAGGAGAAATAGCCATCAGGTTTAGATCATTCACCAGAACGGGATCAATCTCTGAACTTTCGGTGCGTGCTGGTCCCGGCGGGTCTGTCCAGACGAGTGTGGTACGCAGCGGTTCTTCGCCGGTGCTCTGATAGGAAAAGTTATGGATATGACTATCATGCAAGCGCTCTTCCCGCATCAGGCGAGCGTTCGGATTGTCGGCATGTCGCTGGACCAAGCGAGCGGCTTCGAGCGTATTCATCAATCCCCAGCCGAATTTATAATCAGGTCCAGGGTGCCCGAAGTCTTCGGCTGTATTGATAATCAGCGCCATTAATGTTGAGGCACGCATTAGATTGCCCTTGAATCTTTTCGAGAAATAGTCCTGAAGCAGCAGGGCACTGCCAGAGGCATTCGGGGCGGAATAACTCGTGCCGCTGCGGCGAGAGTAGCCCAACACACCATCGGTAGACACATCTGAGGTATAAACGGAAGTGCCATCGGCTGCGATATCGGGTTTGATGCGGCCATCGCGGGTTGGCCCCCAGGAACTTGAATTTCGCAAATTGCCACCGCTGATACGTTCCCCTTCGCTATTTCGGCTGATCGTCGTAACACCAGCTACAGCAAAAAGGTTTTTTGCGTCTTTGCGTGTAGTGGACAGGGTGATGAATCCGGGGCCTTCATTGCCGGCACTGTAGAAATGCAGGTAGTAGGGGGTATCGTGAAGCGCAGAGTCAAAGCTGGCACTGATTGAGGTGTAGAGTCCGTTCAAATCCCCGCGATCTGTACCTAGCGATGTGTTGCCAATAATTGAGCGTTCGGGGCGACCGGGCCAATCCATTCCATAGTTGATCACGTCAGCTTGTTGCTGTTGTCGAAAGCTGTAAAGGTGGACGGCGGGCGCCATGCCCAGAGCGTCTGGGTCGACTCCCCGTGCTCCGAATGTTCCTGCAACCCGCGTTCCATGGCCCGAACCTGTCTCCGTGCCCCGGACAATTGTTGTCCGCCACGCGCTGTCATCATCGTTGCGAAATTCTGTATGATCACCAATGATGCCGCTATCATTGATATTCGCGAAGAAGCCTGATCCGTCGATTTCCTCACCGAAGACAGCATCGAATGTGGTGTTACGGCGAACGAAACTGGTAGCGATGGAGATGGCCGCTCTATGGTTCTCGCTGTAGGTGTAGACGGGCTCTGGTCCGTCGAATCCAGTGAGCATGAAATCCCGGTCGTCGTGGGTGATCCCTTCCACAGGAATATCCATAATGCGTGCACGCTCGCGGATCATTGCATCGCGCATTTGCTCCGACTGCGCCAGCCATTTGCCATACGTCTCCCGTTGTTCAAAACTCATTTTGACTGGAAGTTTCTCGCGCTCATCAATCAATGCCATATGAAATTGCTCATAATCGGTTGGGTCTACCCCAGGGTGGCGATGCTGGAAATCCTGCCAAGCGTTTACGTGTTCGGGATCAATATTTTCAGCCAGGCGATTCGGGTCTACTGGATCGACAGGCTGTACGCCGGTCGTGGGATCGTTTGCTCCCTCGTTGTCGCGCATTGTCGGGTTGCCAGGAGGCAATGGTTGTTCGTCGGATTGCCCTTGGGGGGGGGCGGAAAGGTCGTCCGGGTTGTGTAATCCATGTTCGTGCGTCCTTGCATCCTGACTCGTGTCAGCGTCGACGATTGCGCTCCTTGCCGTCTTGTCGACAGGTGGTCCAGAAACCGTAGCGTCGCGCTCCCCGTATTCCTGGTCCGGAGCCAACAGGGGCAGGACGGTAATGGAACCGACGAACAACGCAAAACACAGAAAGAATGACCATAAACCGACTGTGTGTATTTTAGATCTGATCCCAGCGTGACTGGTTCTGTTCGTAAGGGCGGTAATCGTTTTACGTGTTTGTTTGAACATTTCGGGAAACCTTTTTCATGCGTTCAACGTGCAGTGGGTTTGAGGTGCATAGCATGATTAGCGACAGCATGTATGCATTTGGGAGGTATTTCGTTCATGGTTATTCATTGATCCACAATGATCCGGTAGAATGCAGAGTTTGGGGTGTTGGTCGACGTGCGTGAATCGGTGTAGTAGCCGCTCAACGTTCGGGATACAAACGATGTCTGCATCTGCCAGTTTCCGGAAGGATTGATGGCTCGTTCAACGGATACGGTGCTTCCGGGCATCAAGTCATGAAATTGAAATGCAACATGCTCGCTGTCGACTTCGATGGAAGTGATAGAAGGCTTTAGGAGTTTGCCAGCATAATTGTAAAGGAATGTTCCATGCAACCATTTGCGTTCTTCAGTCAGTGCCGAAGATATGCGAAACGTTATAGCCAAGCTCTTGAGAGCAGGCTCATCACCCGAGTAGTCAATATCGATATGCAGAACTCGAAAACTACCATCGACAGCGCTTAATCCATTGTGATTGGCAGAAATATCAAAATTCGGATATCCAGCCTCATTTGATCTCGCGGCTTTCGCATTAAGATAAAGGCCTGTCGTTAGATTTGACGGAATCAAGTGGGAACCAAGAGAAATTCTCCAATTATCGGTGTCTGGGGCCCACAAACTATCTGGATTAAGCTTATTGGTGTGAAAGTGGAGAAACATTGAGATTCTGTCAACAACCCCATCAAATGTGAAATCATAGCACTGAAACGCAGATCTCTCGAAGTCAAAATCCGATTCAGCGTATGAAACCGTCTTGCCACGTGTTACCCATTCATCTGGCTCACCGGTAACATATAGCGATGTCACCGGATGGCTGAATGCATGTTGAGCCCAGAAACCGAGGATACCGAGTATTATGCCGGTTATTACTTTCATGCTTTGTCTCTCCCACGTGTGTGACCCCGCTGAGAAGAAGTTGCATTCAACTTCCCCATTAGGGGGCGTATGTAATCTTGCCTATTGCTCATACCTTTTTTTTCTCCTGTTTTGAGCAGGTACTCTTGTAAAAGTAGGACCTACCTGCTGTTGATGCTTTGCGCCTCGATATCTGTGTTTCGCACGGGGACCTTGAGAAGCATGGGACCATTGTTTTTCTCGCACAGAACATAGGCCCAATTCTCATCCGGTGAGAGTACGACCGATGTCAGGTTACGTGCAAAGAGACGCCAGTAGCTCCGGCCTTTTTCATTGTTGATGATAATGGGCCATTCAACACCGATCCATCCCGGGACCTTAACCCAGTTTCCGCTTCGATCGCCGATTGCAAGCGTGCGAGGCTCTGCCGGAAGCAGGTCATCAGGTATTTCATGCTCCTTCTTCGGCTGCATTTCCCTTGCAGTGACGTCCAGCACACCGATGGCGTTTCCATCTATGTCAAACACCACACCCAGTTGTCCGTCTGGGCGGAAGCGAATATCAGCGGGTTGTCCCTGCACAGGAATCGTTCCAAGAAAACGGTCTGTTGACAGGTCTACCACGCTGAGGTTATCTGAATTCCTATTACACACGATGGCTAGCTCACTTCCCGGTGGTATGCGTACACACCATCCCCCCTTCACATCCAAGAATGTGCCAACACGCTTGTGCAGATCGTAGAGTGCCAGTGCACCTCCCTCGCGGACAATGGCAACGAGGGTTTGTGATTCCTCATGCAGGGCCAATCGTTCGACGCCGACGGGGAACCCAAACTTATCGCCAGGCAGGTCAATTGTGATCGATTGTTTGCTGGCTGGAAGCGCGTAGGTTTTCAGGGTATGGGTTTGTCGGTCGGCAAGCACAACCGTTTCGGACTTGCCCAAGTGCTGTATGCTAGAGATGGAGCCACTCAGGCCCATGTAGACTGGTTCTTTTTGCTTATATGGGTCAAAGTAGACAACCTCTCCCGTTCTAAGAACGGCGTATACCCGATCCGTGCTTCCATCGCTAAAAATTTGGTTCACTTTGCTCTTCAAGGTAACCAATGTATCAAAGGTAGCGGTTTTTTTGTTGTAGCGAGAGATCGTACGGGGTTTGAGGCCCGAAACAATAAGCCGCCCATCACGGTCCATGAGGCAATGAATATTTGGACTAAAATCGAGCCTATATCCGTTGTTGCGTGGCGGAACAGATGCAGCTCGCTCCGACCAAGTTCCGCTTTCAATATCGATTTCGTAAAGGTAGCTCGGGGTCTGGCCGTAGTAAGAAGAGAGGCCCGATGGCACCGATACCCAGAGGGTTGACTCATCGTGAGAGACCACTGTGGAGCAAAGCCTGTGGGCGGATAGCGCATCAACCGCGATGACCGTTTTGTCTGTTTGATCATGCGGATCAATCAAGACGATCTTATTCTTGCGGCTCTCTCTTTCATGGTCGAGGACGAGAAGCCGTTTCGTCTGAGGGAGGTAGTGAATCGCCAAAGGCATTTCAAGGCCAGTGATGGAACTCGCTAGGCGGCGTCTTTCGATATCGACAACATTGATTACACCCGAAAGATTATCGAGCACCCAACAAAGGCCATCTTTCTCGGATATGGCAATGTCGCGTGCGCGTCTGGATGCACCCAAGTATATGCGACCCGCGATGCGCTTCTGATGTTTCACTCTTGTGGCGGGCTGGCCGAGCTTGTTGGCAGCCATTCTTCCCCACGCAGGGTCTCTTGCAAAGGCATCCATGCGATCTGGATTGCTCCACCAGGCGGGATGGTCCGCCCGCGCTAGCGCGAAGGTAGCCATGCATAGAAGTAAAATGGTTAGCTTGCCCATTTTTGTCATTTTCATTGTCATGCCAATATCTGCCGAATCCGCCTCGAATGAGAGACGTTGTATTCAAATTCTCCCGGCAGACTATTATTCGTACCTTTTTTTGTTTTTGGTGTTGTGAACACACTCCGTGCCCGTCAACGATGTACGCGAATCCGTGTAAATGGATAGAAGCGACTATCATGTTTATACTGTTTAGACTGCATCGCCTCCAAAATCTTTGAAAGTTTTTATTTTTTTTATGGTTTGTGAAGCTTGCACACCGTTGTCTCGGTCGAGAAAGTAAAAAAGGTAAGGGATGCGGGATAAAGGTAGAAACAAGATCACAGAGTCGAATGGGAGAGAGATATCAGAAATCAAGGGTTTATGGGCGTTTGCATGCGATTTTTGCTTTTGTGAGTCGAGAAAAGTGGGCGTTGGCTTGCGAAGGAGATTGAAGTATGCCAGTATTCATTCCTTATCAAAAAAAATTATGGGGCTGGCGGCTTACAGAGGAGATATTGATGGTACGTACATTACGAATATCTGTTTTTTTATTGTTTTGCTGGGGCATGCAGGTGAGTGGGCAGGATGTGTATCGTGATTGGAACCGAAGGGTATGTCCGGTTTTAGATACACCTTACCGAACGTATCGTGGTACAGACATTACGCATTATTTGGGCACGGATACCGGTACAGATGGTTGGGGGGATCGTGTCAGCGTGACGGATGTTGCTTTGTGGGGGCGTTTACCGAGTTGGGAAAATGATTTTGGTGGCGAACTGGAGGTTCGTGGACACCTTGATCTGCGTTTGTTGGAGGGGTTAAAGTCGGGAAGTGGTATAGACCGCCAGCATGCGTTTATGATGGCGCGGGGAAAACTGGCTTGGCATCAACGCTATTGGGGCGGATTCGGGCTTCAATTACGTGCGCAACCCGGCGTGTATACCGCTTTGAGTACCCCTTCAGGCAATATTTTTTCGGTTCCTGTTGGCGGTAATCTTGTGTTTGCCTTCACACCGGAATTGGCGCTCTTTGCGGGGGTGGATTATTATCCGGATTTTGCTGCGGAATTCGATCCTTATGTGGGGTTGGTCTATTCGCGTTATGAAATGACGGCGCAAATGGCCTATCCGGAAACCCGGTTCACGTTTCGCCCGTATGGAGGCCGCTTCCAGATGGGGACGGGGGCAGTATTTACGCGTTGGCTTGAATATCGGCTCGGTCGGGATGATGACCGGCGTCGGTTGCGGTTTCGTGAAAATCAATTTTATGGAGAGTTGTCCTGGGATACACGTGGTTTCACGCAAATCGATTTGCGAGCGGGTTACATGTATCGTCGACGTGCAGTGTTCGAGGATGGGCCAACGGTTGCCTTTGATGACACACCGTTTGTTTCGCTTGGTTTCAGTGGATTGTTTTGATGTTTGTCTCCTAGGTACGTGTGTAAAGAGAAGAGATGAAAATGGTGTGATCTGGAGAGTGGTATGATTCGGGGACAAGCTTGTGGTACAAGGCTGATTTGGGTGGCAGTATTTTTGCTTGTTGCATTAGGGGGCAATCTTGTGAGAGCCCAACACGATCTAGGCGCCGGTTTTCACTACTGGAGTGTGATCGACGATATTGACGTGACGAATCTGGATGACAGCGGTTTTTCGTATTTTGTGAATTATCGTTATCGCTTTCAGGGCCCCGTGCGTTTAGAGCTTGCATTGGAGCGGCTGCCAGATCGATTTGGTAAGGACGCTTATGCTCCACAAGTTTTTCTTATTGCGGGGAACCAGCTTTATATTGGTGCTGGTCTAGGAGGGGTATATACAGATGGATCTTTTTCGGATGAGCCATTTTATGCGATGAAAGCGGGGCTCTCCTTGCCGCTGCCCTTTTGGTTGCGGTTCGATATTTCGGCACAGTATCGGTTTAATGATTTTGCTGATTTACGTGATGAGGACCGTAAAATCGGGACTGATACGGTATTTCTCGGTGCGGCTTTGCGTCTCACCTTATAAATGAATGGTCTTATGAGCCAGTTAGAACCGGAAACAAATGTTATGAAAATATTCAATACGATGACGCGCTCGCTGGAGGATCTCGTTCCATTGGATGGCACACATGTTCGGATGTATACATGTGGTCCAACTGTATATAACGCTGCCCATATCGGCAATTTCCGTACATATGTATTCGAGGATTTGTTGCGCAGACAGATTCAGCGTAGTGGGTATGGCGTCACGCAGGTCATGAACCTGACCGATGTGGATGACAAGACCATTCGCGGTGCAGAGGAAGCTGGCATTTCGCTCGACGCATACACAAAGCCCTTCAAGGAGATGTTTTTTGCTGATGTTGATCTGTTAGGTATTGAGCGGGCTGAGCATTATCCTGCGGCGACGGATCATATTGCCGAGGTTATAGCGTTAATTTCGCGACTTTTCGAAAAAGGGTATGCTTATCAATCCGAGGATGGTTCGGTGTATTTCAGTATTGCCAAATTTTCGGGTTATGGGCGTTTGGGAAAAATTGATTTAGCGGGGATGCAGGCTGGTGCTCGTGTTGCGCATGATGAGTACGAGAAAGAGAATGTGGCGGATTTTGCCCTTTGGAAAGCGTGGGATGCGAATGATGGCGCGGTGAAATGGGATTCGCCCTGGGGGCCTGGTCGACCAGGTTGGCATATCGAGTGTTCGGCGATGAGCATGCGTTATCTGGGTGATAGCTTTGATATACACACGGGTGGGGTAGATAATATTTTCCCTCATCATGATGATGAGATCGCACAGAGTGAGGCGGCAACGGGGAAACCCTTTGTTCGCTATTGGATGCATTCGGCACATCTGATTGTTGATGGAAAAAAAATGTCTAAATCAGCGGGCAATTTCTACACCTTACGCGATATCATCGCAAAAGGCTACAGCGGTCGAGAGATTCGCTATGTCTTGTTGTCGGGGCATTATCGGCAACAGTTGAATTTCACGTTTGATGCGGCCGATGCGGCGAAAGTGGCCTTGGGGCGCATTGATGATTTTATGGAACGGTTGCGTTTGCATGGCGGGACAGGTGATGCATTGCCCTCTTGGGCTGTTGAGGCAAAAGATGCATTTGATGCAGCGATGGATCACGATTTGAATGTTCCGGAGGCCTTAGCTGCTGTTTTTGCATTGGTGCATGCAGGCAATAAAGCCTTAGACCGTGGTGAGAAGGGCTTTGGCGCGGCCGTTCTAGACATGATTATGGATATGGATCGGGTATTGGGTGTATTGGTGAAACCGGAAGAGTCTATTCCTGCGGAGGTGCAGTCTTTGCTGGATGAACGTGCGGTTGCACGCGCATCCAAAGACTGGGCAGCTTCGGACCGTTTACGAGATGAACTGGCAGCCTTGGGGTGGGCGGTACGGGATACGCCTGATGGGCAGAAGGTGACGCAGCGGTGAAATATGGGTGTCGCAGTACAGTAGGGGTGCCCCAGTCCCTTGGGCTATCCCGGGGATGCCCCAAGGGACTGGGGCACCCCTACTGACGTGGTTCGATATAAAAACTGAAGTTATAGGTAAGGGAGTAGCAGGTTTCGGGAAAACCTGCTGCACTGGGATCGGTCTGGGTAAAGCAGGTTGTGTCAACCTGCTTTTGTGGTGGATGATGAGAAAATTTGCAGACAACGTTGACGTTACTGGCGGAGAGTCATGAAGGGTGTGTTTATTACGTTTGAGGGCCCTGAAGGCGGAGGGAAGTCGACTCAGATTCAACTTCTCGCCAAGGTTCTGCAAGCGCATGGGCAAGAGGTCGTGCTGGCGCGCGAGCCAGGCGGTACCCCCGCGGGAGAGGTGATTCGGAATTTGCTACAGCACGATGTGGCGGGTGAGCGTTTATGTGCGGCTTCCGAGACCCTGCTCTTTTCTGCCAGTCGTGCCCAGCTTGTGCATGAAGTGATTCGGCCTGCGCTAAAGCGTGGTGCAACGGTTTTGTGTGATCGTTTTGCAGATTCCACTACAGCATATCAAGGTTATGGTCGTGGCTTTGACCCGGAAGAGTTGGCGCATTTACATACCTTTACGCTCGGACAATATTGGCCAGATGTTACTTTGCTGCTGGATATTCCCGTCGAGATCGGGTTTGCGCGTATTCAATCCCGGCAGGGAGCGGCGGAGAAGGCGCTTGATCGTATGGAGCGAGAAGCGCAGGATTTTCATATGCGTGTTGCGGATGGGTTCCGTTCACTGGCAGCACGTTATGCTGAACGCTTTCGTGTTGTTGATGCGACGCAATCAGCCGATGTGGTTCACGCGGCGATTGTGTCTGCGTTGCAACCGTGGTTTCCCTCATTGGCAACTGGAGGTGCGGTATGACGGTTGATCAAGCCTATGCTTATCTGGAGCAAAGTGTTGTAGCAGGCAGGCTGGCACAAGCGTATGTTATTGAAGCATCACCTCGGGGCAATGGGTTGGTGTTAGCCAATCGGCTGATGCAGCGACTTTTTTGCACGGATACGGAAAAGCCTTGCGGCGTATGTAACGGGTGTCGAGGTGTTGCGCATGCTACGCATCCAGATTTGCATCGTATTGAACCAGAGAAGAAATCACGTGTTATATCTGTGGATGCTATGCGGGCATTTCAGCATGCTTTTGTGACAACATCCTTTAGTGGTGGTTGGAAAGTGGGATTGATCATGAATGCGGATTGTTGTCATGCTTCTTCGGCCAATGCCTTTCTCAAGACGCTGGAAGAGCCGCCAGAACAGACGCTGTTTCTGTTGTTGACAGATCAAGTGCAGCGATTGTTGCCGACCGTTCTGTCGCGTTGTCAACGCATATCCTTGGCTGGTGGGGATGCCGTATTGCCGCCCGGTGACGCCTATGATGCCGTTATGGATGTTTTGCGACATATGGGGGGGATGGGGCGAATTGGAGCAATGTCATCGGCTGCTGAACTGGCACGGGTGATGAAATCGTTAAAAGAGTCACTGGTCAAAGAAGAGAAGACATTGGCGCGGGAGGAAGAGCAGGATATTGATGCGGAAACCATTGATGGACGTGCAGGCGCACGTTACCGTGAGGTTCGGCAGCAAATCCTGATGATGATTTTGTGTTGGTTGCGGGACGGATTGTTGTTGTTTACTGGAAGTGATCAAGATTTGCTTCGTTTCCCGGAGGAATTGGAGTATTTGCGTACCGCTGTTCCGGCGTCCTATCAGGAAGGGTTGCAGCGTATCCGCATAATGGAGGCAGCGATTACCCAAATGAATCGCAACATGCCGGAATCATTGACGCTGGGGCATGCATTCCTTAGTCTGTACGGTACGTCTCGATCATAATCTATCAGGCACGAGCCAAAGGATATCACGGCTATGGATAAACATGTCACAGTTGAAATTGCTCCGGGAGAGCAGGTGATATGTTATTGTCCCGAAAAAGTTGCCATCCACATTGGCGATCAATGCTTGTTTGCAGATGGCGAGTTGGTTGAGTGTGGCGTTATCCTTGACGAGCATGGCTGTGTTGATTCTGCGGAGAGTCTCATTCCCCAAATTATACGATGTGCCACATTACAAGATCAGGCTAGGGCACGGGAAAATGCCTTATTGGCGCAAATGGCGGAAGATTCGTGCAAGCAACATGTGCGCACCTTAGCCTTAGATATGCGCTTAGTATTGGTACGCTATTCGTTTGATCGCAAAATGTTGCTTGTCGTTTTTGCTGCTGAGGAGCGTGTAGACTTTCGTGAATTGATTAAACGTCTGGCGTCAGATTTTCATTGCCGGATAGAAATGCGGCAAATTGGGGTTCGCGATGAAGCTTCGATTATAGGGGGTATGGGGCCTTGTGGAAGAGAGCATTGTTGCACGGCATGGTTACGGCGATTTGAGAGTGTCAATGTGCGTATGGCACGTACGCAGAGTTTGTCCCTGAATCCTTTGAACATCAGCGGTATGTGTGGTCGTTTGAAGTGTTGTTTGCGTTATGAGGATGAACAATACCGCGGTGCCTTGCGGGGTTTGCCCCGTGAGGGAAGCTATGTTGAGGGGCCGGATGGTGTCGGGCGTGTGGTAGAACTACAGATCATGCTCCAGCGGGTTCGCGTACGCTTAGAAGATGGCCGGGTTTTCACATATCCGGCATCAGAGGTACATATGTTACATCAGCGTCCAACATGTCGGAAACATCGAATAAAAATAGATGATGGAGAGACAGCGTGAAGATTTTAATATTGAATGGTCCTAATTTAAATATGCTAGGCCAACGGGAGCCGGCAGTGTACGGGCGTGAGACATTAGAAGAGATCATGGGGCGTCTCGCATCTGAGGCTTCGCGTCTGGGGGTTGAAATGATTTGTGAGCAAAGCAATGCCGAAGGTGCGCTTGTTCGTATGGTGCAGGATGCTGTAGTGGAGGGAATGGCAGGAATCATCCTCAATCCTGCGGCTTACACGCATACGAGTATTGCCTTGCGTGACGCGATTAAGGGCAGTGGGTTACCTTGTGTTGAAGTGCATTTGAGTAACACCCATGCAAGAGAGGTATTTCGTCACAAAAGTTTGACTGCCGGGGTATGTATCGGGCAAATTCAAGGTTTTGGTGGATATGGATATGTGTTGGCACTTCAGGGATTGTATGAATATTTGAAAGCGAGACCTTCATGAGAACGCTACATCGGTTTCTGACATTATTTGCCTATGCTTTCGTGTTGGCTTTGGGCATCGGTTTTTTTGTGCTTTCCTTGTACGGGTGGGCTTGGCGTGGTTTTTTTACGCATCTCGCCACGATCCGTTGGGTGGGGATACCGGTTGGTATTTTGCTATGCGTTTTTGGTGTGTTCTGGATGGCCGGAGAAGTGTGTGTAGCGGGACGCAACCGATTTCTTGCCTTTCGCAATGAGGGGGGAGCTGTCAATATCAGCACGCAGGCCATTTCAGAGTATTTGGGTAAACTGGCTCCTGGTTTTCCGTCTATCGTTCATATGCGTGCTGAAGTTGAACCCGTTCGGCGAAAAATCGATATTATTTTGCATATTCGGATAAAAGCCGGGCCACAGCTACATGAGATTTGCGAGGTACTGCAGAAGCGTGTGCGGGAAAGTATGGAGACTGGCTTGGGGATACACGATGTCCGCCATGTAATCGTGCGAGTAAAGGAAATAAGCGGGGAGCACCGCGCGTAGTTTCTGGTGGCGCTGTGTGTGTGTGCATGCACCTGTATCGGAATCAAGGTTGTGTGTTTTTTTTGCATGAGACGATACGCAAAGGGGAGTGAATGCTATGGCGGATCTTGGAATGGTTGTGGTGGGGTCGGTCGGCCTCGACAGTATTGAGACACGTTACGAGAAGCGTAAGGATGTGATTGGCGGATCTGTTAGTTATGCTTGCACCGCAGCCTCCTTTTTTACCAAAGCAGGGATGGTGGGTGTTGTCGGTACCGATTTTCCTGAGGAGGCCCTCAAGCAGTATCGCAAATTCGGGATTGATCTTGCGGGTCTTGTGACAGCGGAAGGTAAAACCTTTCGTTGGGGCGGGGTATATGCCGAAGATATGATGCATCGGACGACGCGTTTTACCGAATTGAATGTATTTGCAGATTTTCATCCACAGCTTCCTGCCTCGTATTGTGATGTTCCATTCGTGATGTTGGGCAATATTTCGCCCGAACTGCAATTGGAAGTATTGTCGCAAGTAAACGGAGCACGTTTTGTCGTGGCCGACACAATGGATTTATGGATTAACATTGCAGATGAAGCGTTGGCAGAAGTGATTCAAAAAGTAGATATGCTTTTGTTGAATGATGATGAGGCGCGCTTGCTGACAGGTGAGCACCAACTGCTACAATCCGCGTATTGGATTCTGGATCGTGGTCCGCGGTATGTTGTCATTAAAAAGGGAGAGCATGGCGCTATGCTCATCACAAAAGATGCCCTTGCTATTATACCGGCTTATCCTGTCGATAAGGTTGTAGACCCAACGGGGGCGGGGGACTGCTTTGCTGGCGGTTTTCTCGGCTATCTGACAGGCCGCGGCGGTACGGACCTTCGTTCTGTCCGTGAAGCGTTATTGTACGGTAGTGTGATTGCGTCTTTCGGTGTTGAAGCATTCAGTTTGGAACGGTTTGCATCTATGACACCTGCCGATATTGAAGAACGCGCTGCCCATTTAAGAGACATGGTTCGTTTCGATTAATGCATCGCATGTTTTTTTAGGTATCGACGGGTATTGTCTGCATACATATCCGTTCCATGGCAAAAAAAAAGCGCACCCGAAGGTGCGCTTTTTTGTTTGTATGCTTTAGTTACGCAATACAGGACGACTTCTACGCGATGGGTTGTAGTTGTCCATCAAATTATCATCGTCAAATTGCGGATGATCCGGATTGAATAACTCACCCGGCATAATGCGGAGAGATCCGCCACGCGTGAAAACGATAGCTTGTGTATCGCCAAATGGGCTTTCATCTTCATCGAGGGTTGGTGTTTGATCGGTTTCACTGCCCGTTTGGATATTGCGTGTCAGGATGAAGGGCATGCTGTCCGGTGTTCCACCACGTGCCAGATTAGCTACAACCACCCATGGATTTACGTCTGACTCCCAATCGTTATGACTGCGCACACCTCTCACACCGTGAACAGCAAAAAAGCGGAAGTCGAATTCATCCAGAGAGACACCTTGCTCGATATATTGATTATCTACGATGTATAGAAGATAATCGGTTGCGTCGGTATATTCGTCGTGATCGTCTGTGGGCCATACGGAATCACGGCCAACGGCTTCGCGATCAAGGCTTACGCCATATACGGCGAGATGGATCTGCCTGGCCACGTTACCTGCTCGAATCGCACGAGCGCGATCCAACGCGCCTGATATAGCGGGGAAGAGGAGTGCTGCAAGGATACCTATGATGGCAATAACTACGAGCAGCTCGATCAGGGTGAAACCTTTGGTTTGTTGTGAACGCGTACGTTTTGACATGCTTACTCCTCTTCGTAATTCGAATGTTTTGTTTTACCGACAGATTAAACGTTAATCTTGTCTACCTGAACTTAGCTCTATAATACCCGCCTCTATCCTGATGGGTCAAGCGAGATTCTTATTTTCTACAATATAACTGATTTTACTATATGCTGAACCCGTATGGAGCAGACATGAGACGATCTATTGGATTCCTATTAGCGTGCGGTCTGTACTGAGGGTTGTAGGGCAAGCAGGTCGGCTCCAGATGGCGCCTGATAGATACGCAGACCGAACTCGGGGATCACGGCTAAGATATGGTCAAAGATATCGGACTGCACCCCTTCATGTCCAACCCATGATGTGTCGAGGGTAAACGCACATACTTCGACGGGTAAGCCTTGGTTTGTGGATTGCAATTGACGTACCATGATAATCATATCTTGTCGGAGACCCGCATGTTTTTTGAGGTAGCTCACAAGGTATGCGCGAAAGACACCAATATTGGTTAGGTGGCGTCCATTGGCCGGACAAGCAGGATCAATGTTTTTCGCGCGATTGTCTTCCTCGATTTCGGTTTGTTTCTGATCGATGTATGTGGTGATCAATTGGAGCCGCCGCAGCCGTTGTATTTCTTGTGGATTTAGAAAATGGATACTGTTCATATCGATTGAAATGCTTCGCATGAGGCGGCGTCCGCCAGCGTCGGTCATGCCGCGCCAGTTTTTAAAGGCTTCCGATATGAGTGCATAGGTTGGGATGGTGGTGATGGTACGGTCCCAGTTAGAAACTTTGACCGTTGTGAGCGTTATTTCAATGACGTTACCATCGGCACTATATTTCGGCATTTCCAGCCAATCTCCCACGGACAGCATGCGGTTGGCTGATAATTGAATGCCGGCCACGAAACCTAGAATCGGGTCTTTGAAGATGAGCATTAGAATAGCCGTCATGGCGCCTAGTCCGCTGACTAACAATGCAGGGGAGCGGTCCATCAGGGCAGCTATGGTCATGACAAGCGCCACAAGAAACGAAATGAGTTTTGCGATTTGGACAAAAACGCGTAAAGGGATTTGGCGTGCAAAAGGAAAGCGCTGGTAGATTTTTTCGGCAGCGTCGAGCAACGTAAAGATCAGGCCTGTTGCTGCGAAGATGATCCATACCTGTGTCAGGGTGGCCATGAGGGCCTGTCCGATCGTGACGACCTCCGGGAGCCAAAAGGTGGTCAGGTGCTGCACTAGAACGCCTGTGAGCAATATGCTAAGCATCCGGAGTACACGCATGTTGAAGAGGTCTGCATTCCACGCTAGTCCGGTTTTGCGGGCTCCCTTGTTAACGAGTGGGGCGACCCCTCGCATCAGGACAAACATGAAGAGAAGCCCGAGTAGGAGAATAAGCAGGATAGAAAGAGGTGCAGCCAGAAATGAGGCATCCGTCGCACCGCTCGCTTCTAGTATTCTGACAAGTGCATGATACATAGTCGACTCCTTTGGGGGGATGTAGAAACGTTACCGTTATCGATATAACGTATCTTCTGTTGTGATCTCAGCGCACATTACATGTCGAGGATATGTGCCCCATCAGCAGGATGCATACGTTGTAATTCGCATGTGTGTCCTAGTAAAGGTTTCAGTTTTGCATGGAGTGATTCGCAAACAGAATCCAGTTGTGCTGACTCTACCAGTAGAATGGCACTCCCGCCGAACCCACCGCCCGACAGGCGTGCACCTAGTACACCCGTTGTTTGCCTGGCCGTATCCACGATGGTATCCAGTTCCTTGCAGGAATTTTCGAAATTCACCATGGAGCTATGATGAGATTCAAACATGAGAAAACCGAAGTGTTCTGTATCTCCGCGTAATAGTGCATCGGCAGCTTCTTGTACGCGTGCATTTTCCCCAATGACATGTGCGGCACGTTTCGCCGTTCTTTCAGGCAGTCTCTCGTGATATTCGATCCATTCTTGCATGGTTACGTCTCGCAGGGCGGAAACAGGGTGCGGGCAGGCTTGGGCAAATGCTTGTGTGGCATCCTCGCAATCGCTTCGACGTTCGTTGTAGACGCCGTCGCCGAGCGTATGGGTTGTGCCGGAGTTTACCAGCAGTAAAGAGGTCCTCGCATCGAGCGGGCGCGGGGTAACAGCATAGGTCCGGAAATCGATTTCCAGCAGGTGGCCTGCTTTTCCGCAAAGGCTTGAGAGTTGATCGAGAAGTCCGCATCTTACACCAGCGAAACGGTGTTCCGCCATTTGTCCTATTTTTGCGATATCAAGGGGAGCTGGGTTGATATCCGCAATGGCACAGATGGCTCTTGCGGTTGCCATGGAGATAGCAGCTGAGCTGGAGAGTCCACTGCCACGGGGGACGGTTCCGCAAAATACGGCTTGCCACGCGATGGGTTGCTTCATGTATTCGCGTAAGCCTTCGTGTACACCCATACTATATGCAGCCCAAGGCGCGTCCGTTTGGGGGGTGGGATTGTCGGCATCGAATGAGACTTCCGTCTCGAAATCTGCTGCGATTAATCGGCATGTGTTCCCGGGGATAGGGGCAATCGCGAAATAGATTCCGCAGTCGATTGCCGCAGAGAGGACGAAGCCTTCGTTGTAATCCGTATGGTTGCCAAGAACTTCTACGCGTCCAGGGGCAAACACGCAGATTGCGGGATTGGTCTGGAATGCCTTGCGATAGAGATTTTTGATGTTTTGGAGGGGTTGGTCATGCATGATCATTAGCTTTCTCTGATGATGGCGAGCAATGCGTCACGATGCTGTTGCATTTCGTGTTGCGTTGGAGCCTCAATGTTCAAACGGATAAGTGGTTCGGTGTTGGAGCAACGCACATTAAACCACCAGTCCGGATAGTTTACGCTCAGGCCATCTAGTGCCAGTTGTTCTCCATCAGAATAGGCGGATTTGAGCTTTTGCAACACGGTTTCCGTGTCTTTGACTTCCGAGTTGATTTCGCCACTGGCGACATAGCGCCGGATGGGTTGAATAATGTTGGAGAGTGGTTTGTCGGATGCGCTGACGATATTGGCTATTCGCAAGACCGCCAGAGCTGCGCTTTCCGCAAAAACATTTTCAAACCGGAAGTAGTAATGACCGGAGAGCTCTCCAGCAAAAATGGCATCGGTTTCTCGCATTTGTTGTTTGATGAAAGAGTGCCCAACCCTGCACATGATGGCAGATCCACCGTTTTCGGTAATCACTTCTTTTACTGCGCGGCTACTTCGCAGGTCATACAAGACGGGACCCTTCTTGTGATGCAGAAGGTCTTGTGCGATTAACGCGGTAATGAGATCCATTGGGATAATATTTCCCTTTTCATCGGTGAATCCGACGCGGTCCGCATCGCCATCAAAGGCAACCCCGAAATCATATTGGTTTTGCAGCATCTTTTCCTGCAAAGGGGCATAGGTTTCTTTTTTGAGTGGGTTGGCTTCATGATGGGGGAAAGATCCGTCTAATGTATCAAAAAGAGGATCGATGTTGATCAGGTCGCGCAAGAGGGCGGATTCGATGATACCCATACCATTGGCCATGTCTGCGGCAATTCGCAAGGGGCGTTGTATTGCCGCTTCGGGGCGAATGTGATTTGCATATTCTTCCTGAATGGGGTTCGCGCGGATTTTTCCCGGCACGCTTGCCGGTGCTTGAAACCGATTCTGCCGTAGCGCCATTTCAATGTCTTTGATTCCGGTATCGCCGCTTACGGGAATGGCATTGTGGAGACAGAGTTTGCAGCCGTTCCATTCGCCGGTATTGTGTGAGGCCGTGATCATGACCCCGGCATCGGTTTGCAAGTGTCCAGTGCCAAAGTAGGTCATGGGTGTAGAGCACAGTCCCAAATCATATACCGTAACGCCCTGCTTGGTCAGGCCGGCAGCCATGGCGTCAAAAAGGGGTTGGGAGTGCGTGCGCATGTCGCGACCGATTGCTACTGTCTTTAACTGGAAATGGTCTGCAAATGCGCGACCGATGTTGTGCGCGACCGCCTCCGTTAGATCTTCGCCGTAAATACCCCGGATATCATACGCCTTGAATATGCCCGCCATAATGCCCCTTGATGGTACAAGTAAATTGGATGAAACAGATGAATGCATGTGTATAGCATTGGTCGGTGCTAGTGGCAAGAGGCAAGGTGTTTCGGGATATATGACCTTATTGACCGAATTGGCGGTGGGGGGCTGCCGTTTAGGGGCGTTCTAGGATTGCCGGGGTTATGTCGTTCAAGGTAGGGCATCCGATCATTAGCATGGTGGATGCCAAATTTTTCTGCAAGTGCTCCATGTGTACGCGCACCCCCTCGATTCCGCCTCCGATAGCCGCCCGAATGATATCCCGTCCGATCAATACGCCCTTGGCTCCCAGAGCAAGCATTTTTACGACATCCGCGCCCGTTCTTACTCCGCCATCTGCGAGTACTGTGCAGTTTTTGCCAACGGCCTTGGCAATATCTGGTAAGACCGTAGCAGTGCCAGGGGTGCAGTCGAGCACGCGACCGCCATGATTGGAAACCACGATGGCGGCAGCACCCGCTTCAACGGCGGCCTCGGCGTCTTGTACGCACATAACGCCTTTTATGATGAACGGTAATGTTGTGCTCTGTATCCATTCGCGTATCTCATCGATCGATTTTCGAAAGACAGGTTGTTTGTTCACATTCATCATGTAGGAACCGCAACCATCAACGTCTACTCCAACCGCGAGTGCGCCTACTTTTTCGGCATACGCCATTCTTTTCAAAATGTGTTGCTGGGCGCGGGGTTTGATAATCTTGATGCCGTGTCCCCCGGCTGCAGCTATGGCTTCGATGCCGGGGATGTAATCGTTGCTGTAGGTGGATGTGTCACCACGGAATGCAATGGTGCCAGCTTGTTTGCAGCCCTCGACCGTTGCTGTGCAGAAATCCTCTTCGGTTATGACACGTTCTCCCCCGAAACTGTTCACGCCCGTGACGGGAGCGCCGTAAATGGGCATTTGCATGGTTTTGCCAAACAGCGTCGTGGTTGTGTCCGGTTCGAAATGAGGCCCGATAACCTGCATGCGCAAACGAATGTTAGCGAGATCGCTGTAGTTGTTGGCAAAAGAGGCGCCAGATCCAGCGCCACCCATTTGCATCGGCCCGCCATATATCTGATTTTGGCAGAGGCGGGAGGGATCTCCATCGCAAGCTTTGTATACGCCGCAAATCCCTTTTAACTTTTGTTTGGCAGCACTACGCGCTTCTTCCGGTGTCATGGTGTCTTTCTTGTGTCTGTGGTCGGTGATCTAGCTTGGCCAGCTGGCATTGACAACACTGCTATTGCTGTTGTTGCTGTGATTGCCGCTCGAGATCTTTTAGCGTTTGTCGTAAGAGGTTCGCCGAATTTTCGAGACCTTGCTGCTCCTCTTCGCTTAGATTGCTTGTAATGATACGCTGTATACCTTCCCGGCTGACGACACAGGGTACGCTGAGACATACATGCGAAATGTCATATTCTCCATGTAGACGACATGATACCGTCAGAACACTGTGTTCATCGCGCAGAATAGCCCCGGCGATGCGAACAAGCGCTAATCCGATGCCATAGCAGGTTGAGCCCTTGTAGCCGATGATATGATAGGCAGATTTGCGCACCTTCTCAACGATTTGTTCACGAATATATTTCCAGTTCTGGTCTTTTCCGCATATGGCGCAATATTTATCCATGGGCATACCGGCCACGTGTGTCATGGACCAAGCGGCAATTTCGCTATCGCCGTGTTCACCAAGAATGTAGGCGTGCATGTTTCTTACATCGATACCGCAATGCCGACTGAGGAGATAGCGGAAGCGTGAACTGTCAAGCACGGTACCCGATCCGAGAATTCTGGTGCGCGGCAAACCGCTATGCTCTTGGGCTACATAGGTGAGGATGTCCACAGGATTACTAACGACGATAATAATGGCATCACTGTGAGATGTAGTAATATCATCCATAATGCTACAAACAATAGCTGCATTACGCGCCAATAGATTGAGCCTGGATTCTTCGGGGCGTTGTTTTGCTCCAGCGGTGATTACGATCAGGTCTGCATCGGCATAATCCGCAGGGGTTCCTGCGTGGATATATACAGGCGATACAAAGGGTAAGCCGTGCGATAAATCCAATGCTTGTCCTTCTGCAAGCTCTGCATTGGCATCTACGAGAGCGATTTCGCTGGCAATGTTAGATTGCGCGAGTGCATAAGCAAAAGATGCGCCGACGTCGCCAGCGCCAACAATTACAACTTTGCGCGTATTCGCCCGCTGGCGAGAAGGTATAGATGCTGTCACGATTGCGTTACTCCTTGTGTTTCTTGTATAATGTAACGGAGGTTTTACGGAATGTAAATCCTCTTTGCTGGCAGGGCAAGAATGTGAGCACGAAACGCAGTGCTCTTTTCGTTTTGCCGGTCTTTTGGTATCTGTAGATCGTGCTCAGAAGTGATTCTGTATGACCGCTTCTTCGAGGGGTATCTGGCCTCCCCGCGGCCAGGCATCTTTCGTGCCTTTTCCGATCGCGACATACATTGCGATAACATGATCTTCAGGTAGATTGATACATTTGGCAACTGCTTCGAAGTCAAATCCATCCATTGGACAAGAGTCATAGCCAAGTGCTTTTGCGGTCAGCATCAGTGTTTGAGCTGCCATACCGCAGGAACGCATCGCTTCATCCCGCATGACTTGCGGTTTATCGCGGTAATATGCATCAATCGCGGGTAAGAGGAACGCTTGCACCGGTTCAGGGGCATGGCTCCAGTAACGTGCCGGCTCTCGTTCCCAAGATCGCAAATCTGCACATAAAATGATAAAAAGTGATGCGTCGGTGACTTGCGCCTGATCCCAACTCAACGCACGAATTTCTTTGCGCAATTGCGGATCGGTTACGTGAACGAACCGCCAATTTTGAATATTGAATGCAGTTGGGGACATGCGCACGAGCGCGAAAAACTGTTCGATTTCCTGGGGTGCCATTTGGTAATGCGGGTCAAACTCTTTTATGGCACGTCGCGACCGAATGGCTTCAATGGTATTCATTCCTTATCCTTTCCGCTTTGAGGTATTGTTTCCGGGTTATCGATCATTTATTGCCTGTTAGCATCGATCATACTTACACATACGGGCAACCGGATGCAATCCTTTCAGGGATACGGTGCTGCTATGCGCGCGGGTGAGCTTGCGCATATACCTGTCGTAGGCGTTCTACGCTGACATGCGTGTAGATTTGCGTTGTAGAGAGGCTTGCGTGGCCGAGCAATTCCTGGACACATCGCATGTCTGCGCCGGCATCGAGCATATGCGTTGCAAAGGAGTGGCGCAGTGCGTGGGGTGAATAGCTCGTGCTGATTCCGGCATCGAGTAATGCCTTTTTCATAAGACGTTCCATGGAGCGTGCCGTCAAGGGGCCACCATGTTTGTTGCGGAAGAGAGGGGGATTTCGTTGAGAAGGAAATAAGGTTTGTGCGTATTGCATTGTTTCCCGCAAGGCCTTTATGGCTGGTCTCCCGAGTGGGCACATACGTTCTTTTTTTCCTTTGCCACGCACAAGGATGACACCGCCGAGCAGGTCCAGATCTTGTTTTGTCATACCTGCTGCTTCGCCTACACGTGCTCCCGTACTGTATAGCACTTCCAAGACGGCTGTGTCTCTTAGTATGGCATATTGTAGAAAGGATGTTGATTTTCCTCTTTGCCGGTTCCGGTCAGAGCGTTTTGCGGGCGCTTTGAGGAGTCGATCGATCTCGGCGACCGAAAGCACGTCGGGTAGGTTGCGTGGCTGTTTAGGTGCGCGTAAGCCTCCAAATGGATTTGTGGTAACCCGGTTTTCTCGTTCGAGGTATCGAAAGAAAGAACGTAAGCTGGCAAGTTTGCGAGCGGTAGTGGCCGGGGCTGCCTCGGCTTTTTGAAAGAGCATGAGGAAGCGCCGTGCCTGAAATCGATCTGTATCTTGCCACGCATAGGGAGGTTTTGCGGTTTCCCATATAAAGGCTGCAAATTGGGCGATATCCTGCAGGTAAGCATCCGTCGTGTGATAGGATGCATTCCGTTCGGCTTCCAGGTAACGCACAAACCCCGCTACGACGGGATCGCACAAAAGGGCGTCTGTTGGGTTCATGCTCTCAAGGGTAAGGTGGTGAATCAAAGGTGGCAATGGTGAAATAGGCGTTTTGCCTGGTTTCTTACAGGGAGATATGATGCAACGCGGGAAAGGGGCTTAGGGCGCGGTTCAGAATACCAAGAGATTTGGCGATTGTGATGCCATAATTGGTGATGGGCACGCCGGCCGCGTCGCATCTTGAGATTCGCGTTAGGAGGTGACGTCGATTAAAGGTGCAGGAACCGCAGTGTATGACCAGTTTGTAGGGCGAGAGGTTTGTCGGGAAGTCATTTCCTTGGACATGGTCGATTTGCAAACGACCACCAATGTATTGTGATAGCCAACGAGGGATTTTGGTGCGGCCAATATCATCTCCAATTTGGTGATGTGTGCAGGCTTCGGCAATAAGAATGCGGTCGCCAGGGGCTAACTGATCGATGGTTTCGGCTCCTTTTGCAAACGTGGTCAGGTCGCCCTTGAGTCGGGCAAAAAGGATGGAAAAGGATGTGAGGCGTATATGGGGCGGGGTATCGGCATCCACTTTGAGAAATGCTTGTGAGTCGGTAACAACAAGGGCTGGTGGTTCACGCAGTTTTTCAAGTGTCGCACGGAGCTCACGTTCCTTGGTTACGAGCGCACAAGCGTCGTGATCCAGTAAGTCGCGAATCGTTTGTACTTGCGGCAGGATGAGGCGTCCTCGTGGCGCTTCGAGGTCGATGGGGACGACCAGTACGACGAGTTCTCCGGGCTGCACCAAGTCGCCCACAATGGCTGGTTGCTGCAGATATTCTTCCGGCAGGATGGGAATAAGCGCATCGCGTATGAGATGGCGGCATGTATCAACGGTCTGTGTGGAAACGGACACATAAGGAATATCATGATCGGGTGGTGTTGGCTGTGTTATGTGCAGGTCGGATTTGTTAAAAACCGCGAGAATAGGGATGTGTCTTCGTGCGCATTCATGCGCGATTCGTTGCTCGAATTCTCCCCATGTAGGAACGTCTGTCACGATGATGGCTATATCGGTACGCTCCAACGCCTTGCGGGTTTTTTGCATACGTTGTTCACCTAGTGCTCCCAGATCATCTAATCCGGCTGTATCGATAAAAAGAACCGGACCAATGGGTAATAGCTCCATAGGCTTCTCTACAGGATCGGTGGTCGTGCCGGGTGTATTGGATACGATGGCGGTGTTTTGCTGCGTAATCGTATTCAGAAGAGATGATTTCCCGACATTTCTTCGTCCAAAGATACCAATGTGCAGTCTTAAACCTTTTGGGGTATGTTGCATGTGGGAACGATACCGGAAAGGGAGGTGAGATAAAAGTCCAGATTACACCGTTTCAGGTTTCTGCCGGAGACTTGATCTTGGCATGTATCCTACGCATACTCCTTTCAGCGTTTTCTATCTGTGTACAAATTAGAATCTGTAGTATGGGGGAGAATATGTACTATTTGCTCACGTTCATCATTGGAATATTCCTAGCCTTACAGTTGGCCATGAATGGTGCGGCTGGGTCAGCAGCAGAAAATTTCCGTATGGCCAATGGGTTGTTCTGGTGTATCGGGGCGATTACAGCCTTAGCGATTGCGTCTACTGGTTATGATAGCGGTTTTTGGGGGCGTGTGCGATCGGTGCCGGTGTGGTATTGGGCTGGTGGCGCCATGGGTGGCATCTTGTTGTGTGTGATCGCTCTGTTGATTGTCCGTATGGGGGCGGCTTCGTTTACGGCAGTGGTGTTAGCCGGGCAAATTTTCGGGGGTTTGATTATTGCTCATTTTGGTTTGATGGATACCCCCGTTCAGCATCTTTCTCCTGTCCGTTTGTTAGGAGCGATCATCATGGCTATAGGCGCAGCGATTGCCGTCTATGGGAAGATTCCAGGTATAAGGTAGTGAGGGCACTTGGGCTGCCAAGATGATGCGGGAATGAAACTTTTCGCGGGGGATGCGTCTATGCGGGCTAATGGCAAGTGCTACCATGCATACCGCGAGTTATGGGCGTTAGGATCTTCCGAAGGAAGATGATACAAAAAAGCGTGTATGTTTGTCGGGAACCGTTGATGAGTCGGTGTTTAGGGGTTGTTTATCTCGATATCCCTTGTCTCGCACCTTGTCTCGCACTTCGTCGATTTGGACAAGGTGCGAGACAAGGTGCGAGACAAAGTTAGTCCCATCCTCTCACGGGATGGCTCTGTAAAAGTTGTTTAAAAGCTCCTTTGGGTTGCGGATGAAATCTGCGTTAGGTATATAGGGCAAAAAAAGCCCCGAGCCGTGCGGCTCGGGGCTTTTGTCTTCGGTATGTGTCTGCTTTACATATCGGAGAGCTTGGTAAGCATCTCGAATTTTTCGGCCACGAATTTGTCTGCTTTGTCGAGCAGCATTTTCGCGTTTTCCGGTTTGCTCTTGGTGAGGATCCGGAAGCGGTTTTCCTTGAGGGCAAAGTCACTGAACTTCTGTGTCGGTGCTTTGGAATCAAGGGTTAATGGGTTTTTACCCTGCTCTTTGAGGTCCGGGTTGTAGCGGTAGAGCGGGAAGTGTCCTGCTGCAACAGCATCTTTCTGGTTTTCGAGACCGTAGGTCATATCGATACCCTGCGCAATACAGTGCGAGTAGGCGATGATGATGGATGGGCCATCATAGGCTTCCGCTTCGGTAAAGGCCTTGATGACCTGATTCGGGTTGGCTCCCAGGGAAACCTGGGCAACATAGATGTTGCCATAGGTCATGGAAATCATGCCCAGATCCTTTTTGTTGGCCGGTTTGCCGGATGCGGCAAACTTGGCCACTGCGCCCATCGGGGTTGCCTTTGAGGCCTGTCCACCGGTGTTGGAGTATACTTCCGTGTCGAGCACAAGCACATTGATGTTGCGGCCGGAGGCCAACACATGGTCGAGGCCGCCGTAACCGATATCGTAGGCCCAGCCATCGCCGCCAAGGACCCAGACGGATTTCTTGACGAGGTAGTCGGCAACCGAGAGCAGTCGTGCACATTCGGAGCACTCTGCGCATCCTGAAAGGATTTGCTTGAGTTCAGCAACGCGTGCGCGTTGTTCCTCGATGCCGGCTTGTGTGGACTGATCGGCCTCAACGATAGCTTGTAGCAATTCCGGCTTCTTATGGTCGCAATCGCATTCACCTTTCTGGAGACGATCGATAAGTTCAAGGGCATACCCATTGAACTTCTCGACAGCCAGACGCATACCGAAGCCGAATTCGGCATTGTCTTCGAACAGCGAGTTCGACCAGACTGGTCCGAGGCCATCGGCGCGCGTCGCATATGGCGTGGTTGGTAAGTTACCGCCATAAATGGAGGAGCAACCGGTGGCGTTGGCAATCATGAGGCGATCGCCATAGAGCTGGCTGAGCAGTTTTACATAGGCTGTTTCGCCGCAGCCTGTACAAGCGCCGGAGAACTCGAAGAGCGCCTGACAGAATTGGCTACCTTTGATGGTGTCTTTCTTGAACAAGGCAGTATCCGTTTCCGGAATATTGAGGAAGAAGTCCCAATTGGCTTTTTCCTGTTCACGGATCGGGAGCTGTTCGGTCATCATGATGGCTTTTTTGCCGGTAGGCTCTTTTGTGGCGGGATCGCGTTCAACCGCCGGGCAGCGCTGCACGCAGGCACCGCAACCGGTACAATCTTCGGGCGCAACCTGGATGGTGTATTTCATGCCGGCAAATTCCTTGCCTTTTGCATCCATGCTCTTGAACGCTTCCGGGGCACCTTCGAGCGCTTCCGGACCGTATGCCTTCATGCGAATGGAAGCGTGCGGGCAAACGAGTGAACACTGTCCGCATTGGATACAGAGATCCGCATGCCATTCCGGAATTTCCGTGGCAATATTACGTTTCTCGTATTTGGTTGTTGCGGTTGGCCAGGTGCCGTCAACGGGGATCGCGCTAACGGGCAGGCTGTCGCCACGTTGTGCCATGATCTCGGCCGTGACATTGTGCACGAATTCTGGTGCATCCTGTACAACGAGGGGCGGCTTGCGGTGTTTACCGGCAGGCTTGGATGGAACTTTTACTTCCTGTAGTTTTGCAATGGCTCCATCCACAGCGTTGAAGTTCATCTTTACGACATCTTCGCCCTTGCGGCCATAGGTTTTCTTGATAGCATTCTTGAGGGCCGCGATGGCTTCCTCTTGTGGAAGAACGCCGGAGATATAGAAGAAGCATGTCTGCATAATGGTATTGATGCGGGCGCCCAATCCAAGCTCATGTGCGAGCTTGATAGCATCGATAACATAGAATTTAATTTTCTTATCGATGATCTGTTGCTCGATTTCGTCGGGCATGTGCTGCCAGACTTCATCGGCAGGATAGGGGCTTGCGAGCAGGAAGACGGCGCCTTCCTTGGCGTTTGCCAGCATTTCATATTTCTCAAGGAAGGCAAAGTTGTGGCAAGCCACAAAGTCTGCCTTCGTGCAAAGATAGGGGCTACGGATCAGCTCGGGTCCGAAGCGCAAGTGAGATACGGTCATGGCGCCCGATTTCTTCGAGTCGTATACGAAGTATCCTTGTGCGTAGTTGTCGGTTTCTTCACCAATGATCTTGATGGAGTTCTTGTTGGCGCCGACGGTACCATCAGCACCGAGTCCGTAGAACATACACTCGATCCGTTTTCCGGATTCAACCGTCCATGTCGGATCGTATTCGATGTGCGTGTTGGTTACGTCGTCGATGATGCCGACGGTGAAGTGATTCTTGGGTTTTTTCTGCGACAGGTTATCGAAGATACCCTTGACCATGGCCGGTGTGAATTCTTTGGAACCGAGTCCGTAGCGACCGCCGACAATAACGGGATAGCCTTTGCCGGGATATTCGCCTTCTTCCATCATTTCGCCGATGGCGGTACGTACATCCGCGTAGAGCGGCTCGCCCAGCGATCCTGGCTCTTTGGTGCGGTCCATCACGGCAATGCTCTTGACGCTGGCAGGCAATGCCTTGACGAATGCCTTGGCATCGAATGGGCGGTAGAGGCGAACCTTGATTACGCCCACTTTTTCACCTTTGGCGACCAAATCTTCCACGGTTTCATGTACGGTTTCCACACCGGATCCCATAATGATAATGACCTTTTCTGCCTGGGGATGGCCTTCGTAATCGAAGAGATGATATTGGCGCCCCGTGATTTTGGCAAAACGGTCCATATACTCCTGCACAATGGCAGGTGTTTCGTTATAGAACGTATTTACCGTTTCGCGTCCTTGGAAATACACGTCGGGGTTCTGAGCGGTCCCGCGCATGGTTGGGTGATCGGGGGACAGCGCGCGTTGGCGGTGTGCAAAGACGAGATCGTCATCAATCATTTGACCAATTGTTTCCATGGTAACGCCATCCACTTTCTGGACCTCGTGCGAACTGCGGAATCCATCAAAGAAGTGGAGGAATGGTACGCGTGATTTTAGCGTGGATGCGTGGGCAATGGTTGCAAGGTCACCAATTTCCTGCACGCTATCGGAGGCTAGCAGGGCAAAGCCGGTCTGGCGGATCGACATGACGTCGGAGTGATCACCGAAAATCGACAGTGCCTGGCAAGCAAGCGATCGTGCCGAGACGTGAAAAACCGTTGGCGTAAGTTCACCAGCGATTTTATACATATTGGGGATCATGAGGAGTAGACCTTGCGATGCCGTAAATGTGCTGGTGAGGGCGCCGGATGTGAGCGCGCCGTGCACAGCACCGGCGGCACCGCCTTCTGACTGCATCTCGACAACGTCAGGAATCGAGCCCCAAAGGTTTTTTACGCCTGCGGCGCTCAGTTCGTCGCATGTTTCTCCCATGTTGGATGAAGGGGTGATCGGGTAGATGGCGCAGACTTCGCTACAGGCATGTGCAACATTCGCTGCTGCTGTGTTTCCGTCAATCATTACCATATTTTTTTTCGCCATGGCTTGCTCCTATTGTATGTGCGCGAATGTGAATTCGCCTTATTGTGTATGCTCCCTAAAAATGCGAAATCCGGTTCATTCCAAAACGGAATGACCGGATTTCTTTGCATTGTTATTTATATGTCTTATTTAACAAATTCACGTACTGCATCTAATTGCCCTGCGCTGCCAAGAACCTCGTTCTTATGGGCAATGTATTTGGCGTATTCTGCCATAAAAATTTTGCCGGGTGGACGCAGGTCGAAGTTTTCCGGATTATCGCGGAAACTTTCGCGATGCACGCGGCACCATACGAGTCGTCCATCTGTGTCGATATTGACTTTGGTGACGCCCATTTTCGATGCTTTGGTGATCTGTGCTTCATCAACGCCTTTGGCTCCTTTGAGTTGCCCGCCTGCCGCATTGATTCTCTCGACTTCGTCCTGCGGGACCGAGCTGGAACCATGCATGACGAGCGGGAAGCGCGGCATTAATTCCGCGATTTCCTCGATGACGTTAAAGTGGAGCCCTTGTCCGCCGCTGAATTTATAGGCACCGTGACTTGTTCCGATTGCGCAAGCCAAGCTGTCGCAACCGCTTTTTTTGACAAACTCTTCTACTTCTTTGGGGTCTGTGAGTTTGGCATCGGCCTCATCGACGGCGACATGTTCTTCCACGCCTCCGAGCATACCAAGTTCCGCTTCCACGGAAATGCCTTTGGCATGTGCGCGTTCTACGACGCGCTTGGTGATGGCGATGTTGTCTTCAAAGGATTCATGGCTGGCATCAATCATGACAGAGCTGTAAAAGCCGCTGTCGATGCAGTCGTAGCAGGTTTCCTCATCGCCATGGTCCAGATGCACGGCAAAAACGGCTTCAGGGAAGATCTCGTCGGCTGCACGGATCATGGCCTCAAGCAACCGTGTATCGGTGTAGGCGCGTGCACCCTTGGAAAGCTGGATGATGAAGGACGCTTTGCTGTCCATATTACCGCGGAACAATCCCATCACCTGTTCGGCATTGTTGATGTTATAAGCACCGATGGCATATTTGCCATAGGCGTGCTCAAAAAGTTTATTCGTGGAAACTATCATTATCGTGTAACTCCCTGTGGTTTTTCTACAAACACCAAACCCGGATTCTTGAAAATGCCGGGGGTGCAATTATTTGAAGATCCTGCCTGTCGGCACATTTTTTTGTGCTCTGACAAACAGTCTTGGGAAAATAGGCGCAATAGATTGGTAAGTCAAACGTAAAAAGGGTTTTACAATTCGTTTAACGGTGTTTTGTGCTATAGAAACGCGTTATGGCTCCGGTATATGTACGAGGGGTGAGGGGGGATGTATTTTGGGTTGTAATGATCGGGGATGGGCTTTAGCATTGCGGTGCTTTCGCAGTGCACATCGTTATGTGTTTCAAGTTGTGATGAAAGGAACGAAAAGATGAGTGATACAGCCAGATGTCCAGTAACAGGTAAAACAGCCAAGGCGAGTGCGGGTCGCGGAACGTCGAATCAAGATTGGTGGCCGAATCAGCTTAAACTCGGAATTTTGCATCAACACGCCCCTGCCTCGAATCCCATGGATCCGGATTTTGATTATTCGAAGGCTTTTAAAGAATTAGACTATGAGGCGGTTAAGAAGGATTTGCATAAGCTGATGACGGATTCCCAGGATTGGTGGCCCGCCGATTGGGGACATTATGGTGGTTTGTTCATTCGCATGGCTTGGCATAGTGCCGGTACGTATCGCACGGGTGATGGCCGTGGCGGCGGAAACACCGGCAACCAACGCTTTGCTCCTATTAATAGCTGGCCTGACAATGCAAACCTGGATAAAGCCC
>PXBF01000005.1 GCA_003567005.1 PVC group bacterium
CGCGGCATGGCGTGATTGAGGTGGCCCCCGATGATCACGCAGATCCACAAGAGCCCGCCCAGTGCGAGCAAGTTGATTGGACTTGTCAACCAATAGAATCGCCATCCGGCAATTCCCATTAACAGAGAAAACCAAACCAGGAATAAGATAGCCGAAAAGCCCCGTAAGGTGCAGAGAAAGCGGTCAAATGGTGGGGCTAGCACGATGAGTGAAAGGACGGCTCCGTAGGACAAGAGGAAACTTGGAGCAAAGAGCAGAAGGGGGTTGTTCAGTAAAATAACAAATGCGGAGGCGGAGAGTCCGATGGCGGTGGCAGTGCGCAGGTTGCAGCGGAAATAGGCAATCGTAAAGAGAATGACACTATTCATGACGACAGCGCGCACGGCTGATGGGCGAGCGCCCGTTAGAAGTGCGAAGAGGATGAGAAAGAAGATCAAGGGTGGGACAAAGACGCGCGGGGATGTTCCTGTCATACGAAAGAGAGCAAACAGTAGAACAGCGATCACGCTGACGTGGAGACCTGATACGGCAAGCACATGGCCTACCCCTGCATGGCGGAACATTTCCGCAATATCGATTCTGGTCGGGCCACTATCCTTTTTAGCTTGTTCTTTGTCATCGTTTTGTTCGTCCATTGTTGGGTATTCAATGCGTTCAACAGAGCGTCTCAAGCCTAGTGTGGAGGCGGCAGCGATCCGGCTAGCGGGGGCACGAATACTGCGTTTGAAGGTTTCGAAGAAAAGGGTTTTCGTGCGCAGCGCGAGCGCGGTTAGCGGATTGCCTGTTCGCTCGGATAAGAATGCTACACGTGTGATATGACAACGCATGCTGGTTTCGATGCCATTTTGTCGTAAAAAGGCAGCATAATCGAATGCATGCGGGTTGCGTGGGGGGGTACTGGGCTGGTAGCGGACCTCGACTTCAATCTCATTTCCATAGGATTTGGGCAAGGCGAGATGATGTAAACGGTCGATGCTTTCAGGTCGGCTGGTACGATAGGCAAATACCCGTACAAGGGCATTCCCTCTGGAAACAGGGAGCCACTCATCTTCCGCTGCCTGACTGGAACGTATTTCCTGCACGCGCAGTGTGACATCGACTTGTCCACTTCCCCGCCATTCTGGCTCTGTGGCAATGATCCCTCGCAAGACCAATTGTTCACCGCTTTCAAAGGTTGCCAGGCGACTGCGTAGCGATTGGGGATGTGATTGCGCCAAAACCTGTTGTGTTCTGCTGTAACCCAGAGGAAGCGATAGGGCTAGTGTAGACAGAAAGATCACGGTGCGGGGCCACTCGATCCAACGTTTTTCCGCCCGCCATCCGAGTGCTAGCACGATTGCGCCAACAACGAGGAGAGAGAATAGCAGAATCGCAGGCAATATGATGGGGGTGTATGCGGCGAGAACAATGCCAAGAATGAGTCCTGCGGCAAGGCCTGTGAATCGATAGGCGGTCATAGGGGCTCCCTATTGGAAATCGGTTGCTCATCATCGATGTCGATGTATGGTAGAAAATTCCGGTTGCTGTCGCGGACAGCCTCGGGGCGGAATGAGGGAAAGAACAGCATAAGGGCGACTCCCACGATAAACGAGGCTGCGACAACCCATATGAGTTTACGGCTGCCGCTTGTCCAGCGCGACCGCCCGGGGCGTGATAGATTGCGAACGGCTTGCACCGGGTAACCGGCGTCTGATAGCCGGTCTCCCAAATAGCGGGCGAAACTGACAAAGTTTGCATCTGATATCTGGCCCAGCAGCCGCCGGGGGAAATGGGGGTTTGCGTCAGGTCGGCAGACTGCTGCTCCAGCGTGTCCTCCATCGGTATCTGTTCCGATTCGTGGCATCATGGCTCCGAGGTTCAAGCTGGTGTCGGCATGGTCGAGTCTGCGTGCAACCATGAGGGCGGAACCGAAACAGTAGAATGCGTAATGTGCATCGGGAAAGGCGCGGGATAGGAATTCGATCGCTTTTCCTGTAGGTAATTTGGGCATACCTGGTTCGGCATGGACGGCTTTCGCGCAGACGATGCGTGTATGTGCATCTTCTAGTTCCAGGATGGTTGCGTTTTCCAGTATGTGTTCGGCGGTTTGATCCAGTGTACTGTGCCATAACGCAGGTAGTTCAGCCCAGCCCCGCTGTTGGAGAAGCTGCATGGCATCGTCTTTTTCTAATGATGCTAATACAATTTGCGCAAGTTCGACTTTACAGATTCCTCCCTTGATCAGGTTGGTTAACAGGATTCCTAATTCCGTGCGGTTTGTTACGAAGTCTTCACCGTGGGCGGCTTTCCGCAGGCGCCGTGCTCCATCGGTTTCGGCAGGGGTTCCCGCGACACAACTTTCGAATACCATATCGGCGGCGCATTTGACATCTTCCTCTGGCAATTCGGAGCCCTGTTCGGGGCCGGAGAGCCATAACGTGCCAAGTTTCTTGTTATTGACGAGCTCTTGCAGGCTTTCTTTGCGGGCTGGATCATAGGGATGGTGATCTTCGAAGCGTGCGACATGGATGCCATTCTTATCTAGATCCAGAATGTCCTCTTCTAATGCGGGAAAGGCAGCGACGGGAAGATCTGCCAGATACAGGTCGGCGGGAGCGTGCTGCTTCAGAGCTTGCAGGGATTCGTGATAGTTGACGAATACGAACTGATATTCGTGTCCATAGCGAAACGGGAGATTTTGTGCTTTGGCCTGTTGGCGTAGTGCTGTTGCGTAGAGTACGGCACTGGCAACAGTGTCCAGATCTCCGCCGGTTTCATGCATTTCCCGCAAGGCCTCTAAAAGGGGTATGGGGCTATTTGTGAAGCCTTTTTCTTTTGCGGCTGCATGCAGGATGTGTCGTATGGTGGCTTCGTTGCACTCGCCTTCATGTTGCGCGGCTTGTGTTTTGACGGAGCGCAAAACAGCTAGCAGTGGTTGGAGTTCTTGGTGGGCTTCGTTGGCGAGCTGGGTCGCTCTGCGTTTGCGTGCAGCGGGTGCAAATGGAATGCCAAATGCCGGGAAATCCCGGCGCAAGCGGTCTTCCGCGAATCGGCTATATTGGCTGATATGCGGAATTTGATCGGTTGGGAGCGGTGGGCTCATGAGGAAACGGCTTACAATCAATTTACAAAGCGATTGGTAATGGGGGTCATTGCTGGGGTCGTTCAATAGGTGCCTGAACAACGTGGCACTGCGCGCTGGCACTAGAATGGTCCCTTGGTGCCAGAATGCGTTAACATCCAGTAGTTGGATCAAGCGTTCGGCCGCTTCGAGATAGGTTCCTCCCCATCCGTGAATAACAAAAAGTTTGCGTCGATTGTTTTGCATATTTCTCCCTGCAGGGTTGCCGCGCATTCTATTGGTGAGGGAATCTTCCGTAAAGGAAATAGCATTTACGCTCGACAAACCTTGCATACGCATGAGCAATGTGTTTGGTGTGCTTTGCATTGTGCTTCTTTGGTGCCGTCGCGTTGTTACGCTTCACCGCCTAGGCTCGACATGCTTTTTCGGTGTATTTTGTTTGTTTTGGTTTCAAGAGGGTAACGTACGATTGACGGAGAATGTCCCTTTTGTTTGTATCAACGCGCTATCGCATTTTACTGCACTCTGGTATATGATTGGTTGATTATGCGAAAAATTGGAACAATAGCTGAGAAAGAATTGGCTCAACGTTTTATTGATTATTTATATAGTATTGGGGTCGCTGCGCATATTGATGCTGCGGAGGATGGGGTATGCCGTGTTTGGGTTGAGGATGAAGACCGGCTTGTAGCGGCCCGCGATGCGATAGAGGCTTTTGAGAAGAATCCGCATGCATCGAAATATCAGGAAGCGGCGGAAAAGGCAGAATCGTTGCGAAAGAAAGAGCGTCGTGCCAAGGCGGCTTTTTCGCGGCAAGTATATGATCGCAGACGTTTGGATCGACGCGTGCGGTGGTTTTCAATTCCCGTCACGCGCATTTTGATTTTGTTGAGTATTGTAGCAACGATGCTTGGCGGTTTAGACCATGATGCGGAGATCATGCGCTGGCTTGCGATCAGCATGTATCGACAGGGGTTGCCAGAGATCTTCCAAGGGCAAGTGTGGCGTTTATTTACTCCGATCTTTCTGCATGCTTCTTTGACGCATGGGGGATTTGGGATTTTGCATATTCTTTTTAATATGCTGTGGTTGTGGGATTTAGGCGGAATGGTTGAGCGTGTTCAAGGAGGGCGGTCCTTACTGATTAAAGTACTTGTGATGGGAGGGCTGTCGAATCTTTTGCAGTATCAAATTGCGGGACCGGCTTTTGGGGGCATGTCTGGTGTGGTTTTCGGCTTGCTAGGATATTGTTGGATGCGCGGGCGTCAAGACCTCACGAGTGGCTTGTTTGTCCATCCACGTATTATGTTTATGATGACATTCTGGTTTATTCTTGGTTTTTCGGGTATGCTAGGCCCGATTGCAAATGCCGCGCATGGTGGGGGGCTTGCAGTTGGGTTGTTTTGGGGCTATATATCGGCTACTGTTGTAAACACGCGCGGAAGGTAATATAGGCATTACTGGGTTTAGTCTGGAGGGTGATTATGCATGCAAGCAAGCATTATATTGGGATAGGCGTATTATTCGTAGGCTGTATTGCGTCTTACGCTATCGCAGAGGTAGTCGATCTTTCGCACTTGGTGGAAGAGGCTGAAGAGGTTATTGCGCAAGCGGATGATTACGAGCGGCCGGAGCCAGAGCGTGCGACACCTGGTTTTGGTGACGTTGATCATGTGTTGGCGTTGCGATTGGCAGAATTAGAGGAGAGGGTCGCGCGGCGTGATCGTCAAATTGCAGAGTTGAAAGAGGCATTGGAAGAGGTAACCAATGCGTTTAGCAGTCGTTTAGCTGCGATGCGCGCGACGCAGGAGGAGAGACAGTCGCGAGAAGTCAGGCATTTACAAGAAGCATTGCGGGAGGAGTCGACCGCATTAGCGGAGGCGCAACGAGAACTTGCCGCATTGCGTGCGGAGAGGGAGACGGATCTAGCACAAGATGCGCAGGTTTCGTTGGCTGAACATGAAGAGGCCATTGCTGCATTGGAAGCAAAACATGCCGAAGACGTTGCTCGGTTACGCAGGATCCATACTGCCGAATTAGCTGCGGTGAATGCTTCCTACGAAACGTTACGTTCGGATGCGGATCGGGAGCGAGCGGAATTGCAGCGTTTGCAAGAAAGGATCGATGCATTAGAGGATGCCTTGCTAGCGGCAGAGCGTGAAGATGGTTAAGTAGGGTGTGTCTGTTACAAGACAAGGATTCTGAGCATACGGTATATGATGGAAGATACGCTCAATCAAGAGGTTGTTTTTGCCGGGCGTGCTTTGCGGCTTGAAGTGCTAACGATTGATATTGGGGAAGGTCGGACGAGCCAGCGAGAAGTGATTCGGCACCCAGGGGCGGTGGTGGTGTTGGCTGAGCGTCCGGATGGTCGTTTTGTTTTTGTGCGGCAGTATCGCAAAGCGGTCGAAACCCTTTTGTTGGAAATGGTGGCGGGTACCTTGGAACCAGAGGAAGCCCCTGCGGATTGTGCGAAGCGCGAACTGCAGGAAGAGAGTGGTTATGGTGCAACGTCCCTATCTTTTTTGGGTACGATCGTTCCTGCTCCTGGATACTCGTCGGAAGTTTTGCATGTCTATCATGCGCACATTGGTATGGAAGCGGGTGCGCTTTCTCCTGACGAGGATGAGCGGATTGAAGTTGCACATCTTACGCGAGCAGAGGTGGAGCATGCCATTGATAACGGAGAATTGTGTGATGCCAAGACCTTGGCGGCCTGGTTCCTGTACATTCGTCGCACCGTATAGGTTCATGGTATTGTTGACAGTCGGTGTTTTAGGCATTCCATTTCACGCACGCGCGGAATGGGAGATTGACTGGGATTTGATCCGGCAGGCCGGCGGTACCGTTCTAAGGGAGGTACAGGATGGTTTTGACGGGCGACATGTGCGTGCATTGCTTGCGGAGGCGGATATCGATTGGACGCTAACAGGGCGTTACATGGATCGCATGTTACAGGGCAGGGATTGGGAGTCGCTTGCTTTACTGCATCCATATGCCGATGCACTATTAGACGTACTGGAAGAAGATGATGTTCACGCCGGTGCGGCAGACTGGTTACGACAGCGGATTGATTATTTGGCCATGGCTGATCGTTATGTCCAGCGAGAAAGGGAAGCAACCGCGGCAACGCCTTCGCCCTCTCCTCCTGTCCGGCAAGTGCCCCCTCCTTCCACTGCACGCGTTCGTCCTCCTTTTCATTGGGATGCGGAAACGCGTGACTGGTTGGCGCGTATTCCTGCAGAGCCTTCTGTTTTTGCCCAGAACATTGTTCCAGACTTGAAACACGTTTTTGAAGGAGAAGGTATTCCAGCCGTTCTTGTTTGGCTTGCAGAGGTTGAGTCCTCTTTTAATCCACATGCCCGCAGTCCTGCAGGCGCTGTTGGTCTCTTTCAGTTTATGCCTGCAACCGCTGGACGTTTTGGATTGCGTTTGGAGCCTGTTGACCAGCGTGTGGATCCCCTGTTGAGTGCTCGTGCGGCGGCCCGTTATCTACGTATTCTTTACCGTCAATTTGACGATTGGCAACTTGCGCTTGCGGCTTACAATGCGGGGGAGGGCCGCGTGGGACGCATCTTGGCGCAGTCTGGCGGCACGCAGTTCGGGCATATTGCAGACCGTTTGCCATTGGAAACGCGGATGTATGTACCGCGTATTGCGGCATTGGTTCATAAGCGTGAGCAGGTAGACATTCGCTTTTTGCCTGCCCCGCTGTAAGACGATATTTAGGCTATTGCCGCTCTCATGCGCGCTTCTATCTCGTCTATGGGGACACGCTCTTGTTGCATACTGTCTCGTTCGCGGAGGGTGACGGTATTGTCTTCGAGCGAGTCGAAGTCGACAGTGATACAGAAAGGGGTTCCTATTTCGTCCTGCCGGCGATACCTTCTACCAATTGCCCCGGTTTGGTCATAGAAGCATGGCCAGTATTGTTGGAGACTGTTGAAAATGTTGCGTGCCATGTCCACGAGTGGCGGCTTATTTTTCAGCAATGGGAATACGGCTGCTTTGATAGGGGCGATACGCGGTGCGAATTGCATCACGGTCCGCGCTTCGTATCCTTCGGGGACTTGTTTGCCTGGCTCTGCCGGTAGGACCGCATTTCCCTCCTTGGCGACCCATTGTTCCTTGTAGGCATTGCATAGGATTGCCAAGGCGATACGGTCGACTCCGGCAGAGGGCTCTACCACGTGCGGGACGAATCGTTTATTGGTGACCGGGTCCACGTAATCCATGGACTTGCCACTGTATTCTGCATGACGGCTTAGATCGAAGTTTCCGCGGGCTGCGATACCTTCGAGTTCTTGTACGCCGAACGGGAAATCATAAGCGATGTCGGTACATGCAGAAGCATAGTGGGCTAATTTTTCCTGGGGATGTATGTCCTGATGTAAAGAGGATGCGGGTAATCCCACGGATTCGTACCAAGCCAAGCGCTGTTTAATCCAATATTCGTGCCATTCGGCATCTGTTCCCGGTTCTATAAAAAACTCGATTTCCATTTGTTCGAATTCACGGGAACGAAAGGTATAATTGCGTGGGTTGATTTCGTTACGAAAGGCCTTTCCGATTTGGGCAATGCCAAAGGGGATTTTTTGTCGAGAGGTGGAGACTACATTGTTGAATTGCGCAAAGATGCCTTGCGCAGTCTCGGGACGCAGGTATGCGACCGCTGAGTCGTCCTCTACCGGGCCGACATACGTCTTGAACATCAGGTCGAAAGCGCGCGGTTCGGTGAGCTCTTTGGATTTGCAGGCGGGGCAGATGATGCCTTCGGGCAAACGGAAGGTTTTACCTTCCTGGATGAGATCCTGGCCTTGTTCTTCGCATAGATTGTCGGCTTTGTAGCGTTTCTTGCAGGATTTGCAGTCTACCATGGGATCGGAAAACCCGCCGATATGGCCGGATGCCTCCCATACGCGGGGGGGCATGATGATGGCAGAATCGAGTCCGACAATATTTTCATTCACTTGGACAACATCATGCCACCAGGCATCTTTAATATTTTTTTTCAGTTGGGATCCCAGTGGGCCGTAATCCCAGAAACCGTTAATGCCGCCATAGATGTCGGAGGTTTGAAAAATAAAGCCTCGCCTTTTACAAAGGGAGGAGAGTGCTTCCATTGTTGTACTTGCGGAATCTTTTGCTTTTGCCATGATGCTGTATCCTTATGCTGCCTTACATGATGATGCGCAAAGCTAGGTAAAGTTGTGCAGTGCGTCAAGTGTTGCTTTGTATCGAATCGATTCGTACATCCATTTTCCACGAACGGGATGTCAGCCTATGGTCTGCGTTGTGTGAAACGGGAAGTTTGTGAGCTATGCGGGTTAAGGCTTCGAGATAAGGGGATTGCGGCACTTGAGTGAAGGAAAACGGCTGAAGTCACGATCTGCTGTCCATAGACAATCGACTCTATGCTCGACGCAAATGGCCGCGATCCTGGCGTCGTGAACACGTGCTCCCGTGACTTTGCTTTCAAGAACCAGATTGCGCAATTTGCTCCAATAGGCAGGACCTTCGCTCAGCATTCGCAATGTTGGTGATTCCATCAAGGTGTCCATTACAGTGACTGCGACGGCGACCTCGGTCGGGTTTATGAATATGCGTGGATTTGTGGTTACAGCAATAAACTCATGTACGCAAGGCCAAGGAATGGCCCAAGGAATCGTTCCCTCGGCTAGCGAGGTGATCGCCACAATCGCCGCAGGGTGATGATCATACTCCGTGCGATGGAAGGCAACCAGAATGTTTGTGTCCACGGCGATCATGAGCCGTGTCCTTCATAGACAGCCTCGCGAATTGCATCCCAATTGGTTTGGTCGAATCCAGGTTTGAACCCGCCGCCTCGAAAGGGAACCTCGCGCAACCGGAATGGTTCGCGATGGTTGCGCTCGTCAAGTACATGTTGGAGTCCTTCCTCGACCAGTTGTCTGAACGTAACATTTTGTTCTGCTGCTGTTTGCTTACAACGCGCCATCAGAGAGTCGGGTATATCTATGGTTGTTTTCATATTGCTATATATATAAATGTCAAAAGATGTTGTCAAGCGCCCCATTATTGGTGCATGGAAAGAAGTGTGATGAGAGCAGGTCGGATCCATTAAGGCCGTAGCCGAGGATGGGGCTGCGTATGGTAATGGAGAGGGGTAACCGCAGGGCACGCAGAAAGACGCAGAAGGGTAGCGCGGCCATCTGTGAAGGTAGGGTGCCGCCTCCACGGTGAGCTCGCGGTGGACATCAGGGGGAACGCGGACCATGAACTTGCCGCTGAACTTCCGGCTTGCGAGTGGCTCGTTCATTGCTACCGCAAGCAACGTATTTGTATCTACCACGATCTTCATATGTCCAGTTGTGTCATGATTGCGTGGGCAACTGCTTCCATATCCGCAAAAGAGAGCGATCCGGCCTTGTTAACCAACCGTTTCTTGCTGACCGTAGTCAACTGGTCCGCCATTGCTTTGGACTGTCTACCAGCAAATGTTACATAAGCTTCGCTGGGATAGAGCCTGTCAGTGGAACCTGTTAGTGGCACGACTTGCACACGGTTTAGGAAACGGTTTGCCGCATCATTGCTGACGATCACGGCGGGACGCTGCTTCCCTATCTCCCCGCCGACCGAAGGATCAAAATTGACCCACCAGACTTCAGATCTCTTCATTGCTTACATCCTTGCATGTCGATTCAGCCCAATCAAGTGCATCGGATTCCCGAACACGGTCAGCCGACATGGCTCGGTAGCCTTCGTAGATATCTGTTTTGAGAACATGTGGGCGCACAAGTTCTTCCACAAAGTGACTTATCTTGCGTGGACCAATGACTTGGTGCAGGCCAGCGTAAACATCTGCGTCTATCGTGAGCGTCAATTTCTTTTGCATCA
>PXBF01000092.1 GCA_003567005.1 PVC group bacterium
TGCCATGCAGTGGCTCAATGTAAGTTATAGTGCATGGTTCAACGCGAAGCGAAAGCGCGTGGGACATGTATTTCAAGGACGTTTTCGCAGCACACTGATCGATGGCGATGGGGCATGGTTACTGGAGGCGAGTGCGTATTTGCATCTGAATCCGGTCCGGGTATCGAAACTTGGATTGAATAAATCCGCAAATCGCGCGGAATCTCTCGGGCTTGTAAAGCCGGATCCGGAATTGGTTCGTCAACGTCTGCGCATTTTGCGTGAGCACCGACGGTCTTCTTATCGATCCTATGGAAATTATGCGGCGGCTCCCGATTGGTTATACACGGGAGAAATCCTTGCACGAGCGGGAAGTAAGGAATCTTACCGTCGATATGTGCAGTCCCGTGTTACGCGCGGGATGGATACTGATGAATTCACCGATTATCGAACTAGAATTGCCATTGGTAGTCGTTCTTTTCTGGATTGGGCTCGCAGTTGTGTAAAGTCTGTTTCACAGGAACAACCTGATCGTTCTTTTCTCTTCCGCCAGGTTTCTTTTGAGCGAATTGTTGCGGTTGTTGAGCAGTTCAAGGAAGAGGAGTTTGCAGCGTTTCGTGATCGCTACGGTGATTGGGGGCTGGGCATGGTGTTATATCTGGCAAGACGACGCAGCGGCTTGACATTGGCGCGGCTCGGTGAGCGGGCGGGGGGAATGACATACAAAGCCGTATTTGCTCAGGTAAAGAATATGGAGAAGAAGCTGGCAACAAACTCGGAGCTTCGCGAGATATGCAAGGATCTCGAAAATGAATTATAGAATATCGAGATGTGACCCCTGTTGCCCCTGTTGCCCCTGTGTAACAGTTTAGCAGATTCCGGTTAAGAAAGTTGAGAGTTGAGGCATTTTGTTGTTGCTTCTTTTCTTTTTTTGTCGCAAATTAGGCGTATTAATACGCCTACACATTTAGAAAGGGGCAGAACATGGCAAGCACATATGCGCTAAGAAAGAAGAGGGACCGGCTGGTTAGGCAGATAGAGGATAATCTCGATTTCCTGATTGGATCGGTTTCAACGAAGGGGCTCAAGTACGAGGCCTATAACCTGACAACAAAGATCGAGGGCAAGAGCCGAACCAAGCATATCCCAAAGGACATGGTGCCGCTTGTGCGCCGAATGACCAAGCGGCACCAGAAGCTCAAGGAATTGATCAAAGAGCTTGGTGAGACGAATTGGCTGCTTGTTCGCGAAGGCGTCGATCTGAGAAGTTATGGGACGCTATAAGGAAGCACCATGGGGATTTGCATGTCCCTACCAGAATGCGTGTCCACACCTTGGAATATCCACAACATGGGCATCCATGCTTCTGTCTGATGTTGAGCGAGATGGGTATAGAGGAGGACACTATCTCATTGCTGTCGAAAAGGAGAACAAGGCACTTGACGAAGAGAACCGCGCCCTTGCGGCGCGCGTGGCTGAACTGGAATCCCGGCTGAAGCAGCAACACCGGTTGCGGTTTAAGCCGAACAGAAAAGCTTCGTCACAAGACCAGGAAGCCCCCCGCACACGCGGTGCGCCAATAGGACATCCTCCATGGCAGCGTCCCAAGCCCCGCCGCGTGGATCTCTCTGTGCCTGTGCCTGCCCCGAGCATTTGCCCACACTGTAAAGAGGAAGGTCTTAGCGCGGTTGGCAAGTCCCACGTGCAACTCCAGGAAGACATAGTCTTGCAGCCCCGCACAGTGGTCACCGAATACGTGCATCAAATGGCCTACTGTCCAGGCTGTCGTCGCGACGTATTTCAGACAGCGGAAGGAGAGCTGCGCAACTGCGAGATTGGCCCGCTCACCAAAGCCGCCGCCGTATACCTGCGTCACGAAGTGAAGCTCTCGTATCGTGATGTCCGCAAAGTGTTTACAGGCCTTTTCGGCATGCCGTTCGTGCCGGCCTCTGCCATGGCTTTCAGTCATCGCACCGCAGAACAGGGCACACATCTGTACGAGGATCTGCGCGACAAGATCCGCGCTGCCGATGTCGTACATGGCGACGAGACGCACTGGCGCATCGACGGCAAGAGCGCACAGTTATGGTATGCGGGGAATACGCAAGTCGGGTTCTTTCACGCTGATCATTCTCGTGGATCAGACGTGGCTGTCTCAATCTTTGGCGACCCATTCGGTGGCAACCTGGTTGCCGACAGCTATGCCGGCTACAACGCTATCAACCCGAAACGACGACAAGCATGCCTGGCTCACCTGATACGCAACGCCAAGGAAAACGCCGATCGCATCGAGCTGATGCCGGAAAACAAACAGGACAGCAATGCGTTAGGCTTCTGTAAATCGGTGAAGAAGTTCTTTGCGCTTTGCTGTCGCATTGACCAGCGTCGCAAAAGCGGAGCCATTTCTTTCTCCGTCGCAAAGGCCTATATTCCCAGACTTCAACGGGCTCTCAATACCATCTGCATGCATCCGTTGGCCGACGCAGATGCGGAAAACCTGCGCAACCGCCTGACCGACCCCAAGCGCGACGCCCTGAAACTGTTCACATTTCTGGAGCTCAACGGTATGCCGCCGACCAATAATCATGCCGAGCAGTCCCTTCGCCTTCCAGTCATCTTTCGCAAGATCTCTTTCGGCAGTCGCTCATTACTCGGCGCGCAAACTATGGCCACCAACCTTTCGCTACTGACCACTGCGAAACGACAAAATAAAAACCCAGTCGATCTACTCAAGACACTGCTTCTGCGCGGAGGCGATACTCCGATCTCCGACATCTACGCCCCTGGCAATTTGCCAAAGATGGACTCATCATGACCCCGACCGGAATCTGCTAAACTGTTACGCCCCTGTTGCCCTGTTGCCTTGTGCTTTTTGTTTTTGAACGGGAGCAAGGAAGCCGCCACTGTCGAAAAGCCGCTGACGGAGGCGAGCCGAATTGTGGCGACGTCGCCTGCCATCGATTATACGCGCGAATTGTTCCTTGCGGACCAAGCATCGGAAGTGATCGAAGTAGAGGCGGGCGAGGTCGGCGAATGGCGGATTCCGTGACCGACGATCCGCGACCTGATTCCCGAAGCGGATCTGACCGCAATTAAAGAGGGTGGCGGCGATCTCGATCTGGTTTGGAAAGTCGGCGACTTTCAGTCTGTTCTGCTTCCGGTATCAGTAACCGAACTACGTAGCGTACGAAAGCTTATTCAGCAGAGATGGGTTGATACGCAAAAGTGAAAAATCTGTAAAATGTTCATATGCACGGACTGCCCATGTTTACCTATCTGGATGTTTATTCATGTTTGGATTTCTCCATAGGCGATAGTATCGAGCCTATGGCGGTTATGCAAAGAGTTCCGCATGGCTGCGCACGGTTGATATCCTGCAGCGTGCCGGCAGGAACAAAGAGCAGCGTGTCGAGCGGTATCGCCGCGATATTCAGCACCAATTGAGCAAGGGGGTGGATCCTATATTGCGGGAGCGTTTGGCTGATGGTTTTGCGTTGGGAAGCGAAGCTTTCCGTGAACGCATTCGAAAGGGAGGGAAGGGCGGTCGGGAGATTGCCGGATCAGGCAGGTTACGGCTGCGGGTATCCTTTGATGCGTTGGTCGCTTGTGTTGAGCGTCTTCGGGGAGAGGATTTCGCAACGTTCATGATGCAGCGGGGTGATTGGGCCAAGCCATTGCTTTTATGGGCATTTCGTCGATATAGCGGGATGACGCTCGCTAAGATCGGAGAGGCTGTCGGTGGAATGGACTACACTGCAGTTGCCATGGCTATCAAGCGTTTTGAACGTCGTGCCGCAAAGGAGCAGCTCTTACGGCAGCTGATGCAAAAGATGGCGGAAGAGTGTGAAATGTGAAGACTTGTTCCCGTGTTTCCGTTGGTTGGACGCGAGCCGGAAACGATGAGCATCCAGAGGGGCTGGCCGTATTGTTAAGTAATGATGGAGACTGCACCAAATCCATGAACACGGGATCACCGGATACTGTATATACCGACATCTCAGAACATATTCAAGAGACCGTTACAACGAATGCGGAGGGCTGGGGTGATTTTAGGTGCAACGGTAGGTCCGTGTCCGTCTGGGTACCCGTGTCCGAATGAATAGCATGCTGCACCATTGGTTTTTGTGGCCTCTATATCCATCATTAGATATTGTTTATTTCTGTCATGCGTGCATTGCTAGATTGACGGTGGTCGGGGTGTTCTCTTTGTAAATCTTTTATTATGGCACATTTGCAAAAGAGTAGGCGCGAGGATGTTATCGAAAGTATATTCTGGGCCGATCGGGGATTGAGGCGGATGCCGTTGAAATCGAGGTAATTGCGGGCACAACATCCTGATGGTGGGCCCGCTAGTCATGGCATTTAAAACATATATTATTATGGGCAACGCCGCATAGATTTGTTTGTATTACATGGCAACCTTTTTCTGAGGTGGAAATTAAAAAGGAGTTTTCATGCTTTCGATAAAATGGATAGAAAGGTTTTCTCGTATTACTTCTGCCGCTCACAGTTTTTTTCGACAGAGAAAAATTGCTATCATAGCGCTATTGCTTTTTTTAAGCCGGTTCATGGCGAGTGGTCAACCCGCTGCCGGGGTTAAACCGAATGTTCTATTTATTGCTATCGACGATTGGCGCAACGATTTGGGGGCGCTCGGTGTGGAGCATATCCAAACACCCGAGGTAGACCGTTTTGCCATTGAAAGTGTCCTGTTTAGTCAGCATTACGTTCAGGTGCCGACATGCGGGGCGTCGCGAGCCAGCCTGCTCAGCGGGATGCGGCCCCGAGGTCGTGCTGCGTTAGGCAACGATGCCATACATCGACTGCATGCATCCTGGGGTGAACGCGTTCTTCCTCGCGTATTCCGGCAGCATGGATACAGAACCTATGCGCTCGGTAAAATCTCTCATCACCCCGGCGGTCTTGCAGGTAGGAACTGGGCCAATCCGCCTGAGGAATTGCCAGGTGCCTGGGATCGAAGCTGGGTTCCAGTGGGGCCTTGGAGAACGCCAGAAGCTTTAATGCATGGCTATGCAAATGGGGTTGCGCGTGATCGTGGTGCTTCGCCCGCGTGGGAAGCGTTCGATGGGGACGACAAAAGCTATCCTGATGGATGGGTCGCCGAGGAGGCTGTGGAGAAGCTAAATGAACTGGCTGAATCTGACGAACCGTGGTTTTTTGCCGTAGGTTTTTTCAAACCGCATTTGCCGTTTGCTGCTCCCAAGGCCTACTGGGATCTGTATGATCGTGACGAAATCCCCATTCCAAAAGACAGAGTCCGGCAACCCTCTCCCTCCAGTTGGACGCGAAGCGGTGAGCTGATGGGGAACTATGGACATGATGGCATGAATCCATATGCAAGCGGCGTGGAGAACGAAGCATATGCACAGTTGCTCCGTCACGGGTACGCGGCATCCACATCCTATGTTGACGCGCAGGTGGGGAAAGTATTACAGCGGGTACGTGAATTGGATCTTATGGATGAATTGATCATCGTGATTTGGAGTGACCATGGTTTCGCGCTTGGTGAGCGCAACACATGGGGCAAACACAATTTGTACGAGGCTGCAGTGCGATCACCTTTGCTGATCCGCTATCCTGGCATGAAGCATGCGGGGGCTGTTAGTCGTGCCACCGTCGAGACCGTCGACATATTTCCTACTCTGACCGATTTGGCGGGGCTCCCTGTCCCGACAGGTATTCACGGCGTATCGCTACGGCCATTGCTGGGAAATCCTGCGGGTCCGTCGCTGAAGCCCGCCTACTCCTATTGGCATGGCCAGGAGACCGTGCGCGACGAGCGCTGGCGTATGATCGTTCAGGGAGCTGTTGCGGACGACAACATCCGGGCGATCGAGTTATTTGATTTCAAGAACTCAGTCGAGGGCGTACGGGTTAATCATGCTGATCACGCCGAAGTGGTCGAGCATCTCAAGGAGGCTCTTGCTGCGCCTGCGGGGCAGAATTAAGCGTGACCCATCACTGCGCTCTCCAGATTCAGAGCTTAGGCAGCCAAAGCGGGAATCTCTGAAAGTGAGATGCTTGAGCGCGAGAATGTAAGCGGAGGATTAAGAGTTTTGACCGGAAACGGGCAAGACGATATCTTACGAAGTATGAATACTACGTTATCTAGTCGAGGGCAGCTTGTTTTGACATCCTCCATTCGTCGGCGGGATCATTTGCGTCCCGGACAGTCGTTTGAGGTCGAGCGGATCGATCGTGGTGAATACCGTTTGGTTGCAAAAGAACCGGCGCCCAATGCCGGAATATGCGATTGGTAGCTTGCTTGTCCTGAGAAAGGGTATTTTGTCCCCGTCAGCTCTGAAGCAACGGACTCGCTATGCGCTATCTCGTAGACGCCAATGTCTGAGTGAGGCAACCAAACCAGCCCCTGACCCGAAGGTTCTTCTCTGGCTACGGAAACATGAAGCGCTGTTGACCGTCGATCCTATTATACTTGGCGAACTTCGGTTCGGGATATTGCTTATGTCGGAAGGGAAGCGCAAAAAAACTCGAGTAATGGTTTTCGGAAGGCATAAGACGGATTAACTGTCTGGCTTGGGATTCGGCTGTTGGTATGCGCTGGGCACAACTACTTACTGATCTGCATAAAACAGGCAAAGCAATGCCGATTAAAGACAGCATGATTGCGGCAACGGCTTTAACGCACAAACTTGTTGTGGCAACTCGTAATACGCGAGATTTTGCGAATGCCGGTGTGCAGCAGGTTGACCTTTTGCAGCAGATTCTTGCTAAGATTACATGTGGAGCGGAAAATGTTATCGAAGGTATATTCGGGGGCGGTGCAGGGGTGGAGGCGTATGCCGTTGAGATTGAGGTGAATGCGGGGCAGGGGGATCCGCAAGTAGTGACGGTGTGGCTGCCGGGTATGGTATTGAAATCATATATTATGAGGATAGCGACTTAGTCTTAGTGAAACCATGCATTGTTTCGTTATTCAGTTCGTTGTTATTTTTAAACTTGTGATTCATATTGGTCTCGTTAATTGTCGTCGGGCAGATGACGTTGATGTGCATGTGGTAGACATTTCTGGACTCATGGGGGACCAATGAAACGTTGGAAACAATCTGTGTTTGTTGCTTTAACTTGTACGGTTTTGCTTGGCACGTTCGTTTGCGTGCGCTTTTCTTCTGGGGTGGCTAATTTGCCTGCAGGCATGGTATTGATCCCCGGCGGAACGAATGAAGGGACGGATCCCGATTTCGGTGAGTATAGCTTCACGGTGGATTCGTTCTATATGGATAAATATCCGGTCACTAAGGCACTTTGGGATGAGGTGTATTCTTGGGCGAATGCCAATAGTTACTGGTTTTGTTATAGGGGTTTCGGTAAAGGGACCAACCATCCTGTAAATAGGATTAATTGGTACGATGCCGTCAAATGGTGCAATGCCCGTAGCGAGATGGAGGGGCGTCCGGCTGTATACACTGTGAACGGGAGTGTTTATCGGTCTGGTAGGCACGATGACGTGGTGCAGAGATCGGTGGTGGGATATCGCCTGCCGACAAGCGATGAATGGGAGTACGCGGCGCGGGGGGGATTAAGTGGAAAACGCTTTCCTTGGGGCAATACAATAAATCACAGCAATGCAAACTATAGAGCAAACGGAAGTGCTTATTCGTATGATACGAGCCCTTATTCGACATTCACGTATCACCCGACATACCATACCGGAAGTATGACTTTCACGAGTCCAGTTGGTGCGTTTGCAGCGAATGACTATGGTTTGTACGACATGGCGGGGAATGTGGATGAGTGGAACTTCAACTGGCATCCTACTTATGTGGGCTCGTATCGCGTAATACGCGGAGGATGTTTTGGCATCAACGCCTACCACTGCCAGGTTGGTCGTCGTAACGGCTTCGAGCCTGACGGCGCAGGCTACAGTGTTGGCTTCCGGGCAGTCCTGCCAAAAGGTCGGTGAGATCAAATCCCAGCCAAGTCTATCAATTTGCGGAGCGGGGATCACACACCAATAAGTCCGACGAGGCCGTGATCCGGCAGGTAGAAGGTGAGCGGTTATTGGAGGCTGGGCGTTTGCCGAAACCTTGGAATGGAGCGTGGTCGGCATCGGGTTAAACGTGGTCGCCCTCATGCGAAGTGTGTCAATTAATGTATAACCATATGTTGCATAATGACTTATATAGGACGTCCCCTCTTCCCCGTCCCCTCTTCCCCCCGTCCCCTCTTCCCCCCTTTTTTTTTCAAAGATTTTGGCATGAACAGAGTCTAAAGGATATCGCAAGGGTTTTAACCCGTTACCGGTGAGCTAACAAATGTGCACGGTTGCACGCCAAATTGCGCATAAGACGAGTATATAACAATGCGGCCCAATGAGTGGCTGAACAAAGAAGAGAGGTACAATATGGTTCTAGCGTGTTTGTTGGTGATGCATTTTGGAGCAGGAAGCGGTTGTTTTCGGTTGTCTAACAGCCATGCTTGACTGTTGTGAATGATTCAGATTTTGTCTTACGTAAGGTGGTTTTTTATGCTCCAAATTCGTTTTTGCACGGGTGTTTTTGTTACATGTTTGTTACTTTCGATCAACATTTCCTTGGCCGGATTCGACTATAGTGTTGAGCATGGTGAAGTAACGATCCGGGGGCATTCCAATCCAGTCGGTAATCTTGCAATTCCCACGGATATCAATGGTTATCCCGTTAGGAGGATTGGGATATTTGCTTTTGCGGATTCTTCTTCCCTCGAGACGATTGATATTCCTGAAGGCATCTTGGAGATCGGGGAGTCTGCCTTTTCGGGATGTACTGCTCTTGCTGCGGTGAGCATACCTGCTAGTGTCACGCATGTCGGGGACTCTGCCTTTTCGGGGTGTACTTCTCTCACCAGTGCGAGCATGTCGAACAGCGTCATACACATCGGTCATTCTGTTTTTTCCGGTTGCACCTCGCTGGAAGATGTGGTTTTGCCTACAGGGATAACCTCTCTGCCGGAAAGAATTTTTGAAAACTGTCATTCTCTCTACACACTTACCATTCCCTCTGGTGTGACAAACATTAGTGCGGGTTCTTTTTTTAACTGTCACGCGCTCGAGGATATTAACATTCCCGATGGGGTTGTGACGATAGGGGCTGATGCATTTCGGGGATGCAGTGCACTGAAAAGCATATCGCTACCGGATAGTGTGACGCAGATCGGGTGGAGAATCTTTCGTGATTGTACGTCGTTAGAGAGCATTGTAATTCCGGATTCGATAACGGAAATTCGCGCTTTTTCTTTTGCTGGTTGTACTTCCCTGACGAATGTGTTTATACCAAATACCGTTACGCAAATTGGTGGTGCTGCTTTCGCTGATTGCAGGTCTCTCGAGACGGTTGTGCTTCCCGCTTTATTAACGGAAATCAGTAATGGGATGTTTGAACGGTGTCACGCTTTGGAAACCATCGCGATACCGGAGGGCGTTACCCGAATCGGTTATCGTTCGTTTGCTGAGTGCGGTGAACTTCGTTCGATTGTTTTGCCCGATGGATTGTTGGATATTGGTGAAGGTGCATTTTGGGAATCTGGGCTTGAGTCTATCGTCATTCCTGCTGGTGTTACAGTCATTCGCCCCTCAACATTCAGCTTTAGCCGATCTCTGGTAAGCGTATCCTTACCCCCGACCCTTACGCGTATCGAGGAGCTTGCCTTTGCTTCTTGCAGCGCATTGACCGAGATTGCAATTCCCACCAGCGTGACACATCTAGGCAATCGCGCGTTCCGTAGTAGCGGTTTGGTTACTATCACGATTCCTGGATCCATTATACGTATCGAATCGCATGCATTTTGGGGATGCGGGGATCTTGAGCAAGTGACGATTGAAGACGGTGTGCTTTTTATTGATATGTTTGCTTTCTCTTCCTGTCATGCGCTAACCGCGATCTACATTCCTGCCTCGGTTATCGGTATCTCCAATGATGCATTTCTATCCTGCCATTCTCTCGTGAGTATAAATGTTCATGCAGAGAATTCGAATTACAGTAGTCTGGATGGTGTTCTTTTCAATAAAGAACGCACGTCTCTTGTCTTTTACCCCGCAGGGAAACCGGGAGCCTACACGGTACCCGCCAGCGTGACCTCGCTCAGAGAATTTGCTTTCTTTGAGAGTCGTGGATTGACCCATGTCACACTCGGTAGCGGACTCTCGGAAATAAGCGGTAGTGCTTTCTACAAGTGCAGATTCCTGAAGAGCGTGACGATTCCCGGTAACATCACCAGAATCAACGCGAGCGCATTCAGGTTCTGCACGGCACTTGAAACCGTGGTGTTTTCCGAGGGGTTAACGCATATCATGCAGGGGGCATTTAGTTGGTGTACCTCTCTAACAGACTTTACCATACCTAATAGTGTTACACATATTGCTGGTTCTGCTTTCGAGGAGTGCTCGGCTTTACGGACTGTAACGCTTTCTGACGGGATGACGACGATTTCTCCCTCAACATTTGAAAATTGTAGTGGACTCGAAACCATAGTTCTACCAAGTAACTTGGAAACGATAGGCGGGAATGCATTTCGTGGTTGCTCTGCGCTTGCGAATATAAACTTTCCTGATAGCCTGACTTCGATTGGTGCAGCAGCTTTTCGCGGATGCACTGCACTTGAGAGTGTGAGGATTCCGCATGGCGTAAGCATGATCGCTGCTGATACGTTCCGAGATTGTAGTGGACTACGGGAAATCGTTTTTCCTGCGGGGCTTGTCTCGATCGGCGCGTCGGCTTTTGCGGGTTGCGAAATGCTCACAAACGTGAGGATTCCGCATGGTGTAACCGAGATTGGGCAGGACGCCTTCCGTGATTGCCTCTCTTTGCAGAGCATCATTTTGCCAGTATCGCTAGAGAATTTGCATGCAGGGGCCTTTTATAACTGCAATCTTCTCACGAAAGTTACGTTCCTGGGGAATGCGCCAAGTGTCGAGCATGCTGATCTATTTCCGCCTTCATTACGTTTTATTCGCCGACTTCCTGGAACGAGTGGGTGGGGAGACTCTTTTGCTGGTTATGCAGTTCGCGTGGTACCTGTGATTACCCGGTCGGAAGTGCATGACGGCGGTATTACCTTCGATGTCCAGGCGGAGGCTCGTCGGACCGTCGTTCTCGAGGCAAATGTCAACCTAAGTGCTGATGGGTGGTTACCAATAGCTAGTAATTCGGTGTCTTCTGGAGACACGGTTACGCTCACGGATCCGTATAGTCATTTGCACACAAACCTGTTCTATCGCGTGGTCGCGACCAGCATGTCACCCGAGACACGCATTCTTGTTTTGCAGGGGGATCTGGACTTCGGGGAAGTCACAAGTGATCAAGAGCTTACGCGAGAATTGGAAATTGTGAACGTAGGGGATGCACCTTTAATGGTTAACTCGATTATTCTTCCCGATGGCTTCAGTGCTGCATGGTCTGGGCTCATTGACAGTGGGGCAACCCAGACGGTAGTGGTCACATTTTCACCAGCAGATTATAGCGGGTATGGTGGTTTTGTGATCATTGACTCAGATGCTACGGCAACTAGCAGCAATAATGTCATGCCAGTGACGGGTATGCATGTGCCCGAGCTTCCAACACGGGGACCGTATGTGGTGATTGATCTTTCGGACGGTCCAGATGCTGACTGGTACCCTGTCAGCTATTATGATGCAGTTCCAGCTGGCGGTTGGACGAGTGAATACAAAACCACCAAGATGGTATTGCGGCGGATCCCTGCTGGCAACTTCATGATGGGGGTTCCCAGTACGGAATTAGGGCGTATATGGTCCGATCGGGCTCCGCGTGAAGTCACGCTAACGCAAAGTTACTATATGGGCATTTTTCCCGTAACCCAGCGTCAATGGGAGCGTGTAATGGGCAACTGGCCCAGTTCTCACGATAATGCGGATTATCGTGAACGTCGCCCCGTCGAGCAGGTCAATTATCACGATATTCGTGAACGTGTTGTTGAACACTTGGTCGTTCCGCTTTGGCCAGAGACAAGCGTGGTTGATGCCGATACGTTTATGGGCAGGCTGCGCACCCGTACGGGACTGGTGACGCTTGACCTGCCAACCGAAGCGCAATGGGAATATGCATGCCGTGCAGGGACCGCAACAGCACTAAACAGCATGTATGATTTGACCAACACGGGAGCGTGTCCAAATATGGCCATAGTCGGCAGATATCTTTATAATACCAACGATAGTCCGGATGGGGGAACCGCGGAGGTCGGATCGTATCTACCCAATGCCTGGGGACTCTACGACATGCATGGGAATGTATGGGAATGGTGTCTGGACTGGCATGCGACGGGAGTCGCCGGTAATCTGGATCCGAAGGGGCCGGTCACCGGTAGCTCCAGGGTACTGCGTGGCGGTAGTTATGTGAATGGCGCAGCATCTGCCCGTTCCGGAGCACGTTGTTCTGCACCCCCATCCAGCAAGAGCGGAGCTACGGGATTTCGTGTCGCGGGCGTGGTGCTAGCAGAGGACACGCGCATTGTATCCGTCATCGGTGATCGCGATTATGGGACAATAGCGGTGGGAGAGGAAATTGCTGGCACTTTGATTATCCGCAACATGGGAAATCTTCCACTGGAGGTAGATGGAATTGATTTACCACAGGGCTACAGTGGAGAATGGTCGGGTACCATCGCCCCTTGGTCGACACAGATGGTGAGCATTGTTTTTTCTCCAGCAATTGACCAAACATATGCAGGTAAGATCGTTGTCCACACAGATGCGGCAATGGGCGAGAGCACCTTGCAGGTTAGCGGCTCTGGTTTTTCCGGGGTTGATCCGAACACAGCACAATATCTTGTTATTGATCTTTCCGGCGGACCCGATGCTGCTCATTATCCGGTTCGCTATTACGCAACGGTGCCTGATGGGGGATGGACTGACGAATACAAAACGACCAAACTGGTGCTGCGACGTATTTTGCCAGGCACTTTTGTAATCGGGTCGCCATCCGGCGAACTGGGGCGGACACATGATGAGGCCCCGCGAAATGTGACGATATTGAAGAGCTACTTTATCGGTGTGTTTCCCGTTACGCAACGTCAATGGGAGCGCGTTATGGGAAATTGGCCGAGCCACTTTCGCAACCCGGATTACCGCGACAGTCGTCCCGTTGAACAGGTCTCATTTAATATCATCCGTGAGGATGCCGATAATAACAGGACGCTGGATACTAGCTGGCCGGTGTCTCGTGCAGTAGGTCTAAACTCTTTCATGGGCAAACTGCGGGTCAGAACGGGGTTAGAGTGGCTTGATTTGCCTACGGAAGCACAGTATGAGTATGCCTGCAGGGCCGGAACAACAACGGCCCTTAATAGTGGCACGAATTTAACCAGCACAACAGATTGCCCAAATCTGTCTGCGTTGGGTCGATATCAACATAACCATCCCGGCGGTTATTCCCAAGATGCTGATGCGAGTACGAGTGGTGGTACCGCGGAGGTGGGATCTTATGCTCCCAATGCCTGGGGGCTGTATGACATGCATGGAAATGTAAAGATACGCGTATTGAACTGGTGGAGCACGGTACATTCGGATGGCACGGATCCTGTTGGCCCGCCATCTGGAGGATTACGTGCTATCCGGGGCGGTGGATGGATGAACAATGCTAGCTTTTGCCGCTCTGCCGCACGCAGGGCATTTGCCATCCACCAAATGAATGTTGGTCTTCGTATTGTTTTGCATTCACCATAAGGCCGATACTTGTCAAGACGCTTGACTGCAAAGTCTTCGCAATCAGGTGCAACGGCAGGTTTTATGGCCTCGATCTTCATATTAAATACTGTTTACATTGTGTATTTCTGTCAGGAGTGCAATGCGATGTTGACGGTGTATGGGGGGCTTTGTACGCTTCTGGAATCTTTTTTACCATAGGCGTTTGCAAGAGAGTAGGGGCTGAAGATGTTATCCAAAGTATATTCTGGGGCGGTGCAGGGGGTAGAGGCATTTGCGGTTGAGATTGAGGTGAATGCTGGGCATGGGGATCCGCAGGTGGTGACGGTGGGGTTACCAGATGCTGCGGTGAAGGAGAGCAAGGATCGCGTTTATACGGCACTCACGAATTCCGGTTTTATGACGCCGATGGGGCGCACGACAATTAATCTGGCACCTGCCGACATCAAGAAGGAAGGGCCAGTTTACGATTTGCCGATTGCGATTGGCATTCTGGCAGCGCAGGGAGAAATCACGGCAGAGACGCTTGAGGATTATGTGATGCTGGGTGAATTGGCCTTGAGTGGGGAAGTGCGCCGGGTAAAGGGTGTGTTGCCGGTGGCACTAAAGGCAAGGGAGATGGGCAAGCTTGGCGTGATTGTTCCGGCGGTGAATGCGGAAGAAGCCGCTGTTGTGGATGGGATTGAGGTGTTTCCCGTACAGAATCTTCGCGAGGCGGCTGACTTCCTGGCGGGCACGCATAATATTTCGCCTTGTGTGGTGGATGTAGACAGTGTGTTTGGCGCGTTGTTGGAGCACGAGGCGGACTATGTAGATGTCAAGGGCCAGGAGCAGGCGCGGCGTGCGATTGAAGTGGCGGTGGCTGGCGGGCACAATATTCTGATGGTGGGTCCGCCTGGAACCGGAAAAACGATGCTGGCGAAGCGAATTTCTTCAATCCTACCGCCGCTATCCTTGGAGGAGGCGTTAGAAGTTACGAAGATTCATAGTATTGCGGGTACGCTGCCAGTACATGCTGCTTTGGTTGAGCATCGTCCGTTCCGTTCGCCGCATCATACTATTTCGGATGCCGGGCTTTTGGGGGGCGGTGCGCATCCCGTTCCAGGGGAAGTAAGTCTGGCGCATCGCGGTGTATTGTTTTTGGATGAGTTACCGGAGTTTCATCGCAACGTATTAGAAGTTCTTCGTCAACCTTTAGAAGATGGGATTGTGACGATTTCACGGGCTGCGACGACCGTGACGTTTCCTTGTGAGTTTATGTTGGTGGCTGCGATGAATCCGTGCCCATGCGGATATTACAGTGATCCGAGCCGTGAGTGTCGTTGTGCACCGCGACAAATTGCTAAATATCGTAGCAAGATTTCGGGACCGTTGTTAGATCGGATTGATATTCATATTGAGGTTCCGGCTATGCAATACGAAGAGCTCTCGGCACTAGCGCCGGGTGAACCGTCTGTGCTTATGCGGGAGCGTGCTTTAACCGCACGAGGAATCCAGCACCAGCGATTCTCCGCGGCACGCGGGAAACGTCGTATACACTGTAATGCTGACATGAGCACGAAGCAGGTGCAGCAATATTGCTGTCCATCAGCAGATGCAGCAGAACTGCTGAAAATGGCGATTCGCGAGTACCATTTCAGTGCGCGTGCCTATGACCGGATCTTGAAAGTATCGCGCACCATTGCCGATCTTGATGGATCTGAACAAATAGGGCCGCAACATATTTCCGAGGCGATTCAATATCGTACGTTGGACCGTCCGCTTTAGGAGAATGCTGCTATGATGATTGTTGACACACATGTACATATGTATCCGCAGTATGATGCTGGAAACGTGTTGCGGTTATGTGCGGAACGTTTGCATCGACTCGATCCGGATGCCGTTCCTATTGCGTGTTTAACAGAAAGGCACGATTGCCATTTTTATGCGACATTACGAGATAAAGGAATAGGGGCAGATGCTGATGTGCTCGGTCGCGAAGTTTTGGAAGACGGGCGTAGTATCGTGGTACGTTTTGGCAAGGGCGTTCCACCGTTATTCATTATTCCTGGTCGCCAGATAGCAACGAAAGAACGCATAGAGATCCATTGCATAGGTAATGATGCGGCAATACCAGACGGGGAACCTGCGCATGAGACGGTTGGCAGGGTCAGGGAATTGGACGCTTTGGCTGTCATGCCATGGGGCGTAGGTAAATGGTTGTTCAAGCGGCGGGCAGTCGTTGAACGGCTGATAGACGGCTATACGCCAAAAGAACTTTTTCTGGGTGATAGTGCGATGCGTCCCGTTTGCTGGCCGGTACCATTGCCATTGCGGATGGGGCAAGCGCAAGGCTACCGCGTGCTAGCAGGTAGTGATCCGTTACCGCATGAAAAGAACGGTCGCTGGATCGGACGATATGCCACGAAAATAGGGTTTCCTTTTGAAGCGCAACATCCGCATAAGAGCTGTTTGCTTGGCTTACGGAGGGCCGACATCTCATGCGTAGGTGAACGTCCCGGTGTTTGGGCGTTTGCCAAGCGTATGCGTAGTTAGTCCTACGTGCGAGGATTCGCATGATAGAAAGGTACAACTTGGCTGGACCCATTCAAGCTGGCAGGACGAGCGAAGGATTTCAAACGCATCACACTGCAAACGAACGGAACGGAAACCGCCATACCATTGCAATCTCAGCTCGAAGGATTTGTTTCATTGTCGCGGTCGGCATTATAAATTTCCCACAACTTTGCATACTTGCTAAATACAGAGAACCCCGTAAAGGTTGCAATGATTAATCCTGGAATTCCGTCCAGAAATCCTCTTTTGAGAATATAGCAACGCAAGAAACGCAAGAATGGGCGCACAGTTAGATCAATGATGCGTGCCGGACGTTTACTTTTGTGTTTGCCAAGAGCCGATATACTGGTGAATTTATTGATGGTAGCCAATTGATTTGTGATGTCCGTGTAGGTGTAGTGAAACAATGGACTACTGATGAACTTCACGCGTCCATCCACTATGATTCTGTCGTGTGGTTCCTGCCCACCACATTCACCTTGTTCCTTGCGAAATAATCGTAGTTTGGTGTCGGGGTACCAATCGCCATGGTAAATCCAACGGCCTAGATACCAAACAAGGCGTGGAAACTCATATCCAGCATAATCTGCCGCATTTCCGCTGGTGAATTCCGCATCGATGTCCTTGCGTAACGCTGGGGATATTTCCTCATCGGCATCCAGAAAAAAGATCCAAGGTCCCGTAGCCAAATCCTTGATGAGATTCTTTTGTCCGATGTAACCCATCCATTCGTGTTGATAGACGCGATCCGTATATTCCCGACAAATTTCAACGGTACGATCCTTGCTGAAACTATCCAAGACAACGATTTCATCTGCCCATTTGGCACTTTCAAGACAACGGCGAATATTGCGTTCTTCATTCCCTGCAATTATACAAACCGAGATTTTTTCGGGCATGGTCATCCTTCGTTTTGTTAAAAGGCATTTGATACATTAGGTGGGGTCAATTCTCAAGTTCGAAAATGTGATTTTACTATTTCAGGCAAACGCATTACATAAAGTTTTGTCGTGCTATCCCCGCTTGACAGGTATTGCTTGATTCTGGTTTTTATTCATGGGTACGTTGCAGGTAGAGGCAACATATTCGGGAGGCGAGGCAGAGATTATTATGGGGTGGTTTGTTCTTCATGTAGGGCCAAGAACGGAGAAGAAGGTGGCTTTTGTTTGTACACGCCACTCTATCGCACATTATTTACCTTTACGCGAATCGGTAAAGATACACCAACGTCGCAAAGTTATCGTGCAAAAACCGCTGTTCCCCGGGTATCTATTTGTAGAATTGCGGCCGGAGACGCGTGTGCATGTGTTGCGCACCAATCATATATTGCAAATCATCGCTCCGGAACATGAAAATCAATTATTATATGAATTAGAGCAAATCCGGTTTGCATTGTCTGTGGATGCTCGTTTGCAGTCTGATGCACATTTGGCTAGTGGTACGCGGGTACGCATCAAAGCTGGAGTCTTTAGCGGCCTCGAGGGGTACGTGGATCAGTTAGCGAAAAAGACCTGTGTGCGCCTGAATGTGGAGCTAGTCGGACAATCGGTCATCGTTGAAGTCGATCGTGATTTTCTGGAGGTCACAACATAATCCATTTTGTATGCAATAAACAAAGTATGGTTTTCGTTATCCCAAGTAACCGGCCATATCGGCTGGATTAACTGAAAGGAGTTGGATATGGGCAAACGGAATGATCGGCCTATAGGTGTGATGCTTGCCATGCTCGTGCTGGCAGGAACAACAATGGCGGAAACAACTGCTGAACGAGGACGTCGCGCAGAGGGAATGCAAGCCCATCTGACAGAGGAAGGGCGTGCTGTTCTAGAAGCGCACATGAGTCAGCAACGGGAAGAGATGCAGGCACAAATGCGTGCACAACAAGAAACAAGACAAGCGTTGCGTGCTGCACTTGGTGAGGCGACGGATCCACATCAGCAACTGGATATACTGGCGGAACACGTTAAAGCACGCCAGCAAATGATGTTGTCACGCCAAGAACAGAATCAGGAAGCACGCTTAGCGGCATATCGCGAGGCATTAGAAACCAGCGGTGTGGAAGAATCAGACCGGGATCGTATCCTACAGCGTATGGAGCAGCGCCAGGCCAGGCAGCAGGAAAATGTAGCTTCTCGTAGCGAGGAGCTATTGAAAGAAATTGCCGCACTGCGCGATCAGGATGATGTGACTGAAGGAGATATTCGCACTATGATGCGATCCGTGATGGGACCTGCCCAGCGTGAGAGAGGTAGGGAACGTGAGAGAAGTCCTCAGCGCGAAAGACGGCCCGATCAAGGTCGTGAACGGGTTAGGGGACGTCGGCAAGTAGAGCGTAATGATTAAGATGTAACAATGTCATTGGCAAATGGCTACCCGCTCTTGCATCAGCAAGAGCGGGCTTTTTTTTGGTGATATCATAGAACAGGCGATAAAAGCGCGCAGGCATTTTCTAGTAGGCGATTCCATTTGGGCCGCGCTTCCCAACCTGCCAAATGAATTTCGCGGCTTTGTGCTTCATCGTCCAGCAGATGTTGTTTGAGTTGATCGGCGAAAGATTCGTCGTAAGCCAGTAGGTTGGTTTCATAGTTCAAGCGCAGGCTGCGAAGATCCCAGTTTGCGGTTCCCACAGTGACGGTTGCGGAATCTACAATCATGGCTTTTGCATGAATAAAGGGCGGATGGCGCAAAAAGATCCGGACGCCTGCTTGGAGCAATTCGGTGAAGAATGCGCGGGCGGCCCAGCCAGCATAAAAGTGATTATTGTATTCAGGTAGCATTACATGAACATCCACTCCACGAAGGGCCGCTGCGCGTAATGCTGCGATGAGTGCGGGTGAGGGGACAAAATATGGTGTTACGAGTAAGAGTTGTTCGTTTGCCATTCCCGATAGCATAAAGAACAGGTCTTCAATGGCATGTTCTTCGGCGGCGGGTCCTGAGGGAATAAGCCGCGCTGGTGTTTTCCCCGTGCGTTCGTGCATTGGGAAAAACTGCTCTTGCAACAATCTTTCCGGTGGTTCATTCGTCATGAAATACCAGTCTTGTAGAAAGGCATACTGTAGTTGCTGGACCACCGGTCCGGATGCACGGAAATGGTAATCGCGGTGGGCTTCGCGAGATTTTGCGGGTAGATTGACTTTATCCAGATTAATACCTCCAAAAAATCCGATTTTGCCATCGACAACAAGCACTTTGCGGTGGTTACGCAGATTGATTTGGAAGCGTCGCTTGAGCAAATTAACTTGTGTCCAACCTTGTATTTCAAAATTCGGGATATTGCGATAGCGCATAAAGAAACCAGTGAGCGCAGCGTGGGTGGAGCCGAACCGATCGAATAGGATGCGAACACTCACACCTTCGCGGGCTTTTTGGGCCAAAGCGTTAAAAAAAGTACGTGCGATCGTGTCATTTCTGATAATAAAACACTGAAAGTGGATATGGTGCTTGGCTCCCCTGATGGCATCTAACATGGCAGGAAACGTTTCGTTACCACCTACAAGGGGGGTCAGCTGATTACCTGCGAGAAAGGGGAAATCAGATGCGAGGGTATCCATCGCGCGGTTCATACTGTTGATCAGATGGTCTTGTTCGTCGAGTTGCAGGTCTTTACTCGCTAGCCAATATGCCAAGGGCAGTGCATCTGCTGCGGTTTTATTGCGAGCACGCAACAGAGATTCATTTTGTGCACGTTTCCGTTGTCCGCGGGGTGTAACGCGATCGACACCGAATATAACAAAAAGGATTGCCCCGAAAACGGGAAATGACCACGTAAGGAAAATCCACAAAATGGTGGAGGATGGGTGTTTCCTATGCCATAGACAGTATAAGCACACGAGGATAAAACAAAGAATATGCAGGAGGGATCCGGTTGCAATCCATTGTAGGGATGGCGCCATACTCAAAACCAAGTATCTTGTATGCGTTGCCGAATGAACGCAGTTGCTTGTGCAAGGGGCTGCGCTAGCTCACAACCGGCTGCGCGTGCATGTCCACCACCACCGATCTCTTCGCAAAATGTGCCGGCATCGAATGGGGGGGTCGTGCGAAAGCTCGCCTTCGTCCGTGGGGCTTCCTGCGTGCTTTGCTCCATTTCAGTGATCACAACGGCTACCGTTACCGAGTCCAGTCGGCGGGGCAGATTAATGATTTCCTCTGCATCTTCTGGTCGCGCTTCGCATGCGCAAAAATCTTGCTGCGACAAGGCAATTATAGCGAGTTGTTGATCTTGCAGTAGTTCCATCTTCTCAATGGCGCGTGCTTGTATACGTAGTGCGCCTAGAGATGCCGTTTGAAAAACATCTTGATCGATTTGGGGTGTATTGATGCCATTTTCCAAGAGCCTCGAAGCAGCCAGCATGGTAGCCGGTGATGTAGAGCTATAGGCAAATCGTCCCGTATCGGTCACAATGCCAACCCAGAGGGCTGTTGCGGCCGCTTGGGAAATGGGCCAGCTTGCCAAAATGGCTAGCTGCGTTATGATTTCTGCGACTGCCGCTGCCGTGGGAACTACACAATTTTGTTCAGCAAAACAAGTATTGGTCGGGTGGTGATCGACATTAATCGAGGACACTTGCCCCAACCATTGGGTTACAAATGCGGGGGCACGGTCAATCGATCCGGTATCCAGAATGATCAGTAAGGTATAATCCCCAGCGTTGCATTGCGTAGCTTCAGATATTTGTAGGTTCTCTTTTAAGAACGAGTATTGGTCAGGTATAGGGCCAAGGTCTACAACCTCAACAGGCAGGCTCAGGTCGTTTAAGATATGATAGAGTCCAACGGCTGATCCGATGGCATCCCCGTCTGGGCGTATATGTGAAGTGATGGCGATTTTCTGTTTCGTGCCCTTCAGATATAGCAATCTTGTCGACAGTTCTGTTAATGATATGTCAGAACCAGTCATAACGCATCGCAATTCTGGCAATCCAACCATTCGCTAGATCGGGGCCCTCATTATTAATGGCTTTTGATTGCGAACGGCCACCCTCGAACACCCAACTGAAATCCTCGCGCATCCTGATCTCGGCGCCTCCAAGAGCCTCGAGTACGAGAAGACGATAACGCCGGTCTTGTCTCGCTGGACTCTCTCTAACAGGATCTATAAATTGCATACTGGCATTAGCCCGCACGAAGGGAACAACCGGTGCATTATGCGGAGCCATCGATTGTGTAAAACGAAAGTTTGCTCCTGATATATGGTAGTCAGGGGATCCTAAATGCCAATCGTGAGACCCTGTAATCGCAACAGTGGTGGAGGGCAAGACTCTATATTGGAGACCTAGTTCCAACCCTATGTGGTCATAACTATCGCCACGAGATTGTGAAATGCGCCCTGCAGCTATTTCGGCAAGGAAAAAATATTGCTGATTTCCACGGTAGAGGTGCTGTGCTACATCAATATATCCACCGACATAATCATGCCGCCGATAATTACCATATCTGAAACCAATGGATTCAACGGACTCTGCAGGGCCTGCAGTGACAGTACTGTACAGTACGTTTGAAGTAAGCATGAAGAGTGCCGTTACAATGAGGTGCATTTTGTACATGAAAGCATCCTTTCCGTTATATGATGGGGTAGCTTTGCAAAAACGGAGATAATGGTCCAGCATCAACACAAAAAAAGGCGGCCTCCATGCCGCCTTTTTTCTTTTGTCCCGTTTATGATTCTACCAGCGGCGGTCATCCCGACGGTTGTTGCCTCCGCCAAAGCTGCGGTCACGATCCCGGCCACCATTAAAACCGCCGCCATGGCCACCGCCGTTTTCGCGCCTCGGCTTTGGCTGTGACTCATTCACTCTCAGATTTCTGCCCATGAACTCTTGTTCATTCAACGCTGCAATCGCTGCATTTGCCTCCGCATTGTCCGGCATTTCCACAAAGCCGAACCCTTTGGACTGACCCGAGAACCGATCTGTGATGACACGTGAGGAGGTCACATTGCCATACTGCTCGAACAGTTCGCGGAGTTGTTGATCGTCTGTCTGGTAAGACAGATTTCCCACATAGATATCCATCTGATATCCCCTATGCTGTGTGTCATCACCAACTAACCGAAATCCTGCATGATGACACATAATGCACCGGCCCGGTCTGGCCACTATGCTGGCCTAGGTTCACTATCCAAAAAACCTGACCGGAAATCCAGAACAAATTTGTTTGATTTCGGTGTGTTTGAAATACTAATTCAACGGTATGGGAACATATTGATGAAATCTTCCACGTCGGACTGTCAGTACAAGCCGACCGAGCTCAATGGCTTCTTTTATGGCATCATTAAACTCTTCCATACTCCGTACGCGCGTGCGGTTTACACCTGCAATCAGCGTTCCCGTCCGCAGTCCGGCCTGTGCTACGCGTCCTGATGGGTCAATTTCTGTTATGACAACCCCCTCACCGGGATTGTAGCCTAGTCGCTGTGTTATTTCTTCTGTTATGTCATCAGCGCGCATGCCCAGCATTTCCAAAGCCTCCTGCAGGGAGGCTTCCTCTTGCTCATCCTCAAGCCGACCAATTCTTACGGTAATTTCCTTTTCCTCTCCATCGCGATAGACAAATAGCTTAATTTCTGCGCCAGGTCTCCGCGAAGAAATCTCGTTTCGGAAAGCGCCTGTGTCATCAATACTGTCACCATCCAGTTTGCGCACGACATCGCCTTGTTTCAATCCAGCTTCTGCGGCCGGGCTATCTTCAATGATATCAGAGATCAAAATACCTTTCGCGTCAGGCAACTCGAGCGACTCTGCAAGCAGCGGTGTTATTTCCTGTAAAAACACACCTAGATATCCCCTGGTAACGGTTCCGCTTTCAATGAGCTGTTCCTTGATAGCACGCGCCATATTGATTGGAATCGCAAATCCCACGCCCATGCTACCGCCGCTACGCGTGTAAATTGCCGTGTTAATCCCCACCACTTCTCCACTAATATTTAACAGAGGTCCACCTGAGTTTCCTGGATTGATGGCGGCATCGGTTTGGATGAAATCTTCATAATCGGCGATTCCAATATTGCGGCGACCTAGAGCGCTTACGATGCCAGCGGTAACGGTTTCACTCAAACCAAAGGGATTTCCAACGGCAATGACCCATTCCCCGACCTCTAAATCATTGCTGTCTCCAAGAGGAACAACGGGCAGTTCATCAGCATCAATCTTGATGATGGCGACTTCGCTCCGTGGATCGGTGCCAATATTTTCGGCATCGAATTCTCGTCCATCATGCAGACGTACCGTGATGCGTGTAGCATCTCCTACAACATGGCTATTGGTGAGAATATAGCCATCCTCGGAAATGATAAATCCGGATCCTGCTCCTTCCCGACGATGCCGCCGTGGTTGTTGGGGGCGTTGCGGCTGTTCGGGCATACCGAAGAAACGACGCAACATATCGTCGCCAAAAAAATCGAATGGATCATTGAAAGAATCTCCTCGTCCACGCGTTTCGATAATTTGCTCTACTTGGATGAATACAACAGAAGGTATGGTATCTCGCGCAACGGAAGAGAAAGCACGCCCTGTCTGACGTAGCACATCAACTGACTGATCAGCACCCAACATCGCGGGCAGGAATATGGAAAGAATCATGATTGGTACTATAGGCTTCATTTTCTTTACCCTTTCATATAATGCATTTACGAGCATGTTTATACATGTCTCAACAACGTTATGAACTTCATTACGCATCATACGAGTAAAAGCATGCATTCCTTAGAAAAAAAGTTTAGAGATACATATTCTCATGTCACGATTGCGTGCGACATGCTTGTTCAAGTGTGCATGATTCCGTTTCATGCACCGCGTCTGTAGGACATAGTTCCAGTTGCAATTGTGCATCACTGCGTCTAGAATCCCCAGCTGCAGGAGGATTATCAATATGGCGATTTTAAATATTGTAAAATATGGTGATGCTGTTTTGCGTGAAAAAGCAGAGCAGGTACGTGAAGTAAATGATGAGATTCGGGCTCTAGCCAAAGATATGCTAGCGAGCATGTACGCGGCGGAGGGTGTCGGGTTGGCTGCAGAGCAGGTAGGACGGAAAGAAGCTATTTGTGTTATTGATGTTCCGAAAGAGGAGGCATGCGGTGTAGCAATGCCATTAGTACTTATTAACCCCAAAATTCGAGAGCTTGAGGGAGAACAATGCGGACAGGAGGGGTGCTTAAGTTTTCCGGGCATATATATCCAAGTGAAGCGTCCAGATAGAGCGATTGTTGATTACCTGGATTTAGATGGCAAGCAGGCAACCGTGGAGGCGACGGGGTTGCTCTCGCGTGCAATACAGCATGAAATCGATCATTTGAATGGTGTGTTATTGATTGACAACATGTCAGCTGTTCAAAAAGTCGCGCATGCTGGCAAACTAAAGCGCATGAAAGCTGGGCGTTTATAATGGCAGCACTTTTGCGACTTATCAAGGGAGTCGTACTTGCTCTTGCAACCGGCTTCGGAACAGGATTCAGTCCATTTGCATCAGGAACAGTTGGCTCATTGCTTGCTATACCCCTTGTGTGGGGGGTGTGGCAAATTCTCGCGGGTTGGCCCTGGCAGCTTTTTTTTGCCTGTATACTTGCCATTACGGCGATCCCGATCTGCGGCGTTGCCGAAAAACATTTTCAGACAAAGGATGACGGCAGAATTGTTGCCGACGAATATCTGATTTTCCCCCTTTGTATGGTGGGGTTGCCAGCAGAACCAATCATGCTGGTGGTCGCGTTCATTACAGCACGTGTGTTCGATATCTGGAAGCCTCAGCCAGCCAATCGTTTGCAATCGGTTAAGGGCGGTACAGGTATCGTCCTGGATGATGTGATTGCTGCCATGTACAGTTTGGCTGCTAACCACCTCGTGTACTATTTCCTGCTGAAATAGCAATTGGCATCAAAAAGCGTATATGATAGTGTGAAGCTATATTTCCTATTAAACGATCAATACAAAAGGAATCAGAAGGGCATAAGCATGAAAGTCATACTGCGAATTCCGTTGTTCTCGTTATTCTGTGCATCGCTTCTGTTTTGGACAACCGGATGTGAAGATACGCCTAACACAGAAGATGTCGGGCGCTATTTCGACGGGATGGATATATCACGTGACAATATTACACAATCGAGTTTTGCACAGCGGGCTGCGCCCTTAGCCCCGGATCAGGAGGAGTTGATAATTGGCCCAGCCGGTGATTTGGTTGCTGAGAGTGATGGACAGATCGTCGAAATTACACTGTCTGGAGCTGATGGTGCTGTTTCGTGGGATGTAGCATTCAGTGATCGCGGGAGGCTCATAACAAGATCGGCATTAGTAGCAACCTACCGTCGCGATAGTAGCGGAGATAATGTAGTGTCAGCTACAGATTCGTCTGGTCGCAGTGTTGCAAAAGTTATCAAACAGCCAGACCAAGATAGCCCGCCTCCTGCAGAAATAGACGATTTGCAGTTGCTGCCGGCAGGCGGACAAGAATTGGATGATGATGGTCAAGTTGTCGAACTGACATTGAATAGCGATAACCAAATCGCGTCTTTGCGTTTAGTGGGTGCAGTGGGTGCTGTCGTTTGGGAAGTCAATGATAGTACTAAGGGTGAGATGGTTACGGAATCAAACACTGGGGCTACTTACCGTCGCTTGCAGGCTGGTGACAATGTGGTTACAGCTCGTGACTCTCTTGGGCGTGAGGCTTACAAGGTAATAAGGCAGCCATAATTGGGGAAAAGACAGACACAAAAAGAGGGAAGAGGGATTGTGGGCTTACAGGTTTGTGTGCTGGCAAGCGGGAGTAGCGGAAATTGTATCTTCCTAGGAAATAATGATACAAGGCTGCTGATAGACGCTGGCGTGAGTTGTAAAGTGATTTGTGAACGTTTGGCTGAAATCGGGGTTACACCGGATGATCTTAATGGTATTTGTATTTCTCATGAGCATGGTGACCATCATGCTGGCGTTGCTGTATTTTACCGTAAATTCGGAATTCCCGTATTTGGCAATGCAGGAACCATAGAAATATTAGGACGCATGACCAAATATGCAGGCATTCCTTGGAATGTCTTTACAACTGGTCAATTCTTCCGCATCGGTTCGCTTGTAGTGGAACCGTTTCCGATTCCGCATGATTCGTTCGAACCGGTAGGTTTTATCATCCGCGATGATGATACACGTATCGGGATTTGTACTGATCTGGGATTGGCGACGGATGTCGTTCGGGCACGCTTGCAAGGTTGCGATTTGATTGTATTGGAAACAAATCATGACGAGGAGTTGCTTTTATCATCGGATCGCAGCTGGGCATTAAAGCAACGGATTCTGGGCAACAAGGGACATTTATCTAATCGTAAGGCAGCAGCGTTGCTTTGTGAAGTGGCTAGCGACAGGCTCAAGACGGTGTTCCTCGCGCACTTGAGTAGAGACTGCAACCGCCCACACCTTGCTGAAACAACGGTCCGCGCGGAACTTGCACGGGCAGGTTTCGGGCATATTGCGCTTCATCTGACGTATCCAGATCGTGTATCCACTTTCTGGAGACATCTGGTAACGAACGCCCCTATGGTGGATATGCAAAAAGAACGTTCTCAGCGGTCTCGGGACCAGCATCCAGAATTGGCGTTGATGGATACAAGTCTATGACAGCTAAACGAACAACAATTTTGCAACGTTCCGATCATACCGTATCGCGACAGTTCATTGACCGTGATGCGTTGCAGGTCATGCATCGCTTAAATCGAAACGGGTACAAGGCATATCTGGTGGGTGGAAGCGTGCGAGACTTGCTGCTTGGACGAATTCCCAAGGACTTTGATATTAGCACGGATGCTGAACCAAGCGATATCAAGCGTCTTTTCCGAAATTGCTTTCTTGTGGGGCGACGCTTTCGATTGGCACATATTCGATTCGGCCGGCATAAAGTGATTGAAACCAGTACTTTCCGCAAACAACCCACCACAAACGAGTCAGCGGATAACCTCGTGCAATGGGATGATAACCAGTTTGGCACACCGGAAGAAGATGCTTTCAGGCGGGACTTTACAATAAACGCCCTATTTTATGACCTGCATGATTTTTGTGTCATTGACCATGTTGGTGGTTTGGCGGATCTACGCAAACAATTGGTTCGCACGATAGGAGATCCCAATATCCGTTTTCGCGAGGATCCGGTGCGAATGATACGGGCGGTACGTTTCGCAGGCCGACTCGGTTTTCGACTGGAAACGCGGACAAGGCGGGCTATCATCAAGCATGCAGATGAGATATTATTGGCCGCTCCTGCGCGGTTGTTGGAAGAAATGTATAAACTATTCGGGATGTCGGCATCTGAACCTTCCTTTCGTTTGCTTTGGCAACTTGATATCATGCATGTGTTAATGCCCGAATTGTGCAACTATATTAAAGATACAGGTGGACGCAAATCCCCTCTGTGGCGAGTACTGACAGCCTTAGACCAGGGTGGTCTTTTTGAAGGAACTGCACATCATGCTTTATTATTGTCTACGCTTTTTCAAGGTCCCATGGTTTCCGCTTGTGCGGATCTCCATACGCTTCATGATGTCAATGTAGCCTGTGCCAACTGGTTGGAGCCGATTGCTACGCGTTTTCGTATGCCCAGAGGCGTACGTTACCGTGTATTACGTCTTGTAGAAAATCAAATTCGGTTCCTGCAATTGCAGGAGCGTTTTGTTTCTGGACGGAAAAGTAAATCTATTTTGCGGTTTGTAGCGCATCCATCCTTTGCGGAATCCTTGGCTTTATTGAAACTACGTGCAGCAGCTGGTCTGGTAGCCCCCGAAGCCGTTTCCTTTTGGGAGGATATGGCTAAAAAGCATGGGGGAGAGCTTAGCGTTTCTACGTGCAGAGATAAGGTCGAGGGGGGCGAAACCGTTCCGCGCCGTCGTCGCCGTCGCCGCCGCCGAAAGCGATCCCATGAAGCTTGAATTGGTAGATATACCGCATATCGAGTATGTATCTGCATATCAAATGCAGCAACGCTTGTTAGAAGCGAGGATTGCCGCAGCAGATGCACTTCCCGACCGACTCATGCTTGTAGAACATGAACCGGTTTATACCTTAGGTAAATATGCATCTGAATCAGATGTGCTGTTCTCGGTCCAGACGAGAAAGGCAAAAGGTATTACCGTGGTACAAACAGATCGTGGTGGGCAAGTCACATACCATGGACCTGGCCAGATTACGGGTTATCCTATTATTCGACTTTCTACAAAAAAAGCCCAAGGTGTTGCCTGGTATGTTGATCGTTTGGAAGAAGTTCTTATCGAAACCCTTGCGCATTTCGAACTTTCAGGCGGCCGCGATGCGGTGAATCCAGGCGTTTGGATTGGCAAGGATAAGGTTGCCGCAATTGGCGTGCGTGTGCGGCGGCAAATTACGATGCATGGTTTTGCCTTAAATGTGAGAACAAACCTATCTCACTATGATGGTATCATTCCCTGCGGGATCAAGGGTCGCGGCGTAACATCGATGCATTCATATCTTCCCGGGATTCAAATAGAAGATGTGAAACCCGTTTTGATCGGTGCATTTTGCAACGTCTTTGGATATCATGAATGCGTTGCATCAAAAGAGGTCTTAGCATGCGCGTAATATCGAGGGATACATATTTTTCAGCACTGGACGCTACACGTCGTCCTTATCATGACGCCTATTGTGCGCTCTACATGAGTGAACTAGATGCGATCGTGGTCGACCCACTGTTAATGCGTATTCCTATCGATGATCACATTGTGCATCGTGGCGATGGCGCTTTTGAAATGTGCAAATGTGTGAATCGTGGCGTCTACAACTTGTCTGCGCATATCAGTCGCTTAGAGAAGTCTGCACAAGCGCTTGGGATACAGATCCCTGTATCGCGTCAAAAGCTGATTGATATTGTCTGCGCAACTTTGCGAGCGAGCCAATTGCAGGATGCCGCTATCCGCATCTATATTTCTCGTGGCCCCGGAAGTTTTGGTGTCAGTCCTGCTGATTGTCCGCAGTCTCATTTGTATGTGTCGGTTTCGCAATTGACAGCGGGATTCATGGACACGCATCCCGCTGGAGCCCTCGTCGGTATTTCCAAAATACCAGCAAAGCCGGATATGTTCGCTACATTGAAGCACTGTAATTACTTACCCAATGTCTTAATGAAACAAGAGGCTTTGCAGCGCGGGCTGGATTTTGTTATTGGGCTTGATGCTGAGGGATATGTGACCGAGGGACCAACAGAGAATTTTGGTATTGTAACGGCTGGCCAACAATTATTATTCCCGTGCGTGGATCGGGTACTGGAGGGTACCACCATGATGCGCGTCCTCGCATTAGCGGAATCGCTTATCTCATCCGGCATTCTTCGCTCTGCAGGTTTTGCACGTATAGCACCGGAAGATGTTGAAGCGGCAAGGGAGCTGCTGATTGTTGGCACGACAACGGATGTGACGCATGTCGCGCAGTTTGAGTCCATAAAATGGAAAAAAGTAGGTCCCATAACGCAAGCATTACGGGACCTATTACTCGAAGATATACAGCAAAACGCGCAAATACGTATCGCGTTCTAACGTAGCTTTTCTTTACCAGTCATATTGGTAATGGTAGCCGCAATCAGTTTCACCGTATTTTCCGCATCTTTAAGCGATATGGTCTCTACGGGGCTATGCATATAACGCGAGGGGACACTGATGAGAGCTGAAGCAACGCCACCACGATTCATCATCAATGCAAAGGCGTCCGTGCTCACACCACGCGCCTCCGGTTGAAGCTGTGTCGCCATTTTTTGTTTGCGCGCTGATTTCTTAATCATCTCCAACAAAGCTGGATTGTATGTTGGTCCCGGATGCAAAATCGGACCGTCACCGAGCTTTGCTTCCCCGACAATCTTGGGGTTGACACCAGGGAAGTCACTAGCAAAGCCAACATCAACTGCTATTCCCATGTGCGGATCGACATGAAAAGCCGCCGTTTTGGCACCGCGCAACCCTACCTCTTCCTGCACGGTGCTGACGGCATGTACTGCCACATTCAGCTTGCGCCCTTTGAGTACTCGCAGTACATCAGCGATGATAAAAGATCCGATGCGATTATCAAAGGCACGACAGGCAACCAGACCATTGCCGAGCTCAATCCATCCGCTGTTGATGGTTGCGGTATCTCCCAGTGCAACCATTTTTTCGGCATCTTTGCGATTTTTTGCTCCGATATCGACCCAAAGTTCATGAATCAAGTTGGCAGGCTTTTTGCGATCTTCCTCAGACATGAGATGAATGGGTTTAACACCAAATACTCCTGGGATTGGTCCCTTTGCTGTTTGGATGATAACCCGCTCACCCTGCAGCAATGACACATTAACGCCTCCCAAAGCTGACATGGTCAAATAACCCTCTGGGCTAATGTACTGCACCATTAGGCCAATTTCGTCGCAATGTCCCGCAAGCATGATGCGAACAGGCGCGTCGGGGTTCAAGACCCCAATGACATTTCCATGGATATCCATGGAAACATGATCAGCATATTTTTTCATATACTGTGTGACCAGCGCCTGCCCGCGTGTCTCCGATCCGGTTGGGGTAGGGGTTTCAAGTAGTTGTTTTAAGAATTGCAAGGCACTATTCGTCATGTTCGTCTCTTTTCTCTTTTGTTTTTTACACCCCAAACTACATGTGCACTTTGCGGGCGATTTATTTACTAAACATTATTTCTTATGTATGATGATGTAACAATTCCACTACAGATCCTCTGCAAAAGGTTATATGCGATCTGCCATCTGTATATACTGCCTACGCTTCTGCGCGCTCTTGTATGCGGGCCGAATAATTTTACCACCCGAAATCAGTTGCTCTAAACGGTGCGCTGACCAGCCAGCCATTCGCGCAATCGCAAAGATGGGAGTATACAAGTACTCGGGTATACCTAACATGCTATATACGAAACCCGAGTATAAATCGACATTTGCACAAAGCGGCTGTGTCGTATTTTTCTTTCGCTGGAATATTTCCGGTGTCAAACGCTCGATTGAAGCATAAAGGTTGTACTGATCCAGCATACTCTTTTCTTCAGCTAGCTGACGCGCTTTATCCCGCAAGATAACGGCACGCGGGTCAGAGAGCGTGTAAATAGCATGACCCATACCATACACCAAGCCCGAGGCATCAAAAGCCTGCCGGTCTAGTAACCGCTCAATGTAGTCGGCTATTTGCTTTTCTGTAGGGACTTCACCATATTCACGTTTGATGTCATCTACCATGGCCTTGACGCGCAGGCTTGCTCCGCCGTGTCGCGGCCCTTTAAGAGATCCTACTGCGGCTGCCACAGCAGAATAGGTGTCTGTTGCAGAAGAAGTTACGACATGCATCGTGAATGCGGAATTATTACCGCCACCATGTTCTGCGTGCACAATCAGGAGCTGGTCCAGAAGTTCTGCTTCAAGCGGAGAGAAAGAACCGTCCGGTCGATTCAGGCGTAAAAAATTTTCAGCCGTGCTGAGTTTTGGATCTGGATTATGCAGAAATAGACTCTTGTTCTCGTAGTAGCGTCGAATGGCTTGATATCCATAGGCACTCAACACGGGGAAACGAGCAATTAATTGCAGACATTGCCGCATAACAGTCGAAATGGAAGTATCCTCAGCATCTTCGTCATATGAATACAAAACCAAAACGCTTCTTGCCAGTTTGTTCATGATATTCCGACTGGGAATTTTCAAAATCATGTCGACAGTAAAGCCTGCAGGTAAGTCGCGGTATTCTGCAAGGAGCTTGCAAAAGTCTTCGAGTTGTCCGGCTGTTGGTAGCTCACCAAATAACAGCAAGAACGTTGCTTCTTCAAAACCGAAACGGCTGCCGGACTGTTTCAGGCCTTCGATGAGCTTGGCAACATCGTACCCTCGGTAATAGAGGTGGCCCTCTCTTGAAACTTTTTCGCTTTCGTCAATGGTGTAGCCGAGCACTTCACCAATATTTGTCAGCCCAACAAGCACCCCTGTACCATCAGCGTTGCGTAAACCCCTTTTGACATTGTAACGCTGGAATAAGTCTACGGGAATTTGACTATTTGTAGTGGATAGATTGCAGAGATATTGCAAATATTTTTCTTCATGATCCATACATTGTTTTCCTTGTTTCATATTTCGTGCAGAGCATGCATTTGGGATCATGCCTCTGTGGGAGGGTTTCCGTCGTCAAACAGTTACCGTCAGGATCCAATGGATCGGCATGCTAGCATCACGATCTGCACGTATTAATTACAATCCATAGTAGCTCGATGAAATTAACACACTGTAAATAGCGTGTCTAGTGTTAGGTGTTGCCTTCTGATTACAGCATACTTATAAGACTGGTCATGTCGCGAAAGCATATCCAGAGCCACATGGTTGTGCTAGAATTGATGCGGCATGCTGTGTATGAATATAGCTCATTACGTAGAAAACGGAGATATAGTAAGGAATGAGAAATATACAGATTTGGAGTGATTATGGTTAACACATTTGAGTTACAGTCTCGATTGAAAGATCCTTTAGATGCGGCTTCGTTTCCAGAGGGTGTACGCTTTGAGCGTGGAAAGGTACGCGACTGGTGCTGGCATGCGGGAAATCGTGTTTTGGTGACAACAGACCGTGTATCTGCGTTTGATCGCGTTTTGGGAACCATCCCTTATAAAGGTCAGGTATTGAATGAATTGGCGATGTTCTGGTTTGAGAAAACCCGCCATATTGTGGCTAATCCTGTCATTTCCATGCCCGATCCGAATATTGTCGTCATGAAGGAGTGCCAACAGCTTCCATTGGAATTTATCGTGCGCGGCTATTTAACCGGCGTAACCAAGACTTCGGCATGGACAAATTATGCCAACGGTGTGCGGAACCTGTGTGGCAATGTGCTGCCAGATGGTTTGCGCAAGGATCAACGTCTTGCATCGCCCATTCTAACCCCCACTACCAAACATGAGGAACATGATCGTAATATTTCGCGCGAGGAAGCTATTGCAGAAGGACTCATTGATGGCGAAATGTTTGATACTGCTGCCGCCATCTGTTTGCGATTGTATCAGTTCGGTGTCGAGCATGCTGCATCCAGGGGGCTGATTCTCGTTGATACGAAGTATGAGCTTGGTTTGCTGGAGGGAAAGATCGTGGTTACAGATGAAGTCAATACGCCCGATTCATCCCGTTATTGGTACGCGGATAGTTATCGGTCCTGTTTTGAAGCGGGTACGCCCCAGCGTCAACTTGACAAGGAGTATATTCGCACGTGGCTTGCCA
>PXBF01000148.1 GCA_003567005.1 PVC group bacterium
AGATTCGTCAGGTTATCGCAAGTAGCTTGTAGAAGTTCCAGTAGATGACGCACAATGATAATACAAACTATTACCATGTTTAATGTAACATTATGATATGAGGCTATAAATATGAATATGAAACAACCAATACAAAAACTGAAAATTCTTTACCTTGCGTCTGGTTATTTGTTGCCTGCTGGCATTGAGGCATATCTTTTGCATTATGCCACGGAGGTGCGACAGTTCGGTTGTGAAGCAAAGATTATTGTTTTTAAACCTCTACCGAAGGTACCGCATCGTTATTTACAAGCTCTCTATGACAGGGACATACCAATCGAATCGCTTGATTCCCAAGTGATGCTATGGGCCAAACTCTTGACTGCTTTGAGTTGGTTGCCATGGTTTCTGAGTATGAAGTTGCGGGGTAAATCTATTGCTGGTGGGGCACTTTATTACTGGTGGCTTGCACGCTTGAGCGTTGTGCGTCTGAAACGCGTTATTCAAAAAGACAATCCAGATGTTGTTCATATACAAGGCCGTTTGCCTCACCTTGCCTGGAATGCAATTCCTACTCATAATTGCATTTACCATCATCAGATGCAGGGGACTGTAGATTCAGCATGGTTACCGTATGAAGTGGATGCATTTCGAACATTTGTCGAACAAATACCCTATATTTTTGTGCCTGGAGCTAATGTAGGAAGGACTTTTCGACGCTGTTTCCAGATTCAGCATGAAACGACCGAAGTCTTTACGATTGCACCGGATGAGGCGGGGGGAAAAGCAGAAATTGGAAAGCAGAAAGCTGAAATACGGGTGGGCTCTGCTGGTTTGAACCACGAAGACACGAAGACACGAAGAGAGACTGAAGACGGAAGACTGAAGACGGAAGACGGAAGACAGAGGACGGAAGTCGGATGTCTGCGGTCTGATCCTTGTAACCTGCCACCTTCAACCAAGGACTACGGACCAAGGACTACGGACCAGGGACCTATCTCAAAAAGTCTTCAGTCTTCAGTCTTCAGTCTTCAGTCTGGTTCTGAATTGCGGTTTGGGATTCTTTGCCGGTTTGTTAACCAGAAGGGGATCGTATACATTCTGGAGGCTTTGAAGTCGTTGAAGCCTACGTATGGTGATTTGAACTTTACATTTGCAGGCCAGGGGCCATTGGAAGAGGAGATTCTCAGATATGCCGATGATAACGGACTGGCAGGCGTATGTGTGATTCCGGTTCCTTCCCCGGCAGCGGTGCTGCGCGATATGGATGTGTTTGTGCATCCGGGGGTAGATGACGCGATGCCTGTTTCGATCGTTGAGGCACTGATGTTTGGGTTGCCGTGCGTTGTGTCGGATGTCGGTGGGTGTCCGGATTTGGTGCGAGAGGGGATTGAAGGGTTTGTGATCCCGGCGGCTGATGCTAGCGCCATAGCTGGTGCTATGCGGATGTTTCTGGATATGGAGCCTGCGGCGTTCAGCGCGATGCAGCGCAGCGCGCGGGAGCGCTATGAAACGTGTTGCCGCCCGGAGGTGGTGATGCAGCAGGTGGTGGGGATTTATCGGGAGATTGTGGGGAGCAAAAGGATTTGAACCACTAAGGCACAAAGGCACTAAGCTGATAGGCTTTGAATCTTTTAAACTTTGTGTCTTGGTGTCTTTGTGGTTAAGAACTATTGAACCACGAAGGCTGGTGGGCTTTGCTGGTTTTGAACCACTAAGGCGCGAAGGCACTAAAAGAGCCGGAATGCTACAGACTTTGAGCCCTTTATGGCTAAAATAAGCTCTCTGTCTTTAGTCTTCAGTCTTCCGTCTTCCGTCTTTAGTCTTCAGTCTTCCGTCTACCCCGTGAAGTCCTACTTCACTGGGGTCTTCCGTCTCTTTTCCTTCTTGTTTCTGTCCCGCTTTTTTCTGTCGAATGATTTGATTTTCTTTGTGTTTCTATGTGCTCTTTGTGGTGAATCTGCATTTGGAATCGCGGCATAGAGCACAGCAGCGAGCTAGCGAGCAACCCAACCTTCGCACAAGGCTACGGAGGCCAAGCAGGCTGCTATAAGCAGCAATGAGCAAAGCGAATGGCAAAGAAGGGCGAGCATTCTGTTGATTTTGTTAATTCTGTCTGAAGAGGATGTCTGACAGAATGTACCGAATGTACAGAATGGGAACGGGGATTGATGGCAGAGGTCGGACCCCGGTGAAGTAGGTCTTCACGGGGCAGAGGTCGGTGAGGTCGGAATGGTTGACCTTGGAAAACGATAGGGATAGTATTCGACATGGAATTGATTGAATGCATTCGGGATAAGATCAGGGTGCGGTTGTATGAGCTTTCAAAGCACGCCTTGGATCAGACCGTTGTTAGGGGCATCAGTATTGCGGAAATGGAACATGCCATTTTGAACCATAGTGAAGTGATTGAGGATTATCCTGACGATAAATATGGCCCGAGTTGTTTGATTCTTGGTTATACATCTCGTGGGCGCCCGTTGCATGTTCAATGTAGCTATGCATCGCGCCCACTGGTTAAAATTGTGACCGTTTATGAACCTGATGCGAGCCTTTGGGTTGATTTTAGAGATCGGAAAAGAGACTGAAGAGGTGATGCCATGGAAGAAACAATGATTAATACAGAAGTTACGTATACGTTGGAGTATTGTGGTAAGTTCTACCTGATCGAGCATGTGCCTGCGCGCGTCTGCCAAGAGACTGGGGAACAGTATTTTTCTCCAGAAACAGTTGAGCACATCCACGCACTTGTTAGAGGCAAGCGTTCGCCGGAAAAAGTCATCGAGACTCCCGTATATGAGTATGCGTAAAGATGAGTTAGATAGGCTTAGCGGGGAATATTCACCACGGAGGAGATGAGGCGCGGAGGGGAGAGGGAATGCTGTCTTCCGTCTTCAGTCTCTTTTTTTTTCTTTTTTCTGTCCCGCTTTTTTCTGTCGAATGAGTTGATTTTCTTTGTGTTTCTATGTGCTCTTTGTGGCTATTCTACCGGTTATGAATGCATTTCCACGGACATTACTATTGACACGGTTTCCGCAGGCCAGCAAATATGCGGGGGGAGAGTTTGTCCGCAAACTCATCAAGTCACTACCACCGGATTCCGTGCGCTGGGCATCATTGGGCCGGTCAGGTATTCGCGATGATGACTATGCGGAGTTTGGTGTCCCGGTGCATTGGCGCTTGCGGGGCAGCATGCTGGATTGGCGGCTGCGTATGCAGTGGTCACCTGCATGGAGGGCGTATCAGATTGCCCGCTGGATTCGCAAATGGCGTCCGGAGCAGTTGTGGGTATTGCCGGAACTGGATGCCGTGCCGGTGGCATTGCAGCTTGTCCGTCATTTGCAGGTTCCCCTGCATCTGACGCTGCATGATGCACATGAGCAAGCCATTTACAGTGGTTTTCCAGCTACTTTGTTGTTGCAGTATCTGCAATCTGTACAACAGTTAGCTCGTGTTGCGCAAAGCGTGGATGGCGTCAGTGAGGCACTGGTGCAGCATGTGCTGGAGAGGGCGGGGCGGATGGATTGTCCGCATATAGTGATTCCACCTAGCGTATGGCATGAGCATATCGCGCCTGCGCCTGCCCGCGCGAACATGCAGGGCGATGAACGCCGCATCGGGTTTTGTGGCTCGATGCGCGTCTCCAGTTCGCAATGGCTGCGCTTTCTCGGATTGTTGGAAGCGTTGCCGTATCGTTTTTCGCTGGTGACTTATGCGGATGCCGACCATTTTCCGGCAGTGCCGTTGCCGTCGAATGTGACGATCGAGGCGCATGCCTACGAGACCAATGAAGGCAATATGATTACGGCATTGCATCATGACGGCTTGACGGCGGCGTATTTAGGTCTGTGGCGGGAGCCGGAGAGAGGCTTGTTTGCGCGAACGTCCTTGAGTAGCAAGTTGACGGCCTATGCTGCCGCGGGGGTTCCCGTGATTGTTGATGCGCCAGCGGATTCCCTTGTTACGAAGCTTGTGCTTGGACATCAAGCGGGCATTGTGCTTGCCGGGAATGAGAATGAAACGGAAATCCTGAGCAGATTATTTTCCGATCAGTCGCTTCAAGTGCAGTGTGCGGAGGGGGCGTTGGAATTGGCCCTGGAGGTGTTTGTGTTGGAAGATAATGTCGTGCGTTTCCGGGATATGATCAGTAAGGCAGAGATGTAGCTGTGGATTAGGGAGTACCTCATGGACACTCGCTGCCGCAGTGTATACTTTTTCGTGAAAGGACACATGATAATATGAAGGTTTTGTTATGTAACCCAAATACGAATATCGAGATCCATAATCAGGCAGGGACTTTTAAGAACACGGTTGCGATATGCCCGCCACTAGGAATAGGCTACTTGACCTCGATTTTACGTGCACATGGGTTTGTTGCTGAGATGTGTGATTTTTTTGATTCTCCTGATGAGGAAATAGAGAATGTTATCAGGACGATTGATCCTGACGTTGCGGGTATAAGTTGTTTTACGGAACATCGAGGAGCCGCACTGAAGCTCGCCCGTTTGATCAAAAGAATCAAACCTTCCATACATGTGATATTCGGTGGATCGCATGCCTCTTTTTTTGCCAGAGGCATGTTGGAAAAGTATCCGGAAATTGATTCGGTAGTAATCAACGAAGGCGAAATGGTGCTTTTGGATTGGATCAGGCGTCTTGACAAAGGGAATGTAGGAGATGACTTTCCGCCGGGTATGGCGGTGCGCTCGGAAACAGGCGTTACACTTACGAGTCCGAGAACGTATATCGAAGATCTTGATATACTTCCTTTTCCTGCCAGAGATTTATTCAATGTTGCACCGTACAAGGCATATCCACACAAATATACAGTAGGACGCCAGGCCACTATGATGGCTACTCGCGGTTGCCCATATCATTGTCAGTTTTGTTCAACAACCCAATTCTGGGGGCGAAAATACAGAACCAGAAGTGTTGAGAATGTGATCAGAGAAATTGAATACTTGGTGATAGAAAAAAAAATGGAATATATTTATTTCTTCGATGACGCCATGACTGCCCGTAAGGGTTGGATTCTTGATCTATGCAAAGAAATCAAATACCGAAAGTTACAGTTTGATTGGGGTGCGATTACCAGGGTGAACTACGTAGATCCTGATATATGTAGTGCCATGCGCCGAGCAGGCTGTCGGGCGGTTACCTTTGGGGTGGAATCATTCTCCGATAAGATTCTAACGTCCATACACAAGAACGTTACTGGTGCCCAGGCTGTAGCAGCACTTAAGATGGCTAGTCATGCCGGATTGAAAACGAATTGCTTGTTGATGGTTGGGAATCCAGGAGAAACACAGCAAACAATCAATGAGACGATCTCAGGGATCAAGGCTTGCCGTCCGGATGGTATGGATGTCGGTTTGTTGACAGTTTTTCCAAAAACAGAGCTATATAGAATCGCCTGTACAGGTGGTTTGATGAATGATGCGTATTGGCTTGACGAATCCAAGTCGGCACCTGTTTTTACTTTGGAGCATTCGGTTGCGAAATTGACTGAATTCAAAAGATCGCTTTTTGATGCACATTGGTCGAACCATTGGTATGTCAGTCTGTATCGAAAGTTGGGTATGAAAAGGATCAAAGCTGCGTTTGGACGTCATTAGAAGAATTGGCATGGAGTGCTCCTGTGCATGAGGGACAAGAGGTAAGGGATTGGTTCGCTATACATATGGTGTGTAGTTCATCATTCCTCGTTATTCGTGTGTGTTGCTGCTTTACTGTGATTCTTTGTGTGGCTAATTTTGATTTGGAATAGCCATAGGGTGGAGGGGGGTTGAGTGCGATTTAGTGTTGTGATAGCGACGTGTGGGCGACCGGATTTACTGCGTAAATCGCTGGCTGCAGTTGCGCGGTCGATCGCTGTCGCCGGTGAGCCGAGCGAGATTCTGGTGGTGGATAATTCTCCTGATCGTCGCATGGAGCCAGTGGTGCATGAATTTACGGATCATGCCTACAATATTCGCTACATTACATCCGATCCATTCAACAAAGCGAAAGCGTTGAACGTGGGCATCCGAGCGGCGCAATACGACTGGCTGGCTTTTACGGATGACGATACGGAGGCATCGCCAGAGTGGCTGCAGGAGGCCAGTGCGTTTGCGGAAACCGGAGGCTTCCGGTATTTTGGTGGTCGCGTCGAGCCCGACTTTAAAGATGTCGAGCGTCCACGCTGGCTGACCCCCGGCAAAAGTGGAGTTGTCCCGAGAGGTGGTTCGGTCATTAGCTATATCTTGCCGCAGGCGTCTGGGCGTTTGGTGGATGATGCGCGCGGGCCTATTGGGGCGAATGCTTTTGCGCATCGCAGCGTTTTTGAAGAGCATGGGTTTTATGATGAGGAACTCTGGCAGCGCTGTGGTTGGGCGTCGATCGGGACTGAAGATGGAGAGATGGGTATTCGTCTGCGTAACCTAGGCGAGCCGGTAGGGTATTGTCATCAAGCTCTGATATGGCATTCTGTTGATCCGGAACGCATGCGTATCCGCTTTCACTTGTACTGCATGTATCGGTCGGGTTATCGTGATCCAATTGTATGGGGACGCAAGGAAATCGCGGTGCGGTGGGCGGTTGTCGGGATTTTTACAGGTGTATGGGGGGCAATCAAAGCCAGCATACGGCATGACATGGCATTGGCTATGCATGAATTCTTGCGTGTGGTGTTTTCTGCGGGGCGTATCGTGGGGCTTTTGCATGGTGTAGTGAGTCGGTGGCGGTATTATGGTAACGCGACTTAGCGAGTTTCAATCTTTGTGTCTTTGAGTCTTTGTGGTTAAGAATAATTGAACCACGACGACTGGTAGGCGCTGCTGGTTTGTTGACCAAAAAGGCACGAAGTCACGAAGGAGAATGATTGGGTGAAAAGATGAGAACATATCATAATCCCTGGATCCCGGTTCGAGCGTACGAATTACTGGCAGCAGAGCAGGGTTGCATTCTTGATGTAGGCGGTGGAGCTGCTCCCTATTGCCGGTCGAAACATGTCATCGATATCCAACCGTTTGATGCTGAGCGACTGCGACAGAATGCGTGGGGGGAGCCGCGAAGCGGCGAGACGGAAGACCAAAGACTGAAGACTGAAGACGGAGAAACGTTAGATGTGAGACGTGAGACGTTAGACGTTTTTACTTACCAAGGTCTAAAGTCTAATGTCCAAGGTCTAAGGTCCTCTCCCTTCTGGCGACCAGAAGATTATACGCAGATGGATTTGTGTGCGGGGGAGCGGTGGCCGTTTGGGGATAAGGAATTTGATTTGGGGTTGTCTTCGCATTGTCTGGAAGATCTCCGTGATCCGGTTCAAGTGGTGCGAGAGATGGCGCGGGTCTGCAAGCGCGTTTTGGTGATTTGTCCATCGCGATTGTTTGAACAGATGCGCGGGGTGGATCACCCGAATTATAGTGGTATGATGCATCACCCTTGGTTGGTTTACGAAGAAGGCGGGGTCTTGTGCTTTCGAAGAAAAACGCAACTTGTTGAATTTCCCGGAAACCATTTGGTCTGTCCGGTTGGGCAGAAACTCAAAACGAAGTACGGCTGCTTCTGTTATTATTCGGATCAACCAGAAGCGAAGGAAGTGGTGTTCTTTGAGGCACCCGATGATGCTGCTGAACTGGGGTCTTTCGTGCGAGAGCAGAAGGACTTGCGTGCTAAAATGGAAAAAAATGCGAAATGGCGGTCCTGGCGAAGGTGGGTCTGGTATTTGCGGCAGAAGTATGGATATGCGGTGTGAGCAGATTTTGAAACTTTGTGTCTTTGAGTCTTTGTGTTTGAGAATAATTTAACCACGAAGGCTGATAGGCTCTGCTGGTTTGAACCACTAAGACTCTAAGGCACGAAGGCTGATAGGCTCTACTGAGAAAGGGGACCACAAATTCAGCTAATTGGACGACAGTCCGGGTGGTGATTAATATTCAACGTTTGCTGGAGAAGTTTTCGGAGGGTCTTGATGGCGGTCAGGCATGTGCTAGTTGACAGTGGTTTTTGCCAGAATATTGGCGATAAAGCCATGCTGGAAAATACATTGTCCGCATTGCTGGAGCGAACGAACTGGATTCTGCATATCGTCCCCAAGGCGTCGGGAGAATTGCCGGAGATGTCGAGCGATCGAGTCTTGAGGGCACCCAGCTCAGCGTGTTTGTCGAAAGTTTTGCATTGGCGCCTCAACAGCGAAGCGATGTTTTTGCTAGCGGCACTTTACTGGACGGGGCTTGCCGTGAAGATATGCAGACTCTTTGTCGCAAGTGCATGCCATGCGAAATATGGTTGGCACCTTGTGCGCAATCCCGAATATCGCGATTGGATAGAGTTTGTGGAACGGACAAATGCCTACTGGGTTGTCGGTGGTGGGTATATGAACGACATGGGTCGAAAAGCCATGGTGGAAAAAATGCTGATTGCCTTGCTTTTCTCATGGCGTGCCAAACCGATTGTGTGTAGCGGACAGTCGATTGGCCCGCTTGATAAACTTTCCAGCCGTTTGGTGATGGGTATACTAATGCGTCGGGCGACCCTCGTTTCTCTGAGAGAGCGGGAGTCCTATCGTCTGCTTGATAAATATAGGTTCAACATGGACCATGTTCATGTCACTTCGGATGATGCCCTCACATGCAACTTTAGGCAGACGATGCCAAAAAGGAATGTAATCACACTAAATATCCGAAGTGGATTTTATGCAGAGTGTTCTGAGCGTGACTTCGCGAAGTATGCAAGTTTCATCGTGTTATTACATGAGCGCTGGCCTAATGCGAAGATCTACTTTTTGCCAATTGCTTTAGGGCAAGATGATTCGGATATTGTATCTGCCGAAAGGGTGATTTCCTTGCTTCCCGAGAAGGTTGCTGCGTCTGTTGGTATATGTACAGAAGCAGACGGTGTGGCAGATCTGATTGCGTTTCTACAGACCTCGTTTTTGTCGATAGGTTTTTCTTATCACTTTTGTTTGTTCTCTTTGATTGCAGAAGTCCCGACGCTTGCGCTATATGCTGAAGCCTATTATCGGCATAAGAATGTTGGATTGATGAATATGTTCGGGTGCGGTGAGTGGTGTTGTGATTTGATGCAAACGACTCCGGAAGACTTATTCAACGCAGCCTGTCGCCTATACGAGACGCACGATCCTTCGTCCGTCCGCGCTCATTTTCAAGGCATGGAGCAGAAATGGAATGATTTTCTGATGCGTGCTATCGACACAGTTGAAAATTGGTCATGATCAAGCTTTCGGACAATGTCTGGTTAAAAGTTATTGTATTGATGATGATGTGCGAGGGCGGGATTGTCCGGTCCGTTAATCAAGGCGCTTGCAAAACAATCCACGAATCCTGCGTACAGCGGAGCTGATACAAATTGTAAGATCGAGTTATTAGAACAATGGTCGGAGGGTCGGAGGTCGGAAGACCGGGTAAGAAGTAAGATGTGGAACGTAAGATGTGGAAAGTGGAACGTTGAACTTTGAAAGCTGATGGGCTTTGCTGATTTTTAACCGCGAATTTTTCGAATTATACGAATTAAGATTCTGATAGGCTCCGCGGGAGACTACCCATAGAATTCGCTTAATTCGCTTAATTCGCGGTTAAAACAGGCTGTTGGACTCTGCTCGGAAGAGGATTAACTACCCATGCTTCGTCCCGACCTCTTGCAGAGTCGGGAGCTAATGATGCGAATGGGTGGATAATTCACCGCAAAGACGCGAAGGCACTAAGGCTGATAGGCTTTGTGGGGGGGGCGTTGAACGTGGAACGTCGAACTTTAAACTTTGAACACAATATCTCGACCTGTATTTAATCAGTATGTATATTTCTTGTTCATGAGCGAAGAAATCATCCAT
>PXBF01000074.1 GCA_003567005.1 PVC group bacterium
AAAAGTCGTAACAATCGAGCCTGAAGCAGGATGATCGACACGCAAACCAAGTCGTAATTCCCTAAGAAAAAACGGTTTGCCAACGTAGCTCAGCTGGTAGAGCAGCTCACTCGTAATGAGCAGGTCATCGGTTCGAATCCGATCGTTGGCTCCACTCCCACAAGTACTTACAAAAGTGTTGTTTTTTCCGAAAGCCCCATTTCTTACCTATAACTTAGTCATTTTTTCACACTACCCGGTCAATAGATTAGACGGCGAAAGATAAAGGTTGCTTATGCTCCTCACCTAATCTTTTGCCTTAATCAAGGGCTTCACAAAACTCATAAACTCCTGAATATCAGACACTTACAAACCCATCAAGCCCCCCATCTCCTAAACAGTGTAACCTGCTGTCCAACACGCACTTACAATACACGAAAACGATTTCCAGCTGTTATTTCCTGCCAAAATGCCCATTCTTTGACCACTCCCCAGCCTTGAATCCCCAGCAGATCTGTGAACAATGAGTCCCGAGACATCGCTTCCTCCTGACGTTAATGATTGCTTTCAGAACCATTTACGCAGATCTGGGGCGATGTCTCACGCTTTCATCCACAAAATCCGAGAAAGAGCCAGGAAAATAATCTTAAAACCGCACTACAACACCAACGTTTTGACAAGAATACCCCCAAAGGGCGATCCCGATGCCCCCAGTGCCGGACCTAGTCAGTGTCAGCGACTGGGCGTTCGCTCCCCCTGCGCCGATCGTGTATGCGTCGCAGACCGGTCCGATGAAGGTGTTCGTGTCGATCGTCACCCCGCTTCCGAGATCGATGTCGGGATTTGCGCAAACAGTAGCGCGGGACCTTGGGACCACGCCAGACGGTTCGTTACGACGGTCGCGGATCGCACCGATCAGAGAGGGGCGGGCTCGTAGCGCCCGCCCTACGGGATCGGTCCGGTACGTCCCGCGCTACGCAAAATGCCTCCAACCCTTGCGCCCAAAGCGCTTTGCCATCAGACCAAGGGGGAGGATTTCCATCACCTCGGTCACTGACCGATCACCCCCCTCTCCCCTTTTTGTGGAGTTGACATCCTTCCCCCCCCCCCGCATAGTGTGGACAACCGATTCGGCTCGCGTTTTTTACGCTCCACGGTTATGGGGGCGGAAGCGTGTAAAGGACGCAGGGAGTCCAAGAACTCGGCACTCTCCAGCAAAAGGTGGAAAAATGAATAAAACAGTAAGTTCGTTGATGATGGCTGGATTGCTGTGCGTCCACGCGTCCCCGCTTCTTGCGGCCAGAGTGTGGCTCATGCCCGGCCCGGTCGGGGCGACCGGTATCGAGGCGGAGATTGATCCCGATGGTAAGGTCACGGTTGATGCCACCCAGCCGGGCACGCCGGCCGACGGAAAATTCAGCCAGGGCGACGTCCTTACGGGCGTCAACGGTGCTGAACTCACGGGGAAGAGACTCGACCTGATGATGATCCTAGGCAAAGCGCTGAACGAGGCCGAAGCTACCAACGGCATTCTAGCCTTCGACGTCCGGACGGCACAGGGCGAGTCCCGGCGGGTCAACGTCAGCATCCCCGTGCTGGGCGCCTACAGCCCGACCTTCCCGCTCGACTGCGAGAAGTCTAGAATGATCATTGCGCGCGCGGCCGAGTTCTATGCCGGCGCAGACCGGTTGAAAACGCACGATCTCTGGAGCGCGCTGGAATGCCTCTTTCTGCTCTCCACCGGGGATGACTGGTACGTGCCGCGGGTGAAAGAATACTTCGCCCAGTTCCTGGATGAAAACGGCGCCGTGAAGGGTCTGGCCGATCACTCGTGGTTCAACGGGTACAACGGCATCGCCGTTGCCGAGTACTACCTGCGCACCGGCGACCGTTCGGTGCTGCCGATCCTCCAGCACTACTGCAACGATGCCGCGGAGCGGCAGGCATACGGCGTGGGGTGGGGCCATTGGGGATACAGCGTGCGCCCGGACTACGAGGCGGGCGGCGGCATGATGCACAGCGCCGGCAACCAGATGCTCCTCACGCTGATGCTGGGCAAGATGTGCGGCGTCGAGGTGAACGACGAGACCCTGCTTGGAGCGCTCACGCACTGGTACCGGTTTGCCGGCCGTGGCGCGATCCCCGTTTCGGACATGCGCCCGTGGTTCATCTTGCGGTCCGCCGGGCGGGACGGGGCTACCGCCGCCTTGATGCATATCGCCGCAGGCGCCCGGGGTGACGTCTCCATCTACCGGGAGGCCCGGGACTACCTCGTCCTCTCCAGCGTCACGAGCAGGCCGGAGATATCTCATAACTGGGAAGTCTACTGGCACAGCCTCGTTGACCACTTCATGCTCGATATCGAACCCAGGCGGTACCACGAGGCGATGCAGCGCCAACGCTGGCGTTACGATCTCGGCCGCCAGGCCTCCGGCGCGTTCGCGGCGTTGCCGGAGACCGACCGCATTGACTATGCCAGCGCGGGCATTTCGCTGGCCCTGGCGTTCACTGCGCCGCTGAGAAACTTGCAGATCACGGGCGCGCCGCGATCCGCATACGCCCAGGAGTTCATCCTCCCGGAGCGCCTCTGGGGCACCGAGGCGGATCGGGCCTTCCTGTCCGCCCGGCACCACCCGGACTTCCACAAATACGGCGAAGAGGAAGACATCGACGTCACGAGGCAGCAACTCCCCCTTGGGCTCCGGTACAGCCCCGGGGATGTGAAAAATCTTCCCCTCGACGGCCTGCTCCGTGACGTGCGTCACGCACGCTGCGAGATCCGCATGGCCGCCGCCAAGGCCTTGCGCGCGAACGGCCGGATGGCCGAACTCGAAGCCCTCCTCCGCGATCCCGATCCGCGCCTGCGCCGGGCGGCACTGGATGGCATCAATGACTACCACGCCTGGTTCCTCGAACCGGCGATAGGGAGGCACGCACTCAAGGCCGAAGCTTTCACGCCGGCCATGTGCGAGGCCATTTCGGCTATGCTCACCGATCCCGACGAGGCCTGGTATGTCGTTGACGGGGCCCTGACGGCGCTGAACAATGCCCCGATTGAGACCATCGAGAAGAACCTGCCCAACATCCTCCGCTGGGCCACGCACGAAGATTGGTGGTTGCGCGAGTCGGCCTTCTTTGCGCTGATGGGATTCCGGAACGACGAGGAGCGGTTCCTGGAGCACCTGCCGACCCTCATCACCATGATGATCCGGGAATATCCCTACAACCCGCGCCACAAGATGAAGAAGCAGCTGGAGACGGCGCTGGCGCAGTGGAAAACCGACAGCCGCGTCGGCCGGGTGATTGTCGACGGGCTGACGCGCGCGGCGCTGGAGAGCGAAGTCCTGCCGGACCTGGGCCCCTACCAACGCTCCCGGGAAGGCGCGGCTAACGTTATCGAGGCGGCTCTGGCCGCCATCCGGCAGGCGCCGGAGGCCGCGCCCGACCTAGCGGAGGTGCTCGCGGGGAGCGGTCGCCTGGGCGCGATGGAGACCGGGATCCTGATGGATATCGTGAACTCAGTTGACAAGGAGGGCGGCTACCGCCCTATCGGCTTGTATCCCGCGCTCAAGACGCTCCCCGAGCCACAGAAGGGGCAACTGGAAAAGACCCTCTTTTCGGCCTTCCGTCCCGAGTTGATCCGGCGCTTCAACACGATCGATGAAGGTACGCTAAGCCGTTATCTCGACATGATCGTGGTGTTGACCCGCCTGGGGAAAGAGACGGCCGGATGGCAGGACATCGGTGTCCCCGGGCGTGCGGACCGCGTCTGGCGTTATCGTTCCTTCGATCCGCAGAAGGAGGAGGAAAAGCTGGACCCGAGGATTGGCCCCCCGAACCGACTACGTAAGGTGACGCTGCCGGCCGGCATGGACGGCTGGTTCCGGCCCGGTTTCGATGACCGCTCGTGGACGAGCGGCAGAACCCCGATCGGCGTGGGCGTATACACGGCGCACGGGCACGGCCGGGCCTGGACCCCCACGCCGGATCACAGTTTCGAAAATAACGCCGCGTGGGGTGACGGCGAGTTCCTCGCCATGCGCACGACATTCGACGTCGCCGATACGGATTTCGACTACTACCGCATCAAGATCCTGGCGGACCAGGGGTACGACATCTATCTGAACGGCGAGAAGATCCATTCGTTCTCCTGGTTCCAACACGTGCCCAATTACCGCAGCATCTTGCTCCGCGGCAAGGAAGCCGCAAACCTGACGGTCGGTGCCAACACGTTGGCCGTCTATGGCAACGTGCGTTACGAACGGAACAAGTCCACAGGAGAGTTCCAACCCGTCGGGCAATTGGACATCTACCTGGAAGGCTTGAGAAAGAAGGATGTGGGGCTGGAGTAAATGACTCGTCAAGGGACAGGCGTTCCGATCCCCGGACCGCAGCCGAACGTGTCGTTCATCATGGCCGACGACCACACGGCCAACGTGATCAGCGCGTACGGGTCGCGCCTGGCGTCCGTGTTCCGCACGCCGCACATCGACATCGACCGGCTGGCCGAGCAGGACATACTGCTGGAGAACTGCCACTGCACGAACGCGATCTGCGCGCCGAGCCGCACGACGATCCTCACCGGCCAGCACTCCCACATCAACGGCGGGCGGACACTCGCCGATCCGGCCCTGATGACGCGCATAGCTTCGTCGAGCATTTCAGGCAGCCAGCTATTCGACAGCGCTGTGCGGCAAGCGCGCGACGGGGGGCGCGACGGGGTCATCCATTAGAGGCGGATGTCACCCTTGACGGCGTGTTGCCTGAACTCCAATCAGTAACTTCGTCAGTTCAAATGCAGATTAGGGCAAAATATTAGGGCGAAAAATTAAGGTTGCTTCTGCATTTCTCCTAATTTTCTTGTCCTGCGTAGCTTTACGCGAAGCAAGGATCCACCTAATCTTTCGCCTTAATCTCTCTCCCGCGTAGATGCATCCTCCGCGCAAAAGTTTCTCCCTCGCATCATCTGGGGGCACCCCGGGGCCGTGGCTAACCTATGTCTAACCTCGCGCAATGATTCACGATGATTTAGGGTTAGACATACAAACGATGAGAGAATGATATTGACCTTTGTTTATTATGCAAAATGAATAAAGACCTACTCACGATTATTTACGATTATGACCATGACCCATCACTCGTAATGCGCAGGTCATCGGTTCGAATCCGATCGTTGGCTCCAGCCTTCGCAAAGTAAAGACTGCCCGCCGGAGTCAGTCGTTTGGAACGGTCACTCATCAAGCCAGCGGCGAGAAATCAGGCCATCATTCCCATCATCCATACGACGTGGGAACATTGCCTCTTCACCGCCGCCCGAACGAGGGCTTCCCGCTCCCCGGAGCTGTTGCACATCATCTGCCAGCCAGCCCCACCCCGTGCGCGCACTTGCTTCCCCTTGACCCGTAAAGCGACGATCGTCAATTTCCCTTTCGAAGGCGCTATCCCGATCTAATGGTCGTCCCATTTGAGACATAGTTGGTGCCGTTGCATGAGGCATGGTGCTCATGCTACGAAAATGAAAACGAGCATCGGAGCCTCGATCACGGAATCGCGCTTGAAATAATTCTACCGTTTCGGACGCATCCACTATTCTCGAAGCCACTCCCGCCGAAGAACTATCAGCATCAGCTCTGAACCAGCCTTCTCCTGCATAATCAACGGGAGCACGAACTCCCCCCCTTGTACCACCAAACAAAACCATACACAAAGCTACCCCACATATTGGGATCATATAATGCAGGCGCCGTTTCGTAATCATCATATTTCACCCCTCACAACCTTACCCGAATCATGCTTTCCGCTGCGCTACCAAGGTTTTCAACGGTCCCGGCTATCGCTTTAATCAGGTTCGTCTTCCCGCATAAAAGCAGAATGATTACCGGCAACCACAATCGTCACTTCGCCTTTTACTTTAACAGCTTTGAATGCGCATGCCAAATCGGATAAATATCCTCTCGATACACGTTCATGCATTTTCGTCAGTTCGATGCAAACTGCGGCTTCGCGATCTCCTAATGCCTCATAGGCCGCCGCCAGGGATTTACCAACACGATACGGCGACTCGAAATATACCAGTGTGTGTGCATGTGCAGCTTCATCCGCAAAAAACCGCAACAAACCGCCAGCTTTTCGGGGCGGAAATCCCTTGAAAGTATAACTGGCAGCGGGCAACCCCGATACCATCAAAGCCGTGGTCACCGCACTCGCACCAGGGACGGCCGCCATGGGATGACCAGCCTGCGCCGCTAATCGGGCAATGCGATACCCGGGGTCACTAATCCCCGGTGCGCCCCCATCCGTACAAACGACCACATGCATACCTGCCTGTAATTTTTCCAGCAGGTAAGCAGCCGTGCGCGCTTCATGCGGATCGCGATAAGAAACAAGATCCCGTGGTCGTGAAATCTCAAAATGCGTCAAAAGAGCACGGGTGCGACGGGTATCTTCGCAAGCAATCACATCAGCTTCCCTCAAAACGCGTATTGCACGCGGCACCATATCTTCCAGATTTCCAATCGGTGTACAAACAAAATGCAACATTTCAAATTCCTATCTACTCTCTCAACCCCATCCCTGTCTGCGATCTGTGGTCTGTGGTCTCCCCCCCCCAACCTTCAACCTCTCACGTTCCACGTCTCACCTCCAACCCTCTACGCTTCCCACGGAGGAATAGGCGGTGGCACAGGAGCAAGGTATGCCCCGTTGGCCTCCAGCGACCGCCGCATCGCATTCTTGAGCCCAGGCAATCCCCTGCCTGAACGCGCACTTACGCTAACAGCCGTTGGAAACATCTGACGCAGACTCTCCCGGGCGTCTGCACCAACAACATCCATCTTATTCAATACAAGTAATACCGGCACCGCATCCGCTTCAATATCACAGAGTGTTTCGCGAACAACAGCGAGATGATCTTCCACATGCGGATCACTTGCATCAAGCACAAGTAGTAAAAGATCCGACTCAACTGCCACATCCAATGTCGAACGAAAAGAAGCTACCAGACCATGTGGTAAGTGACGAATAAAACCAACCGTATCGGAAAGTAACGCCAAACGGTCCTCTCCCAGATAAATCTGACGCGTCTTGACATCTAATGTAGCAAACAAGCGATCATCCACATAGGCATCTGCACGACTAAGCGCATTCAACAATGTACTTTTTCCCGCATTGGTGTAACCGACCAAACTGACCGTGGGCCAACGTTGCTTTTCCCGCGTGCGCTGCCCTCGTGAGCGCAGCGTCTTTAACTTTCCTTTCAGTTCCTTGATCCGCTTCCGAATCGGATCATTACGCAACTGCAAAGGACTTTCACCGGGCCCGCGCATACCAATGCCCCCCTGAAAGCGTTGCTGCTTGCGGGAAACAGGAATACGCGAAACAAGATATTCGAGCTGTGCGAGTTCCACTTGCGCTTTCGCAGTGGCCGACGAGGCCCGGCGCGCAAAAATCTGTAAGATCAATTCGGTACGATCAATCACATGGATACCCAGAGATTGGTCCAGATTATTTACTTGCACGGGTGTCAGCTCATTATCCGTAATGATCAGATTGGCATTGGCCGCCCGACAAGAAAGTTGAATCTCTGGCAACTTCCCTTCACCCACCAAGAATTGCGGGGTGGGATGCTTCCGCCTTTGCGTCACATGACCAGCCACTATGACACCCGCCGTATCTGCGAGCCGCTCCAGCTCAGCCAAAGAGTCAGCCGCCTCCTCGGGCGACTGCCCCACAGGAATAACCTGCACCAGCACGGCCCTTTCAATTTGCTCATCGTGCGGGCGACGGTACTTCTTCACATAAGCCCCCGTTCCTTGAGCCAACCAACACCTTCACCGGCACGGTTTTGCGCCTTCCCCCGATGCTCTGCCTTACGCAACATCTTCCGGTTCCTGATAGTCGGACGATTGCACCACTGCCGAAATGCTTCATGGACTGCCGCATCATAGCGAAACCGACAGTCGTGTCCATTACGCCATTGACCGCGAGGATATAAAAATACCCAGCAATGACGCCCCATATTTAACGGACAGCCATGACACTTACGAACAGGTTTGTGATGTTGCCGCATCTCCCTCCTCTACTTCCATACGCTCCATATCTAACCTAGGTCCAAATCAACCACATGACAAGCAACGACGACGCACTCGAACAAAATCCAGTCCCACTTTCCCGCGTTCACACGGGCCACAAAAGCCAACACGCGGATTATGCCCGGAAATTCACACAAGAACCGAAACCTACGCCGATTCTTCGCCGCTCGATTTTTAATACACATTTTACAAACAAGATTACACTGTGTTAGCATTCCGCATCCAAAATTTCATGAAAGGATACATTATGCGTAGTGATCAAATCAAAGCAGGCCCCGAGCGGGCGCCACACCGCAGTCTCTTACGAGCCACCGGCCTGAAATCCGATGATATGCCCAAACCCTTTATTGCGGTCTGTAATTCGTATGATCAGATCGTCCCGGGACACACCCATCTTGACCAAGTCGGCAAGATCATCAAAAAAGCCATTCAAAAGGCTGGCGGCGTGCCCTTTGAATTCAATACGATTGGCATTTGCGATGGCCTCGCCATGGGACACGGCGGCATGAAATATTCCCTGCCCTCACGGGACATCATCGCAGACTCTGTGGAAGCCATGCTCAAAGCCCATTGTTTCGATGCTGTTATCTGCATACCAAACTGCGACAAGATTGTACCCGGTATGCTTATGGGCGCGATTCGTGCCAACATCCCGACTGTTTTTGTCAGTGGCGGACCGATGGCAGCCGGCAAACTACCCAATGGCAGACCCATCGATTTGGTCAGTGTCTTCGAAGGAGTAGCAGAACATGGTCAGCAAAAAATCAATGATCAGGAGCTTGCCACGATCGAAGAAAATGCTTGCCCGGGCTGCGGGTCCTGTTCCGGGATGTTTACGGCAAACTCCATGAATTGCCTGTGTGAAGCCATCGGCCTAGCGCTCCCCGGAAACGGCACAATCCTTGCAACTGACCCACGCCGGAAGAACCTATACAGAAAGGCAGCTAGACGTGTTGTGCAGTTGGCTCTCGAAGGGGGACCGCTACCACGCGATATTGTAACAGAGCGAGCCATCGATAATGCCTTTGTTCTCGACATGGCCATGGGCGGATCGACGAACACTGTGCTCCATACCCTCGCCATTGCGCGTGAAGCCGGCGTACAATATGATTTGGAACGCATTAACAAGATATCCCAACGCTGCCCAAATATTTGCAAAGTGGCCCCCTCTTCACAATACCATATCGAAGACGTGGATCGTGCCGGAGGCGTCAGCGCCATTCTGCATGAAATTGCCAAAAAGCCTGACCTTCTGCATAAACGTTGCCCAACGGTTACCGGAAAAACCATCTGGCGTAATGTGTCCAAAGCAGAAATCATGGACGAAGCCGTCATCCATAGCATCGAGGCACCCTACTCGAAAGACGGCGGCTTAACCATTCTGCGCGGGAACCTCGCCGAAGAAGGTGCCGTTGTAAAAAAGGCGGGCGTCGCTGCCAACATGCTGGCGTTTGAAGGAAATGCCGTCATTTTCAACGCACAGGAAGAAGCTTGCGAAGGCATATTGGCTGGAAAAGTCAAGGCTGGCGATGTCGTGGTCATTCGTTATGAAGGCCCCAAAGGCGGCCCGGGCATGCAAGAGATGCTGGCACCCACCTCATATATCATGGGGCAAGGACTGGGAGAAAGCGTCGCATTAATTACCGATGGACGTTTTTCCGGCGGGACACATGGCGCCTGTATCGGGCATATCTCCCCCGAGGCAGCAGAAG
>PXBF01000197.1 GCA_003567005.1 PVC group bacterium
CCGGCGGGCTGAAATCCAAGGCAGACATCGCCGAATTACTGACCCGCAACCCCGAAGCCGATTTGGATGCAATCCGCCAAACCTGCAACCGATACCACCTCCAAGGCTTGGATGCCATCCTCCAAGAGATAACATCCTCATAAAAACCGTTTTCACTCCCACTCCGTGCCTCGGAACCACCGTGGTCTAGGGAGAATCCATTGAACGGACTGCGCGGAATCCAACGAAAGAAGATGCCGCCTCGGGTGGCCCTGCATAAATATTATTCCGAACTCTGCTTGTACCGGCCCAGCCATTAAAACTACCGCCAACTTTCAAGCGCAGCTCACCATTGTTCAAACCGTCGAAACACCGCTCTTCCACATTACCCGACATATCAAACAATCCATATCCGTTGGGGGCAAAACTCCCCACAGGCGAGGTATGAGGCCAGGCTCCCGTGCTGTATGTCGGGTGATAGGTGTCGGTCGTATACGGACTTACGTCGTAACTGTAGCGTGCTCCATTGGCCAAATAATTGGCATGTCCATGATGAATTTCGTCGCCCCAGGGAAACCGTTTCCCCGACAAACCACCGCGCGCCGCATACTCTCGCTCGTTCCCTCTTGGTAAGCGGTAGCCTAAACCCGGGTTGGCAACAACTTCAGGAAACTGACCCGTTCTGTAGACATTTCCTGCTACCGTATAAACGGGAGTCAGTCCTTCCTTCTCACTACGGGCATTGCACCACTTCACGGTATCATACCAGTTAACCATATGCACTGGATGATCCCCAGCCTTGCCGTCCCCCACATTATCAAAGCTGTAACCGTTGACAATGGCCCAACTGTAGACTTCGTCCCAAAGAGCTTTGGTAACTGGAAATTTGTCCATATAAAAAGAATTAACCGTCAGACTGTACGCTCCAATGTCTGGATCCACTCCCGCATTCGTGCCGCCGGGAACAAACACCATGCCTTCAGGCAGAATGGCAGGCATGCCATATCCATGTATGAAAGCTGTGTTCTCGCCCGGCACCTCGCCAATATCAACCACCAAATTACCACTATATGTCCATGTGGCTTCAGGTTCGAAAGTGATGGTCACCTCTTGTTCTCCGGAAGGGCCAATTGTACCCTCCCAATCGCCGCGAAACCCTTCGGGCAGACTTATACCACCAACAACAAGATCTGCGCCCCCGAAATTTTCAATCAAGAGCACGCGCGTTTTTTCTTCCCCGACAAGCACACCCCCATAATTGAGATCCCCCTGAAGTTGTATAGCTGCAACGAGAGCAGAAACGCCAATGGCCGAAACAGGCAACGTATTCGCACCGGATGTTGCATCAGAGCTGACCACCAATTCTCCTGCATAACTTTGTTCTTCCTGCGGGGCAAATGTTATACTCACGCTTTGCGTACTGCCTGCGCTGATCACGCCTGACCAATCACCACTGAATCCATCCGGCAGACTCAAACCGCTAACCATCAAATCCGCGTTCCCTTTATTGGCAATCGCCAATTCGCGCGCTGCTGTAGTGCCTACGGAAACTTCCCCGAAATCAAAATCTCCCTCCAGCACCAGAATTCGCTCCTCTGGCATGCTTAGCGACAATGCGACCCTGAAGCCTACTAGAGATATAGCCTCCCCCATGCCGCCGTTCCCCTTGTACCCAATACGGCATAAGCTAGCATTTGCCCACCAGTGCCCCCCCTAAAGTCACTTCGTAGTGATTGTCCCCAAATAGGCGCAAATATCCATTCGCTGACGTTACCTATGACATCATATAAACCATATCCATTGGGAGCGAAACTTCCCACAGGACTTGTGTAAACCGCATTGCCGGATGGATTTCCTCCCGTATTGTAGTCTGGATGATAGGTGTCAGTCAGGTACGCACTCACATCATACTCCCAAGCCAAACCATTCGCCAGATAGTTGGCATAATCATGATTGATTTGATTCCCCCACGGAAAACGCAGCCCCCTTGCCCCACCTCGCGCGGCATATTCCCACTCTGGATTCGTGGGCAAGCGGTAACCGGATGCCATCGTCTGCACAATGTTGACGGCAACATTCGTCCGGTACACTTCACCATCGACTTCGTAGACAGGTGTGAATCCCTCCATCTCGCTACGCGCATTACACCATTTTAGGACATCATACCAACTTATCGAGTGTACCGGATGATTCGGTGCATTCCCCCGCCCTGTTGGCAAACCGTACCAATACTCGCCAAAATCATAACCATTCTCTAACGCCCATTCATATACGCTATCCCATAATCCCTTCGTGACAAGATGTTCCCCCATATAGAAGCTATTCACGGATAAATCATAATCCCCATAGTCAGGATCAACACCCGTATTCGCTCCCCCGGGGATAAACACCATGCCGGACGGCACATCTAATGGGATACCATATCCATGTATGAAAGCCGTGTTCTCGCCCGGCATCTCGCCAATATCAACCATTAAATCGCCACTATACGTCTGCGCACTCTCAGGTTCAAAGGTGATGATGACTTCCTGCTCCGAGAAGGGCTCGATTGTTCCCGACCAATTACCACTGAAAGCTTCCGGCAAGTTGATTTCCTCAACGACAAGATCGGAGCCTCCCACGTTTGCAATCACCAAGGTACGTGATGTCTCTTGCCCAACAATTACACCTCCAAAATCAAGATCCCCATCAAGGCTAATCGTTCCTTCTGGCGGAGAGATTCCGACACCTGAAACCGGATACATCCCTGCTCCCCCAAGTGCAGTTGCATCAGAGTCGACAGCAAGCATACCCTCATAATCCTGCTCTAGCTCAGGCGAGAATGTTATACCGACAACCTGTGTATTGGAGGAGGCGATGACACCCGACCAGTCGCCATAGAATCCATCCGGCAAGTTGATTCCACTTACCGTTAATTCCTGGTTACCATAATTTTCAATGATCAAATCCTGGGTGACCTCATCCCCAATCGTAAGCTCACCAAAATTGAGATTTCCGCTAAGGCCGATAAAACGCGTTCTCTCGGAAGAATGCGAAAGCACGGTTCGGAAGCCCCAAAAATTACCTATAGACTCCGGTTGGTTGAAACTGCGCCGATGCAAGCGCACATTACTCGCGTTGGAATCATAAAAACTCCCTCGTAGAACGCGCTGTGCTCCAATGTGATTGGGATGCCAATCATAGCACCATTGCAAGACGTTCCCAGCCATATCATACAGGCCGTAGTTATTGGGTGGAAAATCACCAACCGGACTGGTATAGGGCAGATCCCCATCGTAGTATGATGGATGATACGTAAAATCGGCATACCCGCTCGTGTCATATTCATACATTCCACCCGCACGGTAGTTGGCATAATCATGATTTATATCATTCCCCCAAGGGAATCGCATACCACGCAGACCTCCGCGAGCTGCAAATTCCCACTCCATGTCGGTAGGCAATCGATATCCTACCCCCGGAATCCGCCGTACAATGTTTTCTATTCCAGATCGATAAACTTCTCCATCCACCCGGTACAGTGGGGTTAAACCATTTTTCTCACTGCGCGCATTACACCACTTCACGACATCATGCCATCGCACCCTGACCACGGGATGGTTGGTAGCCTTAGCAAACACTGATCCATGAAAACTGTAACCCCGGTCAACAGCCCAGGAACGAACCTCGTTCCACAAAGAAGCATCAACCAGATTCTCATCCATATAAAAGGGCTCAACTTGCAGGAGATAGGGACCGTCATCCGGATCAACGCCACTGTTTATCCCACCGGGGATAAAAACCATGCCATCCGGAGCTTCCTGATCGAACAGTCGGACTGCGTCAGTTTCCTCGCTATCCTCCACCTGCACAAAGTCTTTCCAAGCATCAGGATCTCGCAAATCGGATGTCCGCTGAATGAGTAAGGAGTTGGTCCCCGGCACACCATTGGTCCAAACCAAGGTACCATCCATCGAAAGATTTGTAATCCGCGTTCCCGAAGGACCGATGATTCGAAAAAAAGCGCTTTCACCGGCCCAGAGCATGCTCGTTACCAGTAAACCCGCAAACAAAATCCCTATCATAATAGCACGTCGATTCATCATCGCCCCTTCACATATGTTGCGTTTCGAACGCCCCAATCGGACGCATACACAATACACCTATATCCATTTGACTCCCACAAAGCGAAAATCTTTGAAAAAAATAGCACCCCTTTATCTTGCAACGAAGTAGGGGGTGGCAAAAAGATGCTGCAGACATTCCTGTCTGCCCATGGCTCTGTTAATGGCAGACAAGAATGACGGCACAACGGTCCCAGCAACACACGCAGAAACGTCGAAACTGAAAGGTCAATCAGGTCACGCTAGCCCGCAAAACCAACTAGGCATTCCTCGATAGTATCCAGATCGGGAAGACGCCCCGTGGCCACATAACCACAGGCCAGATCGCCCTGCCCCACATCGATAATCGTGGCACCGCGTTCGCGCAATACCCGCGCATTATCCTGTGTAGCCGGGTGATTCCACATCCGGTCATTCATCGCCGGCGCAATCACCAAAGGAGCCTGCATCGCCAGAGCGGTACATGTCAACAAATCATCCGCAATCCCATGCGCTAATTTTGCCATCACATTGGCCGTACAAGGCGCCACGCAAAACACATCCGGCCACTCGCCAAGCGTAATATGATCCGGACGCCACTCCTCATTCTCCGGAAACATTTCCAGATACACCGGATTACGCGAAAGCGACCGGAACGTAAGTGGCGTAACAAACTGGGTTGCACCATCAGTCATGAGCACTTTCACTTCCCACTCGCGCCCGATAAACCGCCGCACCAATTCAGCAGCCTTGTAGCACGCAATCGATCCTGTTACCCCCAGTAGCACCTTCATACAGCCTGCTCCTTCTCGACGATATCCTGCAATGCATCCACTGCCCGCTCAAAATCATCATTTACAATCGTATACCGATACTCCGGTACGGCCGCCATCTCTCGCTCTGCATTGGCCAAGCGCTTCTCAATGACCTCCGGGGTGTCTTCTCCACGCTGCTCCAAACGACGACGCAATTCGTCCATCGATGATACCTGGATAAAAATATCAACAAACCCTCTGCGAATCACACTGCCCGATGGTAGCCGTTGCAGTCTTTGCCGCAACTGCCGAGCGCCTTGCACATCAATATCCATCACGATGCTGTTTCCTTGCACCATGGCATCTTCAACCGTTTGGCGTAATGTTCCATACCAATTGCCATGCACTTCAGCATATTCCAGGAAATCATCAGACGCAACCCGACGCTGAAATTCTTCTTCCGACAAGAAATGGTAGCTCTTTCCATCGATCTCGCCACCGCGCGGTGCGCGCGTGGTGCAAGAAACCGAATACACGATGTCGGAACAACGCGCCAATAGCGCACGACATAGAGAACTTTTGCCGGCGCCGGATGCGGCAGATAAAACCAGAAGTAAAGGCTTTCGATTATTCGACATTCTGCACTTGCTCCCGTAAAGCTTCCAATTGGGATTTCAGCTCCACTACCCACTTTGCAACATACCTGTCATTGGCCTTGGATCCCATCGTATTGATTTCACGCAACATCTCCTGACACAAAAATTCCAGCGTACGACCTACCGGTTTTTTCGATTCCAGATGCGCCTGCGCCTGCTCGATATGACTATCCAGCCGAACCTGCTCCTCGGAAATATCACAACGATCCGCAAAAAGTGCAACCTCTCTAGCAATAGCATCACGCAGCCCCGTATCCGCTTCACGTTCCCCCAATGAAGCTGTACGTTTTTGTAAAACCGCACGATAATGATTCACCACAAGAGGAGCGCGTTTCTGCACTTTCGCATGAAGCCGTTGCATGGCAACCAAACGTTTCGACAAGTCTTTCGAAAGGGTTTTCCCTTCTTCCTGTCGCATAGCCAGAAAAGCAGATAGCGCTTCCCGCAGCGCACGGTTCACAGCAGGCCATACGGCAATACTGTCCGGATCCCCAGCACTCGCAATTTGCATAACCCCAGGCATGCGCAGCAATTCAGCCGTACCCAGCGTATCTGGCACCTTGCACGTTGTGACCAATGCACGAGACGCATCTGCATATGCCTTGGCACAAGAGACATTCAGCTCAGGAAGCATGCCGCCACCTGCAGTCCGCTCCACCTGCAAGGACACGGTGATGCCACCGCGTGCAACCTTGCTGCGAACCTCTTTCAGGATCTGCGATTCCAGAACAGAAAGAGACCGCAAGCAATTCAACCGCAAATCAAACTGTTTACGGTTCACGGCACTCACTTCCACGGTCACAGCATATCCATCTCGCGTCGCCGAACCGCGCCCAAACCCCGTCATACTACTTATTGCCATTTACGCTCCCCCAAAAAATACAATCACCGAAGCCTACCAGTTCTTTCTGTCCGAATCTTTCTGTCTAAAAACAGCAGAGCCCTAACGCCTAATTCCTACTCCCCTGCATCCTGCTTGGCTTGTTGTTTGAGCCAGGCATCAATGAACATTTGGATATCGCCATCCAGCACCTTCTGCACACTCGAGGTTTCCACATTACAGCGATGATCCTTCACCATCGTATAAGGCTGCAAGACATACGAACGAATCTGGCTACCCCAGGCAATTTCACCCTTGGAACCGTAAAATTTCTCCAGATCCTTGCGTTTTTCATCCTGCTGCATCTCATACAGCTTAGCCCGCAGCATATTCATGGCCTTATCACGATTCATGTGCTGTGACCGCTCAGCCTGACAGGCCACCACAATTCCAGAGGGAAGATGCGTAATACGCACGGCAGAATCCGTCGTATTCACGTGCTGTCCCCCAGCACCACTGGCACGATAGGTATCCACGCGCAAATCCCCATCGTTGATCTCGATATCGACATCGTCATCCAGCTCAGGAACCACATCCACTGCGGCAAATGAGGTGTGGCGACGACTATTGGAATCGAACGGACTAATACGCACTAAACGATGTACCCCACGCTCTGCTTTCATATTTCCAAAAGCAAAGCCACCACTGACTTGGATCGTGGCACGCTTAATCCCGGCTTCATCCCCGCTCTGTAACTCGAGCACAGACACCGTCCAGCCCTGCGCCTCGGCATACCGGGAGTACATCCGCAAAAGCATATCAGCCCAATCGCAGGACTCGGTACCACCAGCGCCAGCATGCACCGTCACATAGGCATTATTCGAGTCAAACCGTTCGCTCAACAATGACTGCATTTCCAGACGACCAAACTGCTTTTCTGCCTCATCCAGATTCCCTACAGCCTCATCCAGCGCCTTGGCTTGCTGCTTTTCGTCTGCTTCATCCGCAGCCAATGTCTGCAACAATTCCGCGTCTTCCAACAACGTAGCAATACGCTGAAAAGGGGTCAGCACCGCACGATGCAGATTCGTTTCGGCAATGACTTTTCGTGCCACCGCTGGATCATTCCAAAATTCCGGATCGCTACTCTTTTTCTCCAGCTCCGCTACAATTTCCTCACGCCCCGCAACGTCAAAGATACCCCCGCATCTCATTCATCTGCGCCTGCATCTTCGATAACCGCTCCTCAAAATTCTCAATCATATCTGCACCCTCAACTGATTTTCTTTACCTGCATAATGTGGCAAACAAAGTACCAATCACATAAGAAATGGCAAGCTCCCTCCTGCCATAGCCTCTTTTACGGAACAACGGCTAATTTTCGGATCCTACTGCTCGCCCAAAGCTTATCCGTTTTCCCATCCAACCTCCTCATTTTTTTCTTGAGAGGGGGAGAAAGGGGAGAAAGGGAGAAAGGGGACGTTCTAGATAAAGGGAGAAAGGGGACGTTCTAGATAAAATATTGTTTATAAGTTGTTTACACACTAATTAACACACTTTACATAAGGGCGACCGCGCTTAACCCGATGCCGACCACGCTCCATTTTCAAGGTTTCGGCAAACGCCCTGCTTCCAATCACCCGCTCACCTTCCACCTGCCGGATCACGGCCGCGTCGGACTCACCGGATATCAAGGCTTGCGCATAGGCACGGCGATCAGCCTCCTCGAAAGCCCCGAGATACGGATGCCCCCATTAACCTAATCCCTGAAGCGATCAAGGATTCGTTCATACTTTTCAGGTGACTCAATTGGACGAACTCTTGGCTGGCCTGATGCATCGATTTCAACTTCAAATAAAGGCATCATGCTTCTATTACCTGTCTCGATGTCTGCCGATACAAGAATATATTTGCCGGGATTCAGAAGAATGGATTCGCCCCAAATACCTAAAGCTGCTGCTTCCTGTACATCGAACTCATCACGTAATGCTGGTGATAATAACGTATAGGCAATCCCCCCTGAATCAACATGTAGCAAAAGTGCTGCACCAGTATTTGGGTGTTCGCCAGCATTCTCACGAAGATTAGAAGGGAGTTTATATGCAACATCACGGTCTTGTATCGCAGACAGCAAATCCACAGTAAAACCTTTTTGCAGCACAACTTCCACATTGCGTAGGTCATCATGCTCGGTGGGCAATGCATAAAAAGACGGTGCATTCCCTTTTTTACGCGTATATAGAAAGCCACCGTCTACAAACGAAACATCAATGTCGACAGTAAATGCCCCATCGGCCTCCGAAGTTGATGTCCTCGCCGAAAGAGATGCGTGTAGGCCTCGCCATATTTCAATGGTAGCGCCGGCAACGGGATTTCCCGCCTCATTTTTCACAACACCGGAAACGCTCTTGAAAAAGTCAGCAAAAACAGGTGGATGCCGATCGAAGCGGACATGCGCCGGCTGGCGGAGCGGGAACTCTTTGCCGTTCGATAGCTTCGACAAAACAATTTCCCAAATGGCACGGCCATCATCTGTCTGGAACGCATCCATGGCATCAAACGTGTCCGTTTTATGTAGCGATAATCTTTCCAGCATCACCTGCAAGTCCAGCAGGAATGCAGCCGGCAGCATATACGTTTCCCGCGTAGCTTGATCATTTTGCGCTCGCTTCCCGGGAAAATTCCCTTCCCAATCATAATCAGGCGGAGCCTCAATCAAAAAACTCGAATATCGCTCCAGCAGACTGAACATCCGGTTGTCCTCCGATAGCACCTCCAGTCTTAGGCTCCGCAACACATCATCGTATAGCTCCGGCTGCTTAACAACATCGGAGAACTCCATTCCGTTGTCTAATGACACGGTATCAGTATAATGAATGTTAGGTTTGCGTTTCAGTATGTGGTCGTTTTTCAAGAACACCAAATTGAACTCTCCGTGCCCCTTGAACATTGCTGATCTATAATTTCTGGGCCTGCCGCCTGGCCGCGAATGATCCAGTGATATTCCGTAACCAGGCATGATGATTACGATTAACCTCGGGAGCGTTGAACGACCGTAGATCGAGTTAGCAACAATGACGGGATGATAGTCGAACGCTCTCCTTAACAGGTATAACTTCGCATTCGAATAAGCCCTAGAATAGGCAAATATTTCAGC